>JAYVTO010000001.1:0-9928 GCA_043788745.1 Acidobacteriaceae bacterium
CGAGCGTAAGCGAGCGCCCCCCCACGCCAACGAAGAACCCCGCCCGTCACAGGCTGGGGCTCATACTGGTTACTTAGATCCCCCCACATGAACATCGAGTTCCGCAAAGCCGACCTCCCCGCCGACCTCCGCCGCCTGGTCGCCTTCGATCATAAAGTCTTCCCCAAATCCGACTGGTTCCCGCCCTCCTATTGGAAGCAATGCGAATCCTATTGGTTGCTCCTCGACGGCCTCCCCGTCGGTTGCACCGCTTTCGATCGCAGCCACGACGACAACGGACCCCTCCAGCCTGGCTCTCTCTACATCGCCACCACCGGAATTCTCCCCAAATTCCACCGCCTCGGCCTCGGCCGCCTCATGAAGGCTTGGCAGATCGCGTTTGCCAAACACAACCGCTGCACCCGCGTCATCACCACAACTCGTCGCAGGAACAAAGCGATGATCGCACTCAACAAGTCCGCTGGATTCCGCGTTACAGCCCAGATCCCCCGCTACTACGCAGACCCCGAGGACTCCGCGCTCGTCATGGAGTTGCGCCTCAAGCGACACATCTAACATTTGTTGCAACTTCTTGGAACCATTCCCCGCCGGTTCCGTAAATCAGGCAGGGCCAACGGGGAAGCGAAGCGTCGGAATGTGCGGTTCCGCCCCTGTTGTCCCAAGTACGGACACAGCAGGCGCGCCACCTTCTTAGGCAAGCAACTGAGAACAAAGTCAGTTGCTCGCAGAGGAAAATGGCCATTGACGTGCCGTTCTGGAGCGGAAGGAGGCCTCAATGCCTGCGATTATGCTGTGGTGGATACTCACCGGACTGTCGGCAACCTCAATGAGCGCCGCTTCGCCCAGCCTGCTGACCGAAGAATTTCGGTGGCGCGGGTGGGTTACCGGCGGAAACGTTGTCGAGATTAACGGTCTCCTGGGCAACGTCTACGCCGAACGCACCTCCGGCGACGAAGTCGAAGTCGTCGCCCTAAAGCGAGGTACCTCCGAGGCCAACATCGACGACGTCCACATTGAAGTCGTCGAACACGACCAGGGCGTCACCGTCTGCGCCGTCTACCCCGCAAGTGACCCCGCAAAGCCCTTTGAATGCCGCCCCACGGCCGGCGGCGGATTCCGTGTCGCCTCCAGCGCGAGCGACGGCAGCACCAAGTTGCTCTACCTGAACGGCGGCGGCGGCGAGGTCAACATCGGCGACGTCCGCGTCGATTTCATCGTCCGCATCCCGTCCAAAATGCGCTTCGTCGGCCGCACAGTAGAAGGAGACATCGAACTCCACAACCTCGACCGCGACATCGAAGCACACAGCGTCCACGGCAACGTTACCGTCGAACTCCCCTCGAAGCACTCCGCTGTCGCCCGTCTGCGCACGCTCGCCGGAAGTATCCAGTCCGACTTCCCCCTCCGCGCCGAACAAGGCCGCTTCGGCTCCGCAGCCTCCGGCAACATCGGTCGCGGCAAGCGCCAGCTTTCCGTCCAGACATCGGAAGGCAGTATCTCCATCACCAAAGCGCAAGTCCTCTAGTCGAGCACTAGCCACATAGACCCACCCGATCGATACGTGCGCGCCCGTAAGGATGCAGCCTCTCCGTCTGCAAACTGCATATAATTTAGGACTTGCAGGATAGTTTCTGATGGAATGACTGGGTCTCACCCATACCGACAGCACCCGCTATAACCCCTCCCCGGTCAAGGGCGGGGTTCGCCGGGGCGCGACCGTAAGGTCGCGCGCACCCCGCCCTATTGCTGCCGATATTCGACACCTTTCAGGGTGCTTTCTCTCGCTCGCCAGAAACTCATCTCGTGACTGCGGTCTGATCCTTGTGTTTTCGATACTTCTCAGCGCGACGCTTCCTGTACATGCCGGTCGCGCAACCTCTAAATCGCCCGGATCGGCCGTATTTCCTCCGCCGTCCGGACGGAATTTCCGATATCGATTCCGGCTGCATTCGGGTGAACCAACTCCCACCCCGGATTCTCCGATTGCAGCCGCCGCTGGACATCGCTGCACATCCTTGCGCTGCTTTCGCGTTCCTCTCGCCAAACGCTCGGAGACCGATGTTCCCTTCGCCATGCTCTGTTCTCCACTGTTGGATTGAGACCGGGCGCTCGGCTCGGAGAGCGATCATTCACAAACTCTCCAACCGGGTCGGGCTCGTTCTTGAAACAAGAACTACCCGCAACCGAAGTCGGGCTGGAGATCGGCACTCGGTCATAAAGGAACTTCGCCTATAGCTTGCCGCGTCCGGTCTCCTTCCAGTCCCCCACTCCTCGCTCCCCACGAGTGCTGAAACGATGGACCTGCCCACGGCCCAGTCGCCGCTAGAGAGTCAGCGGATCTCACCAAGACTACAGCGAGCGCGTCACGGAGCGGACATGTTATTGTTCGGGATTTGAGCCGCACTACACTAGGCCCGCTTGCAACGCGATAGGAAATATCCGACCCAATCGCGGTCTGACGTTCTTCGCGAAACCTGCCGTTCAATAGAGCGGTATGAAACCGCGATGCCTCGTCGCGACTACCACGTGGGTGATGGTTTTCGGACTTCTCCTATGTGCCCGAGCCACGTTTGCGGCCGGTCGCTCCACCGCCGATCTTGCGGCACTTCCACTTGCTTTCGAAGAAACGGAAGGGCAATTCGTAGCCCGCACGTCGAACCTCGCAATCCGCGTAGGAGCCTGCGGCTTCTCGGCGCACGCGCCAGCCGGACGCGTCCTTTCGGTCTCGTTCTCAGGCGCGAATCCGGCAGTTTCGTTGGTGGCCGAAGAGCAGCTTCCCGGGCAGTCCAACTCGATGATAGGCAACGATCCGCGAGCCTGGCGAACCGGCCGGAGGACCTGGAGGCGTATTCGCGCAGCGGCCATCTATCCGAAGATCGATCTGGTGTATTACGGAACCAATCGGCAAATGGAGTTTGACCTCATCGTGAATCCTGGCGGAGATCCTTCCAAGGTCAAGATGAAGTTCAGCCGGGGCTCTGCGGCTCGCATCGACGAGCAGGATGATCTGGTAATCGATTCCGGCGGAACCACAATCCGTCAACACCGGCCCGTAGCGTTTCAGTGGATCGACGGCGCTCGACGCGAGATCGCGGTGAAGTTCTCCTTGCGGAATGGCGTTGCGTCCTTTGCATTAGGCAACTATGACCGCGCGCAACCGCTCACGATCGACCCCGTGCTCAGCTACGCCACGTTTCTCGGCGGCTCCAACACAGAAGCAGCATATGCCATCGCCGTCGATACTTCCGGCAACACCTATGTCGCCGGAGAGACCTACTCCATCGACTTTCCAAAAGTCGGCCCGGCACAGAACTATCAGGGCGGCAAAGACATCTTCGTCACCAAACTCAACGCGGCCGGGACCGCGGTCATCTACTCTACCTATTTAGGTGGCAGCTCCAACGACACCGCACGCGCGATCGCCGTGGATTCGAGCGGCCAGGTCTACATCACGGGCCAGACTTACTCCCCGAACTTTCCGACCACTGGAGGCGCGTATCGGGTCAATCCGCCCGGCAATGCCGACGCCTTCGTCACCAAGCTCAATTCTGCCGGCAACGGACTGATGTTCTCTAGCTATATCGGGGGCACCAGCAACGAAATGGGCACGTCCATTGCGATCGATGGCGGGACGAACATCTACGTCGCTGGCTACACGGATTCTACAAACTTCCCTGTCACCTCAGGCGTCGTGCAGTCAACACATCGGGGAGGTTTCTACGACGGGTGGGTAGTCAAGATGGCGTCGACAGGCAGTTCGCTGGTTTTCTCAACGTTTCTCGGTGGAGCGGGAATCGACGTTGTCAGCGCACTCGCTATAGATTCCTCATCCAACGTCTACGTCGCGGGCCAGACAGACTCCGTTGATTTTCCCGTAGTCAACGCTTTTCAAGCTTCGCGCGCCGGTAACTCAGACGCTTTCGTGGCGAAATTGAACAGCTCCGGTACGGTGTTGATCTACTCCACATACCTCGGTGGCTCGAGCGCCGACCAGGCCTTCGGGCTCGGCGTCGACGGCGGCGGATCCGCGTATGTTGCCGGCAGCACCTTTTCCTCGGACTATCCTGTCACGCCTGGAGTCTACCAAACCGCATGGCAGGGCCAATACGATGGCTTCATCACAAAGCTGAACCCAACGGGTAACGGACTTACCTACTCTACTTTCCTCGGCGGTTCGGGAAACGATGTTATTACCGCGCTCCGTGTAAGTGCCGTCGGTCTCGCCTGGGTCGCGGGTTACACAGATTCGACAAACTTCCCAACTCTAGGCCCAACCCAGCCCACAAACCGCGGCTCCAGAGAGGGATTCGTCGCGACCCTTTCTGCGACCGGCAGTTCGCTTTCCTTTGCGACGTACCTGGGCGGCTCGGTCGAAGATGTCATCACGGCCCTCGTGATCGATTCGTCAAGTAACGCGTTCGTTGCGGGCTACACAGCCTCCCCAGACTTGCCAGTCACGGCGGGTGCATACCAGAACGTCATGGTCCGCAGCTACGATGGGTTCGTCGCTTCCATCCGCCAGGCTGCCGCGACTCCGCCGAGTACCGTCTCGGTATCGCCAGCCTCGGGCACCGGCTTGTCACGAACGTTCCAATTCCGCTTCTCGGACGCCTCAGGATACGGCAATCTGACGGCGGTGGACATGCAACTCAACGGGAGCTTGAACGCTTCTTTCGGGTGTCTGGCTTCGTACAATCCGCTAAACGGAGTAGTCACACTAACCAACGACGCTGGCACCGGGTCGGTGGGTTCGGCTGCTTTCGGTTCGGGAACGACGTTACAGAACAGCCAGTGTCAGATCAATGCAGCAAGCTCTACCGCCTCCGGCAGCGGAACAACGCTCACGGTAAATTTGGCCCTAACCTTCAAGTTAGCGTTCGTGGGTGGAAAGAGCACGTTTGGCCGGGCCACGAATTCGGGCGGGCTCAGTAGCGGCTGGGTCCTCCTGGGCACTTGGAGCGTACAATCGGTAAATCAACCGCCGTCGGTGACCTCGATCGCCCCGTACAGTGGCGCGGGATTGACGCAAGCGTTTGACTTCGGGTTTAGTGATTCTAACGGCTACACGGATCTTAATACCGTCTACGTGCAGGTGAGCGCGTCGCTGAACGTAAGGCCCGGTTGCTCGCTGTGGTACGTGCTTTCAACGAACACTCTCTACCTGATCAACGATGCTGGCACAGACGCCTTCGGCCCCTACATCCTTGGAATTCCAGGCACGGCGCAGAACAGCCAGTGTGCAATCAATCTCGCAAGTTCGGGCATCACTGCGCTAGGAAACAACCTCACCCTCACGATTGCGTTCACCTTCAAGAATAGCTATCTAGGATTGAAACAAACATACGCTTTCGCCCAGGATAATGCGGGCCTTCTGACCGGATGGCAGCGTTTAGGAACGTGGACGGTCGGCGCAACCAACCAACCTCCGACGGTTACCGGCATCACCCCATCGAGCGGCAGCGGCACGTCGCAGGTGTTCAATTTCACCTATTCCGATGGCAACGGGTTCGCGGATCTATCGACGGTTTATGGCCAAATCAGCCCTACTCTTCACGCGGCGCCCGGCTGCTCCTTCTGGTACACACAGTCGACCAACGTGCTGTTCCTAATCAACGACGCCGGAAACAACGCAACGGGTCCCTTCACTGTCGGGTCCGCAGGAACCGCTCAGAACGGCCAGTGCAGTATCAATCTGGGCACCTCGAGCACGAGTACTTCTGGAAACACGCTCGTCGTGAGTTTAGCGATCACCTTCAAGTCGGGCTACTCCGGGCTGAAAGGAATCTTCTCGTACGCCTCCGACAACCCCGGCCTGGGTAGCGGGTGGCAGAACATCGGATCATGGACAGTGCCCTGATGTACTAATGGCGGCGCATTCGCATCAGACGCAAACCGTTCATTGTGACAAGCAGTGTCGCACCCATGTCCGCGGCCACTGCCATCCAAAGCGTGGCTAGGCCGAGTAAGGCGATCACCAGGAAGATCGCCTTTACCGCGAGAGCGAAAACGACATTCTGTCGAATCACTGCCGCCGTTCGGCGCGAATGACGCAATAGAACCGGAATTCTGCCAAGATCGTCCGACATGAGAACTACGTCCGAAGTCTCTAAGGCAACGTCCGTCGCCCGTCGCCCGAGCGCAATGCCTACGTCGGCTGTGGCGAGGGCTTGGGCGTCGTTTACCCCGTCGCCGACCATGGCAACACCACCGAGCGAACCCTGCAGATTCATGATCTCTCTCGCCTTTTCTTCGGGGAGTAGTTCGCCCTGCGCGGCATCGAGCTTAACCGCTGCCGCAACTGCTCGCGCCGCGCTCGTATTGTCGCCCGTCAGTAGGACAAGCCGTTCGACTCCGAGTTCGCGCAAAGCCTCGACACAGGCGGCGGCTTCAGGCCGAACCGGATCGCTGAGGCTCACCATTCCCCAGAGTTCCGTGTCGGAGCCGCAGAATACGGTCGTGTGCCCGGCGTCTTCGAATCCGGCTCGTGCAATGCGGGCAGCGTCGTTCTCCAGTGCCTTTTCCGCAAGCATGCGATGGCTTCCTGCCCAGAACAGTTGGGCGTCAATTTCGCCTTCCGTACCCCTTCCGCGAGACGCGAAGAATTCGGCAATCGGCCCGTGTACGACGCCACGTTCTGCCGCATACCGAACGATGGCCCGGGCCAGCGGGTGTTCGCTGTGTCCTTCAAGACTTGCAAGGTTGGTCAGCACGTCGGCTTCGCTTCGGCTGCCTACGGCGATAAACCGATCGACGACGGGTTCCCCTTGCGTCAGAACACCCGTTTTGTCGAAGGCGACAATACGCAATTTTGCCATCTGTTCAAGGAACACCCCGCCTTTGACGAGAATCCCGTCGCGCGCCGCCGCCGCCAGAGCTGCAACCATGCTCACAGGCGTCGAAATGACCAACGCGCAGGGGCAAGATATCAGGAGGATGACCATGCCCTGATAGAACCAATGCATCCAGGCACCGCCTAGAAAGAGTGGTGGTACTGCCGAAACAAGGATTGCGAACACCATCACGACTGGCGTGTAGATCCGCGCAAACCTGTCGACGAAGTGCTCGCTCGGCGACCTCCGTGAGCCGGAATCCGATACCATCCGCACGATTCGCGCCAGCGTTGTATCAGACGCCTCCTTGGTAACCCGGATATCGAGCACGCCTTCCGTGTTCATCGTGCCGGCAAACACTGGGTCGCCTGTTTCCTTCCAGATCGGGACGGATTCGCCGGTAATCAAGGCCTGATCGACGCTCGACCCCCCGGAAACGACATCGCCATCGCAGGGGACGCGCTCGCCAGGCCGGATGCGCACACGCTCACCAACAGCGACGCGCGCGACGGCCATGCGATGTTCTCCGTGATCGTGGACTACGGTCGCTTCCGCGGGCGCCACTTGCACCAGCGCGGAGACGGCATGCCGCGCTCGCTCCAGACTCCAGACTTCGAGTAGTCCGGCCAATGAGAAGAGAAACGCGAGGCTCGCGCCTTCCGACCATTCGCCGAGATATCCTGCGCCGACGATCGAAACGCAGACGAGAACGTTCATCTCCGGCCGGGCGGCACGGATCGCGGCCCAGGCTTTGGGAGCCGAGTACAGCATTCCAGCGACCACGGCGCCGGCGAAGCAGGCGAGGGCGATCGGCGAGGTTTCGGGGTGACTCGAAAAGAGTGCGCGAACATCACCCCGCGCGTCGATCAACGCGCCGGCGACGGCAAGACAGCCGCTGAGCGCGGTCAACCAAAACCGGAGATTCGCGCGCCAGGGCGGCGGCGCGGCGGCGTCTTCGGACCATGGTTCGGCGCGCATCCCCGCTGCCTGGACCGCTTTTTCGATGCCACTCGAGCTGAATCGGACTGCATCATGTTCTACGACCATTTTGGCGCGCACGACGTCGAACGACAGCTCGAAGACGCCAGGCTTGCTACTCAGCTCTCTGCGCAACAGCGAGACTTCCTCAGCGCAGTCCATTCCGCGGATCAGGTACTCCGAGCGTGTGGTTGACATGATGCTACTACAAATATACACTTGAATAACTGATGAAGTATAGTCACACTCATCCGCTGCGGACCGCCGATGCAGTTTCTGAGCATGCCATTGAAAAGGCGGCGCGCCTGTTTCGAGCCATTGGTGATGCTCCTCGACTGAAGCTCTTAGCCGTGCTCGCGCGCGGCGAGGCCTGCGTCTCGGAGCTGGCCGGCGAAGAACAGCTTTCCACAGTCTCGCAACGATTGCGCGTGCTTCGCGCCGAGAACATCGTGTCGAGGCACCGGGACGGAAAACACATCTATTACACCCTCGCGGACCGCCACATCGCGAGCCTCGTTGAGAACGCCTTGGAGCATGCGGAGGAGCCGGTCCATCCGAGATCGGCGGCAAAAGGCCCTGTGAAGAAACTGGTCAACCGGCGGTCGTAGTAAGTGTGAAAGGCTTGGTGGCGGAGCTTCAGTCGCACGGTGGGACATTTGCTGTTGATGAGAGCCCCGCCGATCAACAAGGGATTTCACGGAAGGTCCGTTTCTCGATCCGACCGACGAGCGATCATAGGAAGTAACGATGAACAACCCAATGCGCAACAATCCGCATCGTGTCCACGGCGGACATTCGCACGTACACGGCGAAGGCTGCGGGCATCCCGCGATTCGACATGCGGACCACGTCGACTATCTCCACAATGGACACATTCATCATCCACACGGGGATCACATCGACGAACACGTTCTGGAGGTGACGCGCCGCAACCCGGCCGACTGCACGCCAGACCACGATTGCGCAGTGCACGACGCGGCTCACGTTCATGGGCCCGAGTGCGGCCATGCTACGGTTCCGCATGGAGACCACGTGGATTACCTGGTTGCGGGCCATCTCCATCACCCGCACGACGGCCACTGTGACGATCATGGTGCAGTTGAAGTGGTGGGTTAAGGCGTCGTAGAGCGCGACGGTGCTCGCCGGATTCTGTGAGCTCATTGCGAAATGAACCCAACTGACTGCTTTGCTTTTGCCAGTGGCTAATCAAAGCCACTTCGGGTGTCATTGGTCGAGCTCCAGCGCGACCGCCGAACGAGCCTTGAGCGCGCGCAGGCGTTGCTTGACCTGGAACCAGTACTTCTCAGGCAGCCGCTGGGGATTCCGGCGAAGGCGAACATCTCGGAGTGTAGCGAGGCGGGCTCCTCGATTGTGCCGAAGTGTTCGGCTTCGTCAAGGAAAACTATCCGGAGTGTAGCGGAGGAAGATCGCCGCTAGCGAAGAAAGGCGTGCGGGGAAAGGGGCGCAGCCCTTGTCCCCGCCCAGCGCTGGAGAGACCGGCGAGCGTTAGCTAGGCTGCTGGGTAGTCCGCGTTTTGCGCATGGAATGGCCCTTCATCTCGATGCGATGGGCGTTGTGAACCACGCGGTCGAGGATGCCGTCGGCGGCGGTGGGATCGCCGATTTATTCGTGCCAACGCGCCACCGGCAGTTGCGAGTTCAGGATCGTCGAGCGAGTTTGGTAGCGGTCCTCGCAGATTTCCCGGAAGTCGCGGCGCGCGGTTTCGGTTAGAGGAGCCATGGCTCAATCGTCGATCACCAGCACGTCGATGCGACCGAGCCGCACCAGCACGCTCCGCAGACTGCCGCCGGCTCGTGCGATGGCGAGATCGCGAAACAGAGCCGGTGCGCGCATGTAGAGCGCCGAATAGCCATCGCGGCACGCTTTTTGCGCCAGCGCACAGGCTACGAAACTTTTGCCTACGCCGGTGGGCCCGAGCACGAAAATGTTTTGCGTTGTTGGGCCCACGCCGACTTCTGCGCCAGCGGATCGTCCGCAAGCGCCAGTAGACCCGCCCCTGCCTAGATGATCGTTCTGTTGATAGCTATACAATACTCACATCATCCATTTTGTATTTCCAGCGAAAGACTATAGGGTCGGCATTGACCTCCGCGAAGTAG
>JAYVTO010000002.1:0-9632 GCA_043788745.1 Acidobacteriaceae bacterium
CCATTGTGCAAGATTCCCCACTGCTGCCTCCCGTAGGAGTCTGGCCCGTGTTTCAGTGCCAGTGTGGCCGTGTGCCCTCTCAGGCCGGCTACCGATCGACGCCTTGGTGAGCCATTACCTCACCAACTAGCTAATCGGCCGCGGACTCTTCTCTCAGCGCGTCGTTTTTAAAGACGCCGCTTTCTCCTCACGGACTTATGCGGTATTAGCCCCGGTTTCCCAGGGTTATTCCCCACTAAGAGGTAGATGATCCACGTGTTACTCACCCGTACGCCACTTTACTCATGGATTGCTCCACTTTCTCGTGCGACTTGCATGTGTTAAGCGCGCCGCCAGCGTTGATTCTGAGCCGGGATCAAACTCTCGTTTGAACCGTTAGTTTTGATCGTTCCGAATTTACTCAGGGATTCACTGACGAAGTTTCACTTCGCATCCAACCAGATTTTCAATGATCTGCGCTACCCATCCAGCGATCTTGCGAAAGCTGAACGATAACGGGCCTCGAAAGGCGTTTTGGGCGCAACCTACAAGCGCCGGAATCAAAACCAAAACCGGTTTCCCGACTTTGATCTCCAATCCCGGGACACAGTTGCATCCAAGAGACTAGAATTACTCGAAACAGACAAGCTGGGGTTACACCAGGATGTTTCCGAGGAGGCGGTCGTACCTCAGTAGGGCTAGATCGCACTCAATACCACAGCGCATCCGCCTACTGCTTATCGACCAGCGCCTACCGCCATCATCTACACTAGCAAACTTCTAACCACGCCGCAAGCACTTTTTGTGTATTTCTTGCGACTGCCCGCTTTCGAGCCGGGTTTCTGTAAACCCTTGGTTGCTTTCAACCCCTCGTTGCCAGGCTCCCGAAGTTGCTCTCGACGACGACCTCCTGAGAATAGCAAGTGCTCAGGTCTTTGGCAACTGCTTGCACGAGAAAAAACGCAGAAAGGTTATTTTTCTTCGTGGAGGGCAATGCTAGCAACGGTTTGCGGAGCGCTCTGCATTCACGATTCTCCTCGGAGTCGACGGAATAGGAGAGCTTCGACCCCGGATGAAGACCGCAGGGGTTATCGTTCCATGATTCGTGCTGTCCTACTAATGCTGTTGCCTTTGCTGGCCGTTGGTCAGTCTTCCTTTGAGTTCAAGAAACTGTCGTCCGGGGCTGGCCCGTCTCCCCGCGTCGACGCGCCCGTCGCCTACGACGAGGTTTCCCGGCGGCTTCTGGTGTTTGGCGGGCTCGATGAATCGGGCGATCGCAACGATTTGTGGGCGTTTTCACTGGAAACGAACCAATGGCAGGAACTTCGCCCTCTGGGCGACCTCCCTGGCACGCGACACGGCCATACCTTCGACTACGACCCGGTCCGGCGGCGCGCCATCGTAATCGCCGGCCAAGCCCGAGGCTTCTTTCGCGACGTTTGGGCTTACGACATCGGCACCAACACGTGGAATCGACTCGCCGACGGTACCGGACCCAGTTCCCGCTATGCGCACTCGACTATCTATGATAAGCGTCGCGATCGCCTGGTGCTGTCGCACGGCTTTACATCGGAATCCGGCCGCTTCGACGACACGTGGGCTTTCGATCTGAGGACAAGCACCTGGTTGAACGTCACGCCGGGCGGAACGAAGCCACTGCGCCGCTGCCTGCACCACGCGGTGTACGACGAGGCCGGCGACCAGTTCTTCCTCTATGGTGGCTGCTCGAGCGGCTTCGGACCCTGCCCGCAGGGCGATTTGTGGGCCTTTAACCTGGGCAAGAGCACGTGGTCGCAGCGCACCACCAGCGGGGCGCCACCCGCGCGGGAGCGCTACGGGATGACCTTCGATTCGACCCGGCGTCTGCTGGTTCTCTACGGAGGGAGCGGCTCTTCGGGCCTTTTGAACGACGTCTGGACCTACAATCCCGGCAGCGATGCGTGGACGAAGGAGGCCCCCGGCGGCGCGACTCCGCAGGCCCGATTCCGGCAGGAATCGGTGTTCGTCAAAGATCGCAATGCGGCGATCTTCTTTGGCGGCTCTACGTCGACGGCGACGAACGAGCTGCTGCAGTTGGCGGCTCCGGCGGCCGCAGGGCAAGTGCGCGGTGCATTCGCTGGCGAAACGACGCCCGCCTCGCCGGGCGCGATCAAGTCGATCTACGGCGCGGGATTCGGGCCTGCGGAGGGCGTCTCGGCGCCCTATGATGCCGGTGGCCGGCTGCCATTCCTTCTGGCGGGCACCGAAGTCCGCGTGAATGGCGTCCTGGCGCCGCTGTATTTCGTGCGAAACGACCAGGTGAACTTCCAGATCCCCTATGAGACGGCGGGTCAGGTGCAGGCGCTGGTTCGTATGGTGGTGAACGGCACAACCATCTACGAAGAACAGCTAATGATCGCCGCTGTTGCGCCGGACCTGCATTCCTACATCGGGCAGACGAACGACGTCGTGGTGCTCTACTTGAGCGGCTACGGCGCGACGGCGCCGGCAAGCAGCTCAGGAGAGCGGGCCGCGGGCCAGTGGAGGCCGGCGGCGGCGGTTTCGGTGCGGTTTGGCGATCGGCCAGCGGAGGTTCTCTACGCAGCGCTCGCGCCGGGGACAACCGGCGTACTACAGATCAACGCGCGCGTCCCGGCGGGCTTGAGTGGGGATGTTGCGATCAAAGTGCGGGTCGGAGACGCAGAAACGAGCAGGAGCTTCCGGCTGCGATAGACGTAAAAAGGCGGGCCAGATCGGCCCGCCTTTCTGTCTTACCGTCACCCTCGAGCGTCGACTAGAAGTCGATGCGGGCGGATAGCTGGATGTTCCGGCTACCGAAGCTGCGGTTGGCAGGAACCAGTTGCGTTGTAATCACGCCGAAGGCGCGTGGGTTGGTCAGGTCGAGGCCGGGATTCGTAAAGTCGACTTTGTTCAAGACGTTAAAGAAGTCAGCGCCGACTCTGAACTTCACGCGTTCGTACACCGTAAAGCTCTTCGCCAGCGAGTTGTCGATGTTCCAGCGCGGCATTCCGCGAAGCGGCATGCCGCGTCCGGTACGCGTATCGCGGCTAATCTCGACGCGGCGGAAGCTATTGAAGATGCCCTCCGGATTCGAAAACAGGTTCAAGCCCGTTCCACGACCGCCTGCATTGGTGCCGATGTTGTTGGACCCAACCGAGGACGAAGCGCTGGTCGAAAACGTTCCAGGATTGACGGTCGGAATCGCGGCGGAGTTGGTGGCCAGGAACGCGCCTCCTCCCCAAACCGGATTGGCCTGCGTAACGACCAGTGCGTCGCCGGAGCGAGCTGTGAAAATGCCGGTGACGTTCCAGCCGCTCACGATGTGGTTCAAGAATCTGTTGCGCGTTTTGAAGGGCAGATCGTAGCCGGCAACGAGATTGGCGACATGCTTGATGTCGAACTCGGACTGACCGTATTCGGCATTGAGGTCGAAGCTGTTGGGCGTCACGTTAGCGGAGTTCTGCACACGGCCCAACTGGTCGAGCGACTTCGCCCAGGTGTAGTTGAAGTCGTAGAAGAGGCCGCGCGTGAAGCGCTTGCGCAACGTCACAAACATCGCGTTGTAGTTGGAGATACCGGTGGAACTGCGGAGCATCGCCATCTGCGCGAAGTAGTTATTGAAGGCCGGCCGACCCGCGCCGAGCCGCGCGCGATCCATCGCCAGGAAGATATTGCTCACGTTCCCGTTGATGAAGTTATTGCGCGCAGCGTTCGCGATCGCGGTGGTTCCGCCAGGCATGCTGTTCTCGAAGAACGGCTGATTGGCCGGCGTACTGTTCGCGCGCAAGGCAATCGCCACTGCATCGAAGGCCTGAGCGAACGTCTGTCCGCTCGCTTTGTCGAGCTGGTTATAAGGCGACTGCACGATGTTCATGCCCTGCGGCAGGCGTTGCGCATAACGACCGACGTAGCTGAGCTCGAGGATCATGTCGCCCTTCAATTCGCGCTGGATGCTGAAGTTGATGGCGTGATTCCGGCCGACCTTCATGTTCGGGTCAACCTGGAACGAGAGGATCTCAGGGTACGTGACGACCGCCCCATTGATCAGACCCCACGCCGGCACAACCGGCACCGACTGCGACGGGACCGTGGGAACCGGTATGTTGCCGTCGAATCCGACACGGTAATTGTTCAACACCGGGTTCGTGCTGCTTGCGACGCAACCCGGACCGGGCGCGCCGCTGATCGCGCAACCCGGCTGCGTGATGTTCAGAGTTTGCGCGAAGCCGACGCCGAGCGACGGAATGATGACGCTCTGGACGGTGTTCTGGCGATCATAGACCAAGCTATAGCCAGCCCGGAACACGGTTTTCTTGTCGCCGAGAATCCGGCCCAGAATTCCATCTTTCTTCCCAGGGTTCCATGCAACCGCGGCGCGCGGGCCGAGCGTACCCCAATCGGTATTGAAGACCGACTGGCCGCCGGCGTTATTGATCGGCTGGAATTGGAACTTCGGCCCAAGGATGTCCCCCGCGGCGGCCGCGGTTCGATACTGGTCGAAGAAATTGGAATTGACGTTCTGTCCGTTCGAGAACTGCTGCAGAGTGTAGCGGCCCAGCGTTTCTTTCGGCGACGTCTGCCAACCGTAGTTGAGACCCAGGTTCAAGGTCCACTCGCTGTTCACGCGGAAGACGTCCTGGATGTAAAACTCGGGGGCCTTAATTCCGGACGTGTTGGACTCAAGCAGCGAGCCAAACGGCAGAGGCTTAAAGCTACCGTCTCGCACGGCGAGGACGCTCACGTTGTCCACGAGGCCAGTCGTCCCGGCGAACAAGCGATTCCATTGCTGTGCATCCGCGGTCTGCAAACAACCCGTCGTGCGGGCCGCACCGCATGTCGGCGGAGCGGAGCTGTTCGGAACAACGAGCGGGCCAAGATCGGAGTCGATCTGTGCGACCAGCGCGCCCAGCGAACCGAGCACCTTATCATCGCGGCGGTGCAAGGTCGGCAGGTTTCGAATGTGGAATCCGAACTGAACCGTATGACGGCCCTTCAGCCAGTTCAAGTCGGCGTTGAACTGATAGATGCGGTTGTCATTTTCCTGACGGCGAGCCAACTGCGTATCGACGTCAAACGGTTCGCTAAGGATGCTCTGCGCACCGCCGCGACCGCCGACGTCCAAAGCGATCGGACCTGCGCTGGTATTGGTTCCTACGATATTCAGCAGGCTGGCGGAAGCGTTGGGGCGCTGCACGTCCTGCGCGGAGCGATTGCGGACGCGACCGAAACGCATGTCCAAAGTGAGGTTGTTCTTCAGTTGGCCGGTGGCTCCAATCGTTTCCGTGTTCTGGCGCGTCGGAACGCTCAGGATGCTATTGACGTTGCCGCCGCGGATGTCGAGGACGCCAGCGCTGAACGCCTTCTGCCGGAAGTAGCGGATGTTGGCGTCGATATGCCATTTCTGCGTCAACTGGTGATCGACGCGCGCGCTGAAGAAGCCGAAAGTCAAGGGAATGCCGACGGTCGAAACAAAGCCACCGGTGTTCAAGCCGTCGCCTTGACTCAAGTCGTTCGCCTTGGGCAGGAAAGACCACATCTGGGCGATCGAGGGGCTGAGACCGAGACCGCGAGGATCACAAGCCAATCCACCGTTCGGTCCGCACGCGTTGGACGTTTTCAGGTTGTAGGTATTCAGGTTGCCCGCCGTATCGCGGAAGGACAGAATGCCCAGCCGCAGGTTGTCGAGCGGTACGATACGCGTAAACGTGGTCGCGTTCGGGAAGCGGCGGCCATCGTAATTCACAAAGAAGAACGTTTTGTTTTTAAGCGCCGGAAGCGGGATGGGTCCGCCGAAGGTAAATCCGAAGCGGTTGTCCTTGAGTTCCGGTTTGCGGACGCCGGTGCGGTTGTTCGTCCAACTGTTGGCGTTCAGGTTGTCATTCTGGTGATACCAGAAGACTCCGCCGTGATACTGGTTGCCACCGGAGCGGCTGAGCAGCGAAACCTGACCTCCCGAGCCGCGACCGAACGATGCGTTGGGATTCGCAACGCCAACGCGGAACTCACCGATGCCTTCGACGCCGAGGTACATGAAGGAGCCTGTGCCGCCAACTGAGTTATTGGACACGTCGATGCCATCGAGCGTCAAGGTGCTCTGATCGTTGCGAGCGCCGGTGATTTCGCCGGTGGGCGTCGCGCCAGGTTGGGCCAAGAGAAGTTCGTTGACCGTTCTGGTGAAAAGAGGCAGGGTCGGCAGCGACTTCCCGGGGATGACCGTACCTATGGTCGAGTCGACGGTCTGCAATTCGGCCCTGGCTTCCGCCGTGACTTCGATCGTCTCCGTCACCGAACCGACTTCAAGCTTGATGTCCTGGAGGTAGCTCTTGGTGACTTCGATGCGGAACCTGACGACCGACGCGTTGCGAAATCCAGCCGCGGACACCTTAATGGTGTACTCGCCCGGAACCACGTTCGGGAACACATACTGGCCGTTGCCATTGACTGCGGCCCGTTGCATAAGGCCGGTTGCAAGCGAGGTCGCTTCTACGGTCGCGGTCGCGATGGCCGCGCCGCTGGGATCGGTGACAGTTCCCGACAAGGATCCGGTCGTCGCAGTTTGCGCGAACAGGCTCATTGAACAGGTGATCGATAGAGCTAAAGCAGCAATGTACTTCCCCATAGTTCCCTTCCAACCCGCAAGGCGGGTCCCAACGAATGTGTGTCATCTTACGCCATTTGAGACGGGTTGTCAATGCGGCGTGTCGCATCGCGGCTAATAGGTGCGCGGCAGCGCAGTGCGGGATGCTATCATCGCGCATCATGAGAAGGCGGAGCGGCGACGTGTCGAGCTTCGCAAAAGTCATGCGATGAAGCGTATCGAAGAGCAGGTCGCAAAACGAGTCGAATCGCTCACCGGCGAGATGGTCGAGTTTCTCCGGCGGCTTACCGCAATTCCGACAGTGAATCCGCCCGGAGACAACTACGTCCAGTGCGCTGAGTGTATCGGCGGAGTGCTCCGCGAGTTTGGATACGACGTTCGCTATGTCGCCGCCGAAGGCAGACCGGAGCACACCGCCCGTTTCCCGCGCGTCAACGTCATCGGCTCCATCGGCACCCAGCGGCCGCTGCTGCACTTCAACGGACACTTCGACGTTGTACCTGCCGGCGATGGATGGACTGTCGATCCCTTCGGCGGCTTGATCCGCGACGGCAAGATCTTCGGCCGGGGAACCACCGATCAGAAAGCAGGCATCGCCGCTTCGATCTTCGCGATCGAGGCCATCCGGCGCGAAGGCGTCCAACTTCAGGGCGCCGTCGAGCAAAGCGCGACTGTCGATGAAGAGAGCGGCGGCTTCGCCGGCGTGCAGTATCTGGCGCAGCACGGCCATATTCACCGTGATCGCACGGATTACGTGATCATCACGGAACCGCTGGGCGTCGATCGCGTTTGCCTCGGCCACCGCGGAGTTTACTGGTTCCGCGTCACAACGCTGGGCAACACGGCGCACGGCAGTATGCCGTTCCTCGGAGTGAACGCGATCTCGAAGATGGGCGATGTTCTCTCTCGCTTCGAATATCAGTTGAAGCCGCGGCTCGCGCTCCGTCACACCACGATGCCGGTGGAACCACCCGGCGCGCGACGCCCCAGCCTCAACGTGAACTCGATTGCCGGTGGACAGCCGGGCGGCGATATCCAGACACCGTGCGTCGCTGATCGCTGCGAAGCCATCTTCGATCGGCGCTTCCTAGAGGAGGAGCCCTTCGAGAATGTAAAGGCAGAGATTGTGAATGCACTGGAAGCGCTGCGCCGCGAAGATCCGCAGTTCCGCTATCAACTCGACGATCTAATGACGGTGCTTCCGGTAAACACCGACGCGCAGTCCGTGCTTGTGCGGGAGACGGCGGCGGCGATCCGCAACGTACAGAACACCGAACCTCGCCTCATTATGAGCCCCGGAACCTACGATCAGAAGCACGTCATGCGCGTGGGCCTGGTGGACCAGTGCATCGCGTACGGCCCAGGCATTCTCAACCTATCTCATCAACCCGACGAATATTGCCGTATCGATCACCTCGTGGCCGCGGCACAAACGATGGCCGTCACTGCCATGCGTTTGTTAGGCGTGACGGCGTAGTTGTGCCTGGGGGAACAGACCTCCCGGTCTGAGTGGGGAGAACCGGCGCGCCGATCCGCCCTCTCAGACGGGTGGTGTAAACCGTCCATCGATTGCGGTCCAACCGCCATCGACAAACAGCACCGCTCCCGTCACATAGCTCGCGGCATCCGACGCGAGAAACACCACCGGACCAGCCATCTCATCCGCCGAAGCCCAACGCTTTAGCGCGCTCCGATTTGCGTAGGCCTGATACCAATCCGGGTGATTCTTGATCTGCGCCGTAAGCGGCGTCTCTACCACTCCGGGAGCGATGCAATTCACGCGCACGCCGGATGGGCCGAGTTCCGAGGCCAATCCGCGCGCCATCTGGACCAGCGCCGCCTTCGTGCCCGCGTACACCGATTGGCCGGGTTCGACCGTCAACGACCGGATGGAGGAAAAGAGAATGATGCTACCCGCCTTGCGGTTGCTCATGTGTCTGCCAGCCGATTGCATAACGTGGAACGATCCGCCCAGATTCAACCGCAGGACTTTTTCGAACTCGCTATCCGTGTAGTTCAGCAACGGCTTTCGAATGTTCACGGCCGGGGTACAAACAGCAACATGAATCTGACCGTACTTGTTCTCAGCCCGGGCGAAATGCGCGTGCACGGCAGCACCATCGGTGATATCGAGACCGAACCCCTCGGCCTGCCCTCCTTGCTCGCGAATCCCAGCCGCGGCGCTCTCTGCCGCATCCGCGTTGAGATCGGCGCACAGCACAATGGCACCTGCGGAGGCCAGACCGTGCGCCGCAGCCAGGCCAATACCCGATCCGGCGCCAGCAACGAAGGCTACGCGCCCGTCCAGGCGAAACAACGAAGAGGAAGTCATCCAGGAATTCTAGCTGGTTGCACGATGCCGGATAGCGCCCTACGCAATCGATGAGCCGCGAACGGCTTGCCCCATGCCGGTCCACCCGTTTCGGGATTATAGTCAGGACTCTCGCAAGGCAGGGCAGGCGTCGAGACTCGACTCGGCACGCACGAGTGCGTGCGCCACGGATTGCTCCGGGTCTTTTGAACCCCCGGGGTTCGTGAGCCGATCAACCGCGATGGTACGGCGGCTTCCGGGATTGAAACCCGCCCTTCAGGGCGGGGCTGAGGCCATTCTCCGAGCGAAGTGCACCAAATCCGAGCCGCGACCAAAGCGGCCCGAAGGGCCGCGTCGGGAGCGGATTCACAAGCCGGCACCCCGCCCGCAAGGAACTGTGGAAAAATGCTCCTCTCGAAGAACCGCGACCGTAAGCGAGCGGCCCCACACCACTCACCACCGCCATAACCCCGCCCTTCAGGGCTGGGATGCCAACGCCCCCGACAACCCCGCCACAGCACCAATCTCGTTCACAAAATTCGCAGATTCCGTAACTACCTGTAGAACCATCGCGATACCCACTCCAAGCCGCCCCGCGCAAGGCCGACGTTCCGGTCACCCATGCTATAGATAATCCCGAGAGTTCAATTCCTCTCAATCAATACCGGAAAAGGACAAACTATGTCACACTTTAATTCGAAACGAGAAAAGCGTTCGCGAGCGGATATCAATCGCGCCAACGCC
>JAYVTO010000003.1:0-95110 GCA_043788745.1 Acidobacteriaceae bacterium
TACGCGCTCGGTTGTTCCGCCGGCCTCATGGTCATCAGCCAACTCGTGCCCTTCGCGAAAAGCGTCGGACTCGCCGCCGCCTCTCTCTCGACCTTGACGCTCGTGATCGGAGCGGTCGGCAACGCATCCGGCCGCATCCTGTCGGGCTGGATGTCAGACCGCCTCGGCCGCATCAACGTATTGCGAACAATGATCGGCATCAGCGTCGTCGCCATGCCCGCCCTTTACGCCGCAGGCAGCAACGTGGCGCTGCTGTACGCCGCCGTCTTCGTCGTCTATTGGTGCTACGGAACCCAGCTCTCGGTAAACGGAGTCGCCGCCGCCGACTTCTGGGGAACCGCGAACGCCGGCATCAACTACGGAATCCTGTTCACCGCCTGGGGCGTCGCCGGAATTGTAGGGCCGCGCATCGGCGGAGTGCTCTACGACCGCTATCACAACTACGAAGCAGCCTTCTCCATCGCGGCAGGGCTGGCGGCCGTAGCCCTGCTCTGTGAGTTCGGCGCAAATCGTCCGGCGAAGTAGAAACGCGCTTGAAGTTGGATCCGGCGAGGAAGTGGATGCTCTCGCAGAGATATGGAATATGTGATGCAATTTGTTCCGGTTCCGGCAAGTGATTACCCTGGTCTGGTGACATGAAGAGCACGGTGACTGGCTGATGAGAACCTTCGACAGGCTTTCGCCGGAGGAGCAGCGAATCTTCATCGCGAAATTTCTGCGCCGAAGGATTCCTCTTGACTCCGGCCCGCGCAACGACGAAACGATCGGCCGAACAGGCGCCGAGTTGTTTGAATTCCGTGACGCGCAGGAGGGCTATGTCTCCGAACGATAGCGTGGCTGCGTTTCGCCGAACACGGCCGGACGAATCGCCCCCGGCGATACGGCCATCGTCCGGATCCTTTTCCTCTCCCCTAGACTCGTTATGCCGATGCTCAAGGTCGGAGATCAGTTCCGTCTGTGGGAAATAGGGTTCATCGGGACCGCGAAAGTGTTACGCGTCGTGAATTGCTTTGATTGAATGACGGGACGGTGGCAACGTCCGACATGCAATCGCCAACCCCTACTTCTTCTCCCCGACCGCGATCAGATACTTCGCCGTCCGCAAGTACAACACCCCATCCGAAATCGCCGGACTCGCCATCATCCATTCACCCACCGGATTCTCCGCCAGCAATTCGAACTTCGGACCCGCCTTCACCACGAACACATCGCCATCTTCGGACGCAATGTAGATGTTGCCGTTCGCCATCACCGGCGACGCCGAGAACGATGTGCCCTTCTTCGAGATGCGCTGCTGGTAAATTCTCTCGCCGGTCTTCGCGTTGTACGCCGCCATGATCCCGCTGTCGGCCACTGTGTAGAGAATATCGTTCTGCAGCAGCGATGTCGGACCGCGTCCGCCGCCGCGCTTCTTGCTCCAGACCACGGAATCGTTCGTCTCTTTGTCACCCAGCGAGATGTCGCCCGTCGCGCCCGTCTTGATCGCGAACAGCGGAAACACGGGCGGATAGCCGTTCACGATGTAGATGGTATCCGCGCCGATGGGCGTCGACGCCGTCGTCTCCGAATTGAAGTTCTTGCCCGTCATGTGCCAGAGCTCTTTGCCGGTCGCCGGATCATAACCGCGGATCGCTTTGGTCGCGTTCGTCACAAGCTCATATCGCACTTTGCCGTCCGCGCCCTTCGATTCAAACACGGTCGGAGTGCCCCACGATGGAATCTCGCCTTGGCGCGACGTCCGCCATTTCTGCTGCCCCGTCTTCACATCGAACGCGACGATATGCGAATCTGTTTGCATATCGTTCTGCAAAATGACAAGGCCATTCCAGATAATCGGCGAACTCGCGACGCCCCACTCGTAATCGACGTCGAAAAACCAGCCGGAATTCATGATTCCGAGGTCCTTCTTCCACATCAGATTACCGTTGACGTCGTAGACGTAAAGGCCTTCGGAGCCAAACCACGCCGCGACGTACTTGCCGTCGGTCGCCGCCGTCGGCGACGCCTGCGTGTTCTTCGTGTGACGCTTCGACTTCGGAACGCCCTGATGCGCAACCTGTTCCCACAGCGTTTTGCCCGACTTTTTATCGAGGCAAATGACTTTCCAGGTATGCTTCGCCAAATCCTTCGACGGCTCGACGTCGCCATACGCGCCCACGCGAAAATCTTTCGGATCAGAGCTGACCGCCGTCGTCAGAAACAGCTTTTCGCCCCAAATCACCGGACTCGAAAACGCAAGACCCGCGACCTCGGTTTTCCACAAAATGTTCCGCCCACCCGGAACGTCGAACGAAGTCGAGACGGGTTTGCCGTCGACAATCCCCATCGCATTCTGACCCCGAAAGCTCGGCCAGTTCTGCGCAAACGCGCCCGCGGCGCAAATGAAAAACAATGCCAGTTTCATAAAATCGATTTCCTTGCCCTACGGCTTCCGAGTGAACACTAATCCCTGCGGCGAAAAAACAAACCCAGTCGCCTTCCCATCCGTCATGTTGAATTCGACAGTCTGCGAATTCTCCTCCACCAATCGGAACTCCGTCTTGCTGAAAGGCGCCATGGTGAAGGCTCTTCCCTGCATACCGTACTTCAGCTTGCCGTCAACCAGCGTGACGACGGTCTCGAACTCCGTCCCGCCGCGGCCACCCAGGTACGTTCCGACGAATGCCGCAAGCGACGCTTCGTCAAGCGTAATCGTCGCCGCCGGAGGCTCCGCACCCGCGTCTTTCAACATCGCCGCCAACTCCGGTTTCTTGTTCGCATCCGCGATCCGCCAAGCTGCCGTCAATTCTTTCGGCGTCGCCTTCTTGGTATCAAGCAGCGTCTTCAACAACTCCTTGTCGCCGCCAAACACCGCCTGCGTCAGCAACTGCCCGACTCCCGTCGCGCCCTTCGCCGCCAGATACCCGACGATCTCGTTGTGATTCTTCATGGCCGCGCGGCCAATCGCCGTGAAGTTGTAAAACGTGTCCTTCCGATTAAGGTCCGCGCCCTTCTCAACCAACACCTTTACAACGTCGAGATGCCCGCGATCGGCAGCAAAGAACAGTGGAGTCTGGTCGTAAGGCCCCTTCGAATTCACATCGGCGCCCTTTGAAAGCAGATCCTTTACCGCCGCAACATCGCCCTTGCGAGCCGCCGCAAACAGATCATCGGAGAGATCAAAGGCAAACGCAGTGAGGCTCGCCGCGAAGGCGATGGGCAGAATTCGGCTGGCAAGAAAAAGCATAAAGGACTCCGTCTTTTAAAGATACGGCAACGCGCCGAAAAAGTTCGCCGCGTCGGGCCGGGCAACGCGAAAGACTTCGAGCACCAGTTCCAAAGATAGTGTATCCGGCTCCCGTCTTCGGGCGACCGCCGGCCAGCCAGCGTCATCTGCCACATGGCGCGGCCTGTCGGCGTGTGGTGTTGATGACGTGGATGGCTTACTACCACCGCCTTCCAGCCGCGCCACTACTGCCTGCGTCGTCTTCATGCGGCGGGCTACCTGCTCCTGCGTTAATCCGGCGCGGGATCGAGCCTCGATCAGGGCGGCGGTAAGAGAGAACTCCTCTTCGAGCGCTTCATAGTCGCGCCGGTACTTGGGGTTCTTCATCCACGCTTTGTGCAAATCATCAACCCGGGTGCGTTTCATTGGTCCTTGACCTCCTTGGCTCGTTCCAGTGCGAGCGCAATTTCCCGCCTTGCATGCTGACGATCAATCCCTAGCATGCGCCCCCTTGAGGCTCATCCTGCATTAGACAAGACTATGCGCGTTTCCCACGAAGAGCTTTCGATATGCTTAAAGTGTCCGTGAACCAGCTGCCGGCGGCGCATCAGAAACCCCAACAGAAAACTGTCGGTCGAGAAAGACCATCAGCGTGCGTCCGTTTGACATCCCTCGGCTGCCATCTTTGCGGGCGCGCTATTTGCCACTGACTGACTGAGGTGGAACGCCAACCGCTAACTTTCTCAGCCGATCGTGCGTCAGTACATACAGCGAACCGGCAACCGTGCGGAAATCACCGGCGACCCGACACGAGGCGTTAGAATACTAGTTATAGGATGCGAATGAAAAAGGTTCTTCTTCCGAGGCTGTTGACCGCTACTTCCCTGCTCGCTCTCGCCGCCATCGGACTCGCCCAACGCCAAGCGCCAACGGGCAGCGACTGGGCCGATTGGCGCGGCCCCTCGCGCGACGGCCGTTCTGCTGAAAAAGGTCTTCCCGAAAAGTGGTCTCTCGCCGGCGAGAACCTCGCCTGGAAAGTGCCCTACGGCGGCCGCTCCGCGCCAGTCATCCTCGGCGACCAAATCTATCTCCAAAACACCTTCGGCTCCGGACCCACCGAGCAGGAGCGGCTCCTCTGCTTCAACGCCGACACCGGCAAGCTCCTCTGGGAGCACAAGACGAACATGTATCAGTCCGACGTGCCGGCGCATCGCATCGCGTGGGCCTCGCCGGTCGCCGACCCCGAAACCGGCAACGTCTACCAACTCACTGGCGCCGGAACGCTCGTCGCTCTTTCGAAAGACGGCAAGCTGGTCTGGGAGCGCTCCTTCACCGAAGAGTTCGTGCCCTTCACCACCCACGGCGGACGCACTATCTCGCCCATGGTCGATGGCGACCGCGTCATCATTAGCATGCCCGTGTCGACATGGGGAACGCAGGCCAATCGCGCCCAGCGCTTTATCGCCGTCGACAAGCGAACTGGCCAGATCCAGTGGATCTCGACGCCCGGCGGACGCCCCTTCGATACCACCTACGCCGCGCTGATGATCGCCAACGTCAACGGAGTCCGTCAGCTCATCACCGGCGGTGCCGATGGCGCGGTGCTCTCGATCAAAGCCAACACCGGCGAACCCATCTGGACCTACAAAGCGACCAAGCGCGGCCTCAACACCGGCATCGTCATGGCCGGCAACTACGCCATCGTATCGCACTCCGAAGAGAATCCCGAAGGCAATGAAATGGGCCTGCTCGCCGCCATCGACGCAACCGGCAAAGGCGCACTCGGCAAAGACAAAGTGAAGTGGGCGATCGAAGGCTGGCAGGGCGGCTTCTCCACGCCCGTCTCCGACGGCGATCGCATCTATCAGGTCGACAACTCCGCCAACCTCGAGGCCTTCGACGCCAACAATGGACGCCGCCTCTGGAAGCAGAATCTCGGCGTCGCCCAGAAAGCCGCCGTCGTCCTCGCCGACGGCAAGCTCTACGTCGGCAGCGAAAACGGCAAGTTCTACATCTTGAAGCCCGGCCCCGACAAGTGCGACATCTTGAGTTCCGTCGAACTCCCCATCGCGCAAACCGGACTCGCTTCGGAGAAAATCCCCGAGCCCGTGATCGCCTCCGCCGCCGTCGCGCGCGGTCGCGTGTACTTCGCCTCGACCGACACGCTCTACGCGATCGGACCCAAAGGCACCGGACGCCCCGCACCCGTCTACGTCAAGCCCGCCGAGGAAAAAGGCGAAGGCGCACCCGCCTGGGTCGAGGTCTCGCCCACCGAGCTCATCCTCAAGCCCGGCGACTCCGTCAACCTCAAGGTGAAACTCTTCGACGACAAAGGCCGCTTCCTGCGCGAAGAGCCGAACGCCACTTGGTCCGTTGCCGGACTCAAAGGCACGGTCACCAACGGCAAGCTCACGCTCGGCGCCGACGCAGTCGGCCAGGCCGGAACCGTGAAAGCCACCGTCGGCAGCATTTCCGGCGAAGCTCGCGCTCGCGTCATTCCGCCGCTCCCTTGGAACGAAACCTTCGACAACTACGCCGTGGGAGCGCTGCCTCCGCACTGGGTCAGCGCGACAGCCGGCAAGTTCCGCGTCGCCGAACTCGAGGGCCAGAAGGTTCTGGAAAAGCAGCCCGACGCCACGCTATTCAAGCGCATGCGCGTCTTCATGGGCCAAACCGACTCCAAAAATTACACCGTGGAGGCCGATGTGCGCCTCGTCGAGAAACGCCGCCAAATGGGCGATGTCGGCATCGTCGCGCAACGCTATACGCTGTTCCTTTTCGGTTCGAGCGACCGAATCGAGCTTAACTCCTGGCAGCCCGAAACGCAGCGCGCAGTCGGAGCACCCTTCAAAGTCAAGCCCGAAACCTGGTATCACTTGAAGCTCCGTGTGCAGAATCTCGACGGCGGCAAGGTGCAAGTCCAAGGCAAAGCGTGGCCCAAGGGCGAATCCGAACCCGACCAATGGATGGTCGATCGCATTGACCCCATCGGCAACACCCGAGGCAGCCCGGGCCTCTTCGCCGACGCACAAGCCGGCGCGTTCTTCGATAATTACAAGGTAACTTTGAACAAATGAAAACCCTCCCTCTGAAGTCCATCGCGCTCGCAGCAGCGACCCTGATCATCGGTGGCGCCTTTTTCCTTAGCGCCTCCGATCCCGTCAACGTCGGCGGCGACTGGCCCATGTGGGGCGGCACGCCGGACCGCAATCTTGTTTCCACCATGAAAGGCATTCCCACCACCTGGGAAGTCGCCGAGAAGAACCGCAAGAATGTGAAGTGGGTCGCCCAGCTTGGCTCGCAAAGCTACGGCAATCCCGTCATCGCCGGCGGTATCGTCTACGTCGGCACCAACAATGAACTCATCCGCAACCCCAAAGAAGGCGGCGACCGCGGCGTCCTCATGGCCTTCCGCGAATCCGACGGAAAGTTCCTCTGGCAGCACACCAACGAAAAGCTCTCGACAGGCCGCGCCAATGACTGGCCGTTCCAGGGCGTCTGCTCCAGCCCGCTCGTCGAAGGCGACGACGTCTACTACGTCTCGAATCGCTGCGAACTCGTGAAGCTCTCCGCCAAGGGCGATGGCAACGGCGGAGCCAAAGTCACCTGGAAGCTCGACATGATGGAAGACGTCGGAGCCAGCCCCCACAACATGGCCAACTCCTCGCCCGTCTCCTACGGCAATCTTGTTTACGTCAGCACGTCGAACGGCCAGGACGAAAGCCACGTCCACGTGCCCTCGCCGAAAGCGCCTTCGATGATCGCCGTCGACAAGAAGACCGGCAAAGTCGCCTGGGAAGTAAACAACGTCGGAGAGAAGATTCTCCACGGCCAGTGGTCGTCCCCCGCAGTCGGCAAAATCGGCGACGTCGTCCAGGTCGTCATCGGAGAAGGCGATGGCTGGGTCCGTTCCTACGAAGCCGAAACCGGCAAAAAGCTCTGGGAATTCGACCTCAATCCGAAAGACTCCGTCTGGCCCAAGACCCGCAATGAAGTCATCGCCACACCGATCATCTACAAGAACCGCATCTACATCGCCAACGGCCAGGACCCCGAACACGGCGAAGGCGTCGGCCACCTCTACGCCATCGACGCCACCAAGCGCGGCGACATCACCAAGACCGGCCAGATCTTCCACTACGACAAAATCCGCCGCAGTGTCTCGACCGGAGCCATCTACAACGGGCTCCTCTTCTACAGCGACTTCAGCGGCTTCCTGCACTGCCTGGACGCAGAGACCGGCCAAGTCTACTGGACCCACGACATGTTGGCAGCCGTGTGGGGCTCCGCCATTGTCATCAACGGCAAGGTCTATCTCGGAGACGAAGACGGCGACGTCGTAGTCCTCGAAGCCAGCAAAACCAAGAAGCTAATCGCCGAAATGAACATGGGCTCCAGCGTCTACTCAACGCCAGTCCCGGCGAACGGCGCGCTCTACATGATGAACCGCAACCAGATCTTCGCCCTGGCAGAGAAGTAGGTCCAGTGGGTCGGGCTGCCGGGTCATAGACCACCAGGTCCGACCCCAACCCGCCCGAAGGACGGGAACTACGACGAGACGCAACCAGCCAGTGCGACGTAGCGCTTAATCGAGCCGATCTTGCCCGGAGCGCAGAACCAAGCCATTCGGTCCAGCAAAGAACCGCGAACGGAGTGAGCGGATCGTCCAGAGCAATACGGCCCCGGGATTTCGCTTCTTGTAACTCTCCGCAGTGGATCGGAAACGATCGCTCTCGTCGCGGCCATCGACACGGGTGCTTCGAATTGCCTCTCTGAACGGACTCTCGGAGAACTCCCCGGCCTCAATATTGAATCCGGCGAGCCGAGAGCCTTCGCGACAGCGACCGGCCGGGTAGAGACCTTAAAGGGGAGGCGCTGAGCGAATGGATCTCGGTCTGCCACGGGGAACCGCGCCACCGCCACGCGGCTCGACACCGTCCTTCTGCTCGACAGGATCGAGTGGTGGGCGAGTTGTTTTCGACAATTTTACTTCTTTAGCCCCGCCTGCCAGTTCAGTACGACGGTCAACTGGCGGATACCCGGCTGAGCTGCCGCCTCCTCAATCAGGAAACGCTGGCCGTCCGGCGTGACGGCCCAGGAGCGGCGAGTCGTGTCGAAGGCCGGTGCCGAGAACAATTCGCGCGGAGTCTCTATCTCCATCCCTCCGCTACCAGTTCGGATACCCGCCACCATGAACTTCGTCGTTCCGCCGCGCAGCGCGGTACTTGACGGGTTATGATTGCCGCCGGGAACCGCGTAGAAAAGTTCCTTCCCGTCGCCTCTCCAGAGCGGAACAACACCCCCGTGGTTCGACACCTGCCATATGCGGCCTTCCGCCGCGGTGTTTGCAATCGAAAACGACCGGATGTATATCTCTAATTGGCCGGACGAGTTCGAAATGTAGGCGAGCATTTTTCCATCGGGCGAGAATACGCCCTCGCCTTCGGCCCACGAATTCCGGAACCCGACCGGCTTACGGTCGCCAAATAAGGGTAGCGCCCAGAGGCTAAAATCGGGTTTCGTCGGGAGCCGCTGGTTGTAGAGCAGAAACTGGCCGTCCGGACTCCAGTCTGTCGCATAGGTAGTGCCCGAGAAGCTCGTCAGTTGCTCATCCCGCCCTTGTCCATCGACGCTCTTGCGGTAGATCTGATCCACCCCGCTGCGGTTTGAGGAGAATGCGATGTGACGGCCATCGGGCGACCAAATGGGGGCATAGTCGTCGCCAGGGTCAAACGTAAAACGCGTCATCACCCTTCGGCTGAGTTCGCACAGCCAGATATCCCGGTTATCCATCGCATCCGTGCGGCCAATCGCCAGTCTCTTTCCGTCCGGGGAAAGCGCCATCAAACCGTACCGGTCCTCGGGCCCAACCTCTTCCAAGGGTTTGCCCTCCCGGCTCTTCCACACGAGCCGCGACTTGTCGCTGACGGCGTCACCATGGTAGGCAAGCACACCAGCATCCGACGCCCAGAACGCAGCGCGCATCGAAATTCTCGAGGCGTCGTCAAAGCTCGTGGCCACACTGTCGGCGACAAGCACAGCGTCACCCTGGAGGCGTAGCCTGCCGGCATCGAAGGCCTGCTTCATCAGGGCCCGTTCTCTCAACCACAACAAGGAGCCCGAGCCGCCGTCGGGTGACGCCGTGTAAATCGCTTTCGTATTCGTCACCAGAAGCCGGTTTCGCTCTCGCGGATGGTCGAGAGAGCCGGTATAGACTCCCCAAGTGCCGGGATCCGCGCTGACGATGAGGTAAAGAAAATGCTTGCCCCCGGGAAGGAACTGCGGGAAAAAGTGGCCAGCCTCCCGCCGCGCCGCATCGATATCGGTCACCTTTGTCGGGGCTCCACCCGAAGCTGACACGCGGCGCAAACCGTCCGGTCCCCCGAATAGAATTACACGGTCGGTGCTCCAAGAGCCTCCGGCACCGTCGCAGGCGCAAACTTCCACCGCCGGCCCGCCAGCGATCTCGATGCGCTTCAACTTGCCGCCGGCAAAGAACGCGAGCGACTTGCTATCCGGCGACCAGAACGGCAAGTCGGCGCCCTCGGTGCCTCCAAGTGGCTTCGTGTCGAACGAATCCATCGGTCGCAATCGCAACGCGGAGCCCGCCGAACCGGTCGTTGCTCCGAACACCAGAAAACGACCGTCCGGAGAAATCGCGGTGGAACTGAATAGGTCGCTAAATTGGCGATCCGCGGGCGGCTCGACGTGGAATCGTGCCGCGCGAACCGGTGCCGCAGGCTGGCGCAACCAAAGAAATGTCGTACTTGCCGCCGCCACCAAACACAATCCCGCGACCGACGCCATCACCCAGGTGATACGGGAGTTCGCCGGTGGACAGGCGTCTGTTTCCTCAGCGGACACAATCCATTCCAACTCCCGTTTCAGATCTCGGGCCGTTTGCCAGCGGTCGTCAGGATCTTTGGCGAGGCAGGTTCTCAGAATGCGATCCAGGGCAGCCGGTGCAATAGATCCGAGCGATGGCGCTTCGCGTTCGAGGATTGCCCCGACTACGCTCGCTGCGGTTGCGCCGTCAAAAGCCCGCTTGGCAGTAAGCATTTCATAAAGCACGCAACCGAACGCGAAGATGTCCGACCTCGCATCGGCATCCTTCCCCTGCAGTTGCTCGGGCGACATGTACTGCAAGGTGCCGATGATCATCCCTGGCTGTGTCAGCGTCAGGGATGCGGTTGGATCCTCCGCGGTTTGTTGGGGCGGATGCGGCGGTTCGGTCTTGGGCGCGTCGATCTTGGCGAGTCCGAAATCCAGCAGTTTGATGCCGGACTTCGTGACGAGAATGTTGGCTGGTTTTAGATCGCGATGCGAGATGCCCTGGCGATGCGCCGCGTCGAGCGCGCCGGCTAGCTGAATGGCAAGTGGCAGCGCGCGCCCGAGGGGAAGCGGGCCTTTTAACGGGACGCCATCGACCAGTTCCATGACGAGGTAGTCCGGTCCGACGTCATAAATCTGGCAGATGTGCGGATCGTTCAGCGCGGCGATCGCTCGCGCTTCGCGGTCGAAACGTTCGCTGAATTTCGCGTGAGAGATTTTGATGGCGACGTCGCGATGGAGGCGCGTGTCGCGGGCCTTCCACACCGCGCCCATGCCGCCCGCACCGAGGGGCGCCAAGATTTCGTACGGTCCGAGCTTCGTACCCACCGAAAGAGGCATATTCCTGATCGCCTTCAGTTTACTCCGATCAAGAATTCGATAGGGAACGACGTTGGCTCTCTGTCGGAAGCGATCCGGCGGCACTCGTCCACTACTCTCGTTCGCATGGTTCTCCCCGGTTCCGGCCCCTAAAGCTCGTTTACTTCAATCCGACCGCACGGCGGTCAGCCTGCTCGGAAGGTATGTCAACCTCGGCATAGGTGCCGGGCGATGATGCCTTCACGGCGGCAATCACGCGGTCGATATTACGTTGCACGACTGGACGCCGCGAATTGCCCAGGATAATGATCGCGAATCGTACGGCCTTTTGAGGTTTTACTGGTACTGAATATTCTTGTCGGTCGATAGCAGCAGATCAAACCCGGCGTCTTCGGCAGCTTTCAGCAACGCGCCGTTGGCTAGGCGTTCCAGGCGTTCCCATCCCCTTGCTATGGCTTCCACTACCGTATGGCCTTCCCAGAAACGCGCGATGCTTCGATGTGTGCCGTGGTGGAGGAGAGTCCGCATGTAGCGGGCGGCTAGCTGCGCCGTCAGCGGCGTCGCGCTGCAGGCCTGCTTCGCCGGATCCGCGACAACCAGATCCGATGCATCTTCTTCTCCGCCAATCCATCCCCTAACCGAAGATAAAGGCAAGCGCCGCTACGCCGATCTTCAAGAACTTGAACGAGTCGGAATCGCTTGCCGTTAGAAGGTCAGCCGCAACCCCATCTGCACTTGGCGCATTTGCGCCGCGCTGCGGATCTGGCCAAATAGGTTCGACGTCAGCGTCGAGTTCGGATTGTTCAGATTCACGATGTTGAACGCGTTGGTGAGTTCACCGCGTGCTTGCAGCGAAATCCGCTCTCGGATCTTGAAGTTGCGGAAGATCCCTAGATCGACGTTCTTCGAGCCCGGCCCATCAAGGATGTTGCGGCTGGAGTTGCCGTTGGTGCCGATGACGGGTCTGGTGAACGCAGCCGTATTAAACCACATCGCCGTCACTGCGGAGCGAGGGCGATTCGGATCGAGCCGTGGATCGGCGCTGACGTTAGCCCTATCGTTGTTGTTGCCATCGAGATTGACGTCCGTGCCCGCCAGCACAGTGAACGGCTGCCCACTCTGGAACGTCGCAATCGCCGATACCTGCCAACCATCGAGAACAGCGTGCAACGCGCGTTGCTGGAAGTAGTCGACGTTGTAAATGATCGACGACACAAAGACATGCTTGCGGTCGTTATCGAGGCGCGCGCGGTCGAGGCCGATGTTGCGGAAGTCTTCGGCCAAGCCATTCGAGCTGGCACCTTCCTGTATCCCGCCGACGATGCCTTTGGCACGCGTGTAGAACGACTTCACAGCGAAGTTATGCTGGAAGCGTTTTTCCGCCGTCACCTGAAGGCTGTGGTAGTTCGAGGTCAGGCCCGACTGGATGGAAAAAACAGGTCCGAGGACGCCGGGAAGAATCGGACGGCGATTGTTGACGTTGCCCGTCGTCGCCGTGCTGTTGAAGACCGGATAATTCAGATCGACGCCGAAAGCCAGATGGCGATACATCGAGGCGACGTAGGCCGCGGTGAAGGCGAGATCGCTCGTCACCTGACGCTGAATCGAGAAGTTCAATTGATAGGCGTGCGTCCAGCGGAAATCCGGCGCAATGCCGAGAAGTTGCGTGGGCGCGATGAACCGCGGATTCGACGGATTGTACGTGTAAGGGAATGGAGAAACGCCGCCTGGGAACAGACCGTAGGGATTCGTCAGCGATTCAATATTGTTGAATTGCTGGCGGACGGCGAACGGCTGGAAGTTCGATGTCTGATTCCACTGGTTGCCGGAGACGCTCGCCCAGAACAAGCCCGCGGCCGCGCGGATGGACGTCTTGCCGTCTCCGAACGGATCGTAGGCGATGCCGAGGCGCGGCGAGAAGTGCAGCTTCGGCGTTCCGATGATGCCTCGCGGCACGCCGGGGTCGCCGGCGACGAGCAGGCCGAGCGGTGCCGTGGGCAGCACCTTCGATTGCACTCCGGCGATGAACGTCGCCTCGCGATTCTGCGGATCGGTTGGCGCCGTTTGCAGTTCATGGCGCAGACCGAGGTTCAGGGTCAGGCGGCGGTTGACGCGGAAGTCGTCCTGGAGGAAAAAGCCCGTGCTCCAGTAGTTTGCATAGGCGGTGACCGGCGAATCCTGGTTCATGGTCACCGGCAATCCAAGCAGGAAGTCAGAAAGCGCGTTGCTCGTCTTTGCGCCGGTGAACGTGAACGTTCCGTAGTTGTTCAACAGCGTCTGCTGGATGTCTTTGTTGAGGATAATCTCGCCGCCGAACTTTAGATTGTGGCGGCCCTTGTTGTAGCTCACCATGTCGCGCAGCGAATAGAAATTGGTACCGGCCAGCGGTCCGCCGATGCTTTGTCCGAGCGTGAAATAGCCCGTGACGGTGATCTGCGGAAGCTGCGGCGGACCTTGAATATTGAAGCGCGATCCCAGATCGCCGAGCGAGGTTTGCGGTGTGTTCAGGCGACCGCCGAAGTTGCGCGTGTAGGTGAGCCAGAACTGATTCACCGTGTTCGGATTGATGGTGAACGTCTCGCTCAGGTTCGCGTTGTGCTGGCGCCAGTTCTGCTGTTGCAGGCTCCAGGGCAGTGCACTGGCGGTGACGGTTTGCAGCGTCGTGTTCCCGCTGGTCTCGAAGTAGCTCGCCGTCAGTAGATGACGCGACGTGATCGCGTGATCGACTTTGATCAGAAATTCATCGGTTCTAAAAGGATTCGGCACCGTGGTCCGAAAGACGTTGCCGATGGCGTTCGGCAGCGAGATGAACTTGTTGAGAATGTTTAACGCCGTCGGATCAAACCGCGTCAGCGGAATCTGGTTGTTTGCGAAGGGAAGCCTGGTGATGGGATCCGTGGGCACGGGCCTGGACGACGCGAAGTTTCCGGCGCGCTCGAGTGCGGTCGGCACCACGGCACTGTTCAGGTCCTGGCTGGTGACTTGGCGCAATCCGCCGTACGAGCCGAAGAAAAAGGTTTTGTCTTTGCGGATCGGCCCGCCGAACGTTCCACCGAACTGATTCCGACGCAGCGGAGCAGGAGCCGAGAAGCCCCAGTTCGCGGCGTTCAAGTTGTTGTTGCGGAGAAACTCGAAGAGCGACCCGTGATACTGGTTCGTGCCGGACTTCGTAAGGATGTTGATCACGCCGCCCGCGAAGCGCCCGAACTCCGCGCTATAGCTGTTGGTGATGACACGGAACTCCTGCACGGCATCTGGATTCGGCGCGATGTTGCCCGTGTTCCGCAGGCCCGTCATATTGGTGCCGCCGTCGAGGTAGTAATTCACCGAACCGATCGCGGCATCGACGCCGCCGTTGATCTGCGTGCGCTGTTCGGGGAATCCGAGCGTACTCGATGTCTGCGACGACGTCACTCCCGGCGTCAGCGTGAGCAGCGAGTAGACGTTCCGTCCGACCAGTGGCAGCTGGCTGATTTCCGCGTTGTCGACCGTGCGGCCGATCTGCGCGTTGCTTGTATTGACAAGCGGCGAGGAGGCTTCCACTTTGATGCTGTCGTTGACGCCGCCGATCTCAAGCGTCGCGTCGGCGCGCGCCGGGACGTTCACCGCCAGTGCTATGCCACTCTGGATCGACTTCTTGAATCCGCCCGCGGTGGCGCTCACTTTGTAGGTGCCGACCGGCAGAAATTCGACGCGATACTCGCCGTCGGCGGACGTTGACGTGACCCGCACAAGGTTCGTGGCGACGTTGGTGATCGTGACTTCGGCATTGGGAACGGCGCCTCCCGAGGCGTCGGTGACGCGGCCGTAGATCGTCGAAGTCGATTGCGCAGCGAGCTGCGTGGCCGCCAGTGGAAAGAAGACGAAGGCAGCAAGAAACGTGGCGAAGGAACTTTTTCGCATACAACCTCCCAAAAGCGCGACCTACGTGGTCGTTTGGACTATCATATGGTATCGTTACCAGAATTGTCCAGATGTTTGTGTCTTGCCACGGCCACTTTATGTCTTCCGACGCGCACAGGGGCACTCCGGCTCTTCCCGTACCAAGCCATCGGCGAATCGGCCGCGAGTTTCATCCTGGAACAACATGCTGCATCGATTGCACTTAAATCCGTATCAAACGTCATTTGATCTCGGTTTTTGGCTGACCCGGCTTGCCATTTCCTTCGCAATGTATTCGCCCACGTTGGTCGCCCCGCTCAACGAGATCTGCCCAACAGCCTGTGCGCGCTCTCCGCCAACTTCATGTAGTACTGCGCTGAAAATAGCGCTTGACAACAAAACTGGTCTAGACCTAGTATATGGTCATGGTAGCCGCCGTTCAGGTCATCCAATCCACCCATTCCGCCGAAAAGCTTCTGAAGCCAGAGCGGCTCCGCATGCTCGAACTCCTCGCCGATCCGGACTCTTCCACTGGTATCGCGCGCCGCATGAGCCTGCCTCGCCAGACTGTCAACTATCATCTCCGCGAACTCGAAAAAGAAGGCTTTGTCGAATTCATCGAACACCGCACGAAGGGCAACTGTCTGGAGCGCGTCTTGCGCGCGACGGCCCGCAGCTACGTAATTTCGCCCTCGGCTCTCGGCACGATGGGTGTCGATGCCACGGCCGCGCGCGACCGGTTCTCCGCCGCCTATCTTGTATCGGCCGCGGCGCGAGCCATTCAGGATGTTTCGACGCTTCGCCAGCGCGCCGACAAGGTCGGCAAATCGCTTGCGACGTTGACGGCGGAGGCGGAAGTCCGATTCGCATCCGCCGAGTCCCGTCGCGAGTTCGCCGAAGAATTGGTGAATACCGTCGCGAAGCTCGTGATCAAGTACAACGACGATTCCGCAAAGGGAGGACGCAGCTTTCGTGTACTTCTCGGCAGCTATCCGGTGTTGAAGCAGACGCCGGCCAATGAAATCAACGCCAGCGAACCGTTGGAAGCGGTCCGCTTCGAATAAACGACAAACGGGGGACCCATGCCAGCGACCGACACCAATAACGTCGAGCCCATAGTTCGCGCTCACGAAACGTCTATTGAGATTGATCGCCCCATCGAAGAGGTGTGGGCCGCCATCACGGAATCCGAGGCCCTCGCACGATTGTTCGCACCAAAGATGGCGGTCGAGCCGGGTGTCGGAGGCTTTGTCGCCGCCGATTGGGGCCCGGGCATTCTCTGGAAAACCAACATCGAAGTCTGGGAGCCCAACAAGCACCTTCGCCTTGTCGAGCGACGCGACCACCTCTTCACGCCGCCCGGTATCGAGCAAAAGTTTGAAGCGCAGACACTCATCCAGGACTACTATCTTGAGACGACGGAAGGTTGGGACGAGGAATATGAAGGCACGAAAAGCGGTTGGGCCGGCTGCTTCCTTCGTCTGAAGCATGTCCTCGAAGACCATCGTGGAGAGACGGTGGACAATCGCGTCCTCACCCGCGTCTGCCTCGGCATTACTGCTCAGGACGCCCTGCGGAGGATCGAACACGCGGTCGCGCCGGATCTGCGCATTGAGCATCAAAGCCACAACCACATCTGCGGAACGCTACCAGCCCACAATGGGTCCACTTTCAACGCGAGCGTCTCGAGAGTCGACGCCGGATCCGTCGCCTACATCGAACTCCTGATGTACGGCTTGCCCCCCGATCGAGTAACCGTGCTCGAAACCGAGTATCGGGCGCGACTTGCGAGCCTGTTCGCCGACGCTCCCGGCAATTGAGCGCGGTTCGCACGTAAAATAGAGGGCGTACACTCACAGCACTCGAGGAGTAATCACATGGCTGCCGTTGTCGAAGTTTGGGTAGGTACCCGCAAAGGTGCCTTCGCCTTCCGATCAAAGGACCGCAAGAAGTGGCAAGCCCATGGCCCCTACTTTGGCGGCGAAGAGGTGCATCACGTCGCGCAGGATCGCCGCAAGCCGGAGCGCTTCTACGCTGTCGCGGGCAACGCCTGGTTCGGATCGCATTTGCACGCCAGTTCAGATGGCGGCAAGACCTGGGGGCTTTCTGAGAAGGGCCTGACGCTCGAAGGCGTTAAGCTACCCGAGACCAAGGAGTCCACGCTCAAGCGCATGTGGCACGTTGCGCCGGGTGCGGCTGATGAGCCCGGCGTTGTGTATCTCGGCGCGGAACCAGGAGCGTTGTTCCGGAGCGGCGACGATGGGGCGAACTGGGAACTCGTGAAAGGCCTCACCCTCCACGCCTCCCGCAAAACTACCTGGACAGCCGGTGCCGGCGGCATGATGGTTCACTCCATCCAGGCCCTCGGCAAGGGCCGCATGATCGTCGGAATCTCCGCTGCCGGCGCATTCCTCACCATCGACGACGGCAAGACCTGGACACCCTACAACGCCGGTGTCCTGACCGACTTCCAGCCCGAGAAGTTCCCCGAAACCGGCCAGTGCGTGCACAAGCTGCTCGCGCATCCCCGCGATCCGGAGGCGCTGTATCAGCAAAATCATTGCGGCGTCTATCGCACGAAACTTGGCAACAAGAAATGGGCGGACGTTTCGAAAGGTCTGCCTTCGCGCTTCGGATTCTGCCTCGCCGTGCCAGCGGCGGAGAAGCAGACGATGTTCACGGTACCCATCGTTTCTCCCAACGCGCGCCACGTGCCGGATGGCAAGCTGATAGTAGGGCGCAGTCGCGACGGCGGCAAGACGTGGGAAATGATGTGCAAGGGTCTGCCGCAGAAGAATGCGTATGTGCTGGTGCTGCGCGAGGCAATGGCATCGGATGATCGCGGAGACGCGGGCGTCTACTTCGGGACTTCGTCGGGAACGCTGTTTCATACGCGCAACGGCGGCGACTCCTGGCACGTGCTTGCCGAGCATCTGCCGCCGATTTACTCTGTGTCGACGGCTTCGTCCTAGGGCAGTGCGAAGCATTGAGACAGCCTTCGGCGACGGAACGGTTTCGAGGCGCGCACGGAGCGACCCGACGGGGTCGCGAAGTAAGCGTCAACGCAATCAATGCCGATTTTCTTAATCGTGCGCAGGAATTGAGCGCGCTAGTGTTTGTGGGCCACCACACGCAAGCGCCGGTAGTCGAGGACCCACTTCTCATCGCGGTACAGCCGCGGCTTCAAGTGATCGGCCACGGCCTTCCGCCGCTCGTCTTTCTCCGCAGCAGCCATGCCGGAGAAGAATACGCCGCCGAACATCTCGAGCCAGTCTTCCATGCCTGCCGCACCGTCAACCGGAGTAGGCCGGTCGAATAACATAGCACTTCTCAGTACGAAGCCATTGCTCTCGAGCAACCGCGCGTATTCGCAAATCGAAGGAAAATTCCAAGGCGACTTCTCTTCCGCGGCGCCCCCGAGAATGGTGCCGAGCGATTCCATGATTGCGCCGATGTTGCCGCGTCCACCCAACTCCGCGATGAAGCGCCCCCCGGGCTTCAGTGCGCGCGCGATCGCCGCGATCGCTGCACTCTGATCTTTCACCCAATGCAGCGCCGCGTTCGAGAACACCGCATCAGCCGACGGATCCAACATAAACGAGGTCGCGTCCGCCAAGCGAAATTCGAGGTTCGTGTAGCGCGCCGCCGGATAGTTGATGCGCGCCTGCGCAATCATATCCGGCGAGTAGTCGATCCCAATCGCATGAGCACCCGACGCCGCAATCTTTTCCGTCAACTGGCCCGAACCGCAACCGAGATCGACGATGCGATCGCCCGCCTGAGGCGCAAGTACCGTCAGCAAATCCTCGCCGAACTTCCAGACATACGAGTGCGACGCTTCGTAGCGCGCCACATCCCACTGCGGATTCACTTCGTGCCCTTCTTCTTCATCTTCGACTCGGCCTTCGGGGGCGCTGCCGACTTCGGCATCCGCGCCTCCGCCGCCAATTGGTCGCGGAACCGCTTCTCCATCAGGTCAAGATGCTTCTGGTATCCGGCCGGGTCAATGTAGGGGCTCCCGGCGGCACTTCCACGGGGCGTCTCATATTTTTGCTGCATCGCGAAGAATGCCGCGTGTGCCCCTAGGAAGACATCGCAGGGCAAGCCACGCCAAACTTTGAACGACGCCGCGTAATCCTCCGCGAGCCCCGGTCTCGTGTAGCCGCCGATATCCGGACGTAGCGTGACTCCGGGATTAATGGTTGCGCTCGGCAGGAACACGACATTGTACGTCTTGTCGCCATCCTTCACAAGCATCGTCCAGGTGGTCGCGCCCGCCGTGTGGCCCGGGGTCAAGTGTGCCACCAGGGTCACGCCGCCAAGTTCGACTTTTTCCAGATCTTTGATCCTGCGATCCACCGCGCACTTCGGCCAGCGATACTGTTTGGTGAAGCGGAAATCGAAATCGCCACCGGATTCAATGACGCGCGCGTCGGCCTCGGAGGCGAACAACTGCGCACCTGTCAGTCCCTTGATTGCGACCATGCCGGCCACGTGATCGATGTGCGCGTGCGAGTTCAGCAGGATCTTGATGTCCGACATCTTGAAACCCACACGCCCCACGGCGGCTTCGATGATCGGCACGGTCTGCTCGTAGCCCGAATCGATCAGAATATGACCCTTCGGCGTTGTGATGAGAAACGACGTGACATCGTTCGTCCCGACGTAGTAAATGTTCCCGATCATCCTGTGCGGAGGATACGGCTGGCTATCCGTGCCGGGGGCAAACTCCTGCGCCGGAAGCAACAGGAACGAGACGGAAAGCGCGCAGACAAGCAGAACGACCTTCATGATTCATCCTACGTCTTCGTGACGTGATGCGTGCGGCGCTAGGAACGCTGCTGCCGTGCGTTGACTGCCGCGCCGATCACGGCCATCTCGTCGCTCTTTGGGACCACTTCGAAGACGTAGCCTTGTAGGGCGCTCAGCTTGACCATTTCCGAGACGTATCGATTCAGGAGTTTGAGGTCGAGATACTTCGTGTTGGGGCCGGTCAAGTAGAATTTGCCCGCGCCCTCCATATGAATGTTCGACGCGGTCGCCGCAGCGAGCGCCCGATGCCAATACTGGACGAACTCCGCACAGCGCTCGTCGCCCGACTTCGCCTGGGCGAACACTTCGTCCGGCTCCATATCCATGAAGCGGAGCCGCATCGCGCGATGCCCCATGATCCCTTCGAGATGACCGGTGCCGCCGCAGCCGCAGAAGCGCTCTTTCAGGTCGAGCGTCACCACGGTATGGCCGCCCTCCCAAATGCCGTCTGTCAGCGGGTACCGCCCGAAGCCAATGCCGTTGCCCAGCGTCCAGACGCGCACCAGCCGATCGAGATGACCGCGCGCCGCCGCGATACCAGCTGCCAGCGCGTCCGCATCGTTCGAGAGCGAGACGGGAGCGTCGATGCCGCCATCGCGCAATCCGGCCGCGATCCGCTGCCGCATGTTCAGACCTTTGATCTGCTGCAGATTCGCCGACTCCTCGACGATGCCGCCACGCAACATGCCGGGCAGTGCCACGCCGACGGCGAAAACCTCGCCAACGCCGGCAAGCGCTACGATCTGCGCACAGATAGCGTCGCACAGCGCTTCGGCGGGCAAGCTCGAGAGCCCTTCGCCACTGCTCTTATCCGGGATGAGGTATCGCAGGTCCCCGTCGGTCCGGCTGCCTGTGACAGCGGCAGCGATCATTCGGTCAGAAACGACGACGCCGATCGATCGGGGCATTTTTTATTCTGCTTCTTCTTAGAGCCGCGTCAGCTTGTTCAAGCCGTTGAACGCGGCCGCCTTATAACATTCAGCCAACGTAGGGTAATTGAACACCGTATCGACGAAATAGTCAACCGTCCCCTTCAGAATGATCACCGCCTGGCCAATGTGCAACAGTTCGGAAGCGCCCTCGCCGATGATGTGGACGCCGAGGACTTCTTTCGTTTCGCGATGGAAGATCAGCTTCAGCCGGCCCGTCGTATCGCCCCGAATCTGTCCGCGCGCGATCTCCCGATAATACGCCACGCCGACTTCATAGGGAACGTCGTCCTCGGTCAATTGCTCTTCCGTCTTCCCGATGAATGAGATCTCCGGAATCGTGTAGATTCCGTAGGGATAATACGCGGGGTTCGATTGGATGTATTGCCCGAACGCCGCACCTGCGGCGATCCGGCCTTGCTCCATCGAGACCGACGCCAGACTCGGAAAGCCAATCACATCGCCGACTGCATGGATGTGCCGGACCTTGGTGCGGAACTCCGCGTCGACGGCAATGCGCCCGCGGCTGTCGGCTTCGACGCCCGCCGCGCCAAGATCGAGATCGTCGACATTGCCCTGTCGCCCGACCGCGTAGAGCAGTACGTCGCCCGCGATCTTCTTCCGGCTTTCGAGCGTCGCGACGACGCCATCGCCCGTCTCTTCGACGCTGACCACTTCTTCGTTCAACCGCATCGTCACGCGATGGTCGCGCAGGTGGTAGGAAAGCGCTTCGACCATCTCCGCATCCGCGAACTCGAGCAGGCGAGGCCGCTTCTCGATCACAATCACACGCACGCCGAGTGCCGAGAACATGCAAGCGTATTCGACGCCGATCACGCCGCCACCCACGACGATCAACGTCTTCGGAATCTCTTTCATATCGAGCAACTGATCGCTATTCACGATAGTCCGGTCGTTGACCTTCACCGTTTCCGAGTCGGCCGGCTTGGTGCCGGTGGCGATGATAATCGCCTCGCCTTCGTAGTCGGTTGAGCCCCGCGTCGAGGTCACACGGATGTGGTTCGGATCGAGAAACGATCCCGTGCCCATCACCAGATCCACACCGTTGCGCGACAGCTGCGCCATCGTCACGTCGACTTCGGTTTTGATCACGTGCTGCACGCGGAACGCCAGGTCCGCCATCGTGATCTTTTCTTTCAGCCGATAGTTCGATCCGTAGACGTTGTGATAGTTATATCCCGAAAGATGCAGCACCGCTTCGCGCATCGTCTTGCTCGGAATGGTGCCTGTGTTCAAGCACGCTCCGCCAACCAGCTCTCGCTTTTCGACAACAATGACGCGCTTTCCGGCCTTCGCCGCTTGTATGGCAGCCCTCTGGCCAGCCGGCCCGGACCCCAGGACGATTAGATCGTACGTCTGCATGTGTGTTTGGGTGAACTAGTTCTCTGACCGCGTGATTCGGATCGAAACGATCCCCGCCGTAACCGGCGGGGCTATAACCCCGGGCTTCAGCCCGGGGATGTTTTTTGCCGGTCATAGCACTAGCCCTTAGTAAAGTGGCTGGCTGTCGCCGATTTCTCTCACCTCAACTTCCCTTTCTTACAAAGGGATGAAGACTCCCACTGATCGCCAGCGCGCTACACTCAGAGAGGCAAGCCATGCTGTCCCGACTCCTGCTCTGCGCCTCGCTCTCTCTGTTCTTTTCGGTTGGAATGGCCGCTTGCGGCCAGAAAGTTGAATTGATTCACCCGCACGGGGCACCGGGGGCACTCGGCGATTCCGACGACGACAAGCCCTCGCTCCTCATCTACCTGCCCGAACGGCCGTCCGGCACCGGCGTTGTCGTGTTCCCGGGAGGAGGCTATGCCCGCCTCGCCATCGATCACGAGGGCAAAGCAATCGGCGAGTGGCTCAACGCCCGCGGCATCGCGGCGTTCATTCTGAAGTACCGGCTCGGCCCCAAGTACCATCATCCCGTCGAAATGAACGACGCCCAACAAGCCATCCGCCTGGTCCGCACCCGCGCCCAGGAGTTCGGCCTGGTGCCAACCAAGATCGGCGTGTGGGGCTTCTCCGCCGGAGGCCACCTCGCGGCAACGGTCTCGACACACTTCGAGCCGAACGCAAGCAACGACACGCGCCCCGACTTCGCCATCCTGGCCTATCCCGTCATCACCATGAAGCCGCCCTTCGTCCATCGCGGCTCCCGGCAGAATCTGCTCGGCGCCGAGCCCACGGCCGCGCTTGTCGAAAGCCTCTCGAACGAAACCCAAGTCACCGCGCAAACCCCGCCGACCTTCCTGTTCTCCACGGTCGACGACGCAAGCGTGCCCGTTGAGAACAGCGTCCAGTACTTCCTCGCACTGCGCCAGGCGCAAGTCCCCGCCGAGATGCACCTCTACGAAAAAGGCCGCCACGGAGTTGGCCTGGCGCAAAGCGATCCGGTGTTAAAGACCTGGCCCGATCACCTGAGTGTCTGGCTGAAGGTCCACGGCTGGGGACGCTAACGGCGATCAAACGCTCTCAAGATCGACGAAGCGGCGCTTCCAAAGAGTATTCTCCATCGCGCGACGAAACCGCTCGTCTGCCGTCAACAAACGGCCACCCAGTTGCTCCGCCAGCACCAGGTAGATACAGTCATATGCGCTCGACCGGGTTTTGCAAGCGATAGCCGTCGCAGGTCCGAAGAGGCCGCTCAACGGATGGACCTGGAGATTGAGTTCCGTCAGGTACTCGCACGCACGCTCTGCGAACGCGACCGAGAGCTCTCCGCCGAGGCATTTTCTCCGAAGCAGATTCGCTATCTCGGCGTAAACCAGGTCGGGAACGTGCAAACGCAGCTCGCCACGTTCCTGGCGGACGAGCATTCGAAAAGCGGCCTGACTATCGTCTTCTGGAATCAGCCACTTTGCCGCGACGCTCGCGTCAACGACGACATCGCTCAACGGTCGCGATCCTCACGAATCATTTCGACGCTCGGCGTCTGTTTGGGAAAATCTTTCTTGATCTGGCGATGTAACGCTCGGAGCTTCGCCACCGTGTTCAAGGTAGGCGCCGCCTCGCGTTCCAGGATCATCAGGATTTCGCTTTGCAGCGATCGCTTGTTTCGCTGCGCCCGCTCTCGCAACGCCTCAATCGTTTTCTCGCCGACGTTTCGTACCAGTAACTCAGGCATGCTATCGAAATGATAGCACTCCCTACGGTCTCCGCTCGAGCGGCATCGTCATGCAGTGCGGACCTCCGTTGTTCCGCCCCAACTCCGCGCCCCGGAACACCGTTACTTCCACTCCCGACTTCCGCAACGCCGCCAACGTCAACGGATTTCCTCCATACGCAACGACCTTTCCCGGACCGGTCGCCACCACATTCGCGCCCTGCCCATGCAGTTCGCGGATCACCACCTCCGACACAAACTGCGCGACCTTCGGGAACGGGGCGTCATCCGGCACTCGATCTCCGCCCGCGAACACAATCTCGTATCCGCGCGCCCGCAAGTAGTCGACCAGTTTCATCCCGTCAACCGACTTGTCGGTATCACCCGAACCCGCCTTGTACAAACGCAGCTTGCCCAAATCCCGGAGCGCCGACGTCATCTTCTCCACATCGCCTTCGATCACGCGCGGCGACTTCGCCAGGCCTCGCAGCATGCGCGTCAACGGATCGCGTCCCTCGTACTTCGCTTCGAGGAACCAGGGCAGCGTCAAGACCGTCTTGCGATCCACGAACGTTGCGATCGTGTCGAGGTGCAGCATGAGGTTGTGGATCGGGGTCCGCGTCGCCGGATCGGACCAGCGTTTCGCGCTGCCGCCCGATGGCATTTGGACCGCCAACACGTCCATCCGCAGCGCCTGCGCCAACCGCTTCGCAACAGCCGGATTCGTTCGGTTTCCGACACCGAGAAAAATCGTCTTCTCGTCGGCGACCATCATGTCGCCGCCTTCGAGCGTCAGCCGCTCCTCGACCGCATCGAACACCACGGGAAACTTCTTGAGCCGCGGCGCATGATCGAACGCGAACCGATAGAGCGCAGCCTCCACGGTGCGATTCTCATTCAGAAAATTGCAAATCACCATCCCGCGCGGCGTCATCACGCCCGCGTCGCGAGTGAAGTAGATGGACCGTACGGGTTCGTTCAGCGGAAGAAAGTCGCCTTCGGCGTCCACGTTGTAGGCGAACTTGTCGCCCGCGCCCAACAAGACGTCGCCGGTGACTTCGCTCTCGAACGGAGCCATGGCCGGCATCCAGGCCCGCAGCCACGACTTCAACGCGCCCTTCGCCCGAGCCGCTTCTACAGCTTCGTCAAGCACCTGCCGGACCTGCACCACCTCTGCCCCGCCCTGCCGCAGGGCCTGTACGAAACTGCGATGCTCCTCGAGCGCGTCCTCCGACAGAGGCTGATTCGAGAGCGCCAGATTCCCTCCGCCCAAGCCCAATCCACGGCGTGCTTCTCGCCCCGGCGTATGAACGAGAACGCTTTCGAGCGCCCCGACTTCGCTCGAAACGATCGCCCGCGGCTCCGCCGCCCGCGCCGCGACTACACCAACGCTTACAAAAATAAAGGACCGGCGATCCATTTCTGGAATTATACTGGTTAGAGGTGTATCTTGCGCCACAGGTACGTTTACACATGCGATTTCTAGCTCTGTTTGCACTCGCGGCCCCTATCGTGTTCGCCGCTAAGGAAGTTACGTTCCACAAAGACGTGGAGCCCCTCCTCCAGAAGCGCTGCCAGGAATGCCACCGCCCAGGCGAAGCCGCCCCGATGTCGTTCCTGTCCTACAAGGACGCGCGGCCCTGGGCCAAGGCGATCAAGACCTCGGTTGCGTCGCGGAAGATGCCGCCGTGGCACGCCGACCCGGCCTACGGCCACTTTTCGAACGACCGCCGCCTGACCGAACAGGAAATCGCGGTTCTCACCGCCTGGGTTGACGGCGGCGCTAAGGAAGGCGACGTGAAGGACGCTCCGAAGCCTCTCACGTTCAACGACGGCTGGCAGATCGGCAAGCCCGACATGATTGTCGAGATGGCCAACGCCGCCACCATCCCCGCCACCGGTGAAGTGCCTTACTCATGGATCGTGGTGCCGTTGAACCTCCCCGAAGACCGCTGGGTCGACAAGATCGAAGTGCGGCCGTCTGCCCGCTCGGTGGTCCACCACGTGGTTCTCTACGAGCGCGAGAAGGGTTCCTTCTTTATGAAGGATGCCAAGCCGGGCGAGATTTTCGTCCCGAAGGGCCGCGTCGGAACACCGCCGAGAGCCGTCCAGCGCGATAACGGGCTCTGGGAATTCCAGGCCAACGCCAAGGGCACCGAAATCGTTTCGCTCTACGTTCCAGGCGGAGCCCCGTACGTCACCCTCCCCGGTCAGGCCCGCCTGCTGAAGGCCGGCGCCGATCTCGTGATGCAGATGCACTACACCTCGAACGGCAAGGAGACGCAGGACAAGACCAAAGTCGGCATTGTCTTTTCGAAAGAGCCGCCCAAGACCCGCGCGTTCAACTCCTTCGTCGCCAACCCGTCGCTGATCATTCCTCCGGGAGCCGAAAATCATGAAGTGAAGGCGATCGTGACCCTGGCCGAAGACATCGAGATCCAGGCCCTCAACCCGCACATGCACGTGCGCGGCAAGGCCTTTCAGTACACCGCCATCTACCCGACCGGCGAGCGCGAAATCCTGTTGAAGGTTCCCAAGTACGACTTCAACTGGCAGATCAACTACATCCTCGCGCAGCCCAAGAAGCTGCCCAAGGGAACCAAGATTGAGTGCATCGCCTGGTACGACAACTCGCCGAATAATCCCTACAATCCCAACCCGGCGAAGGAAGTCCTGTGGGGCGACCAGACGTGGGAAGAGATGATCGCGGGCTTCATCGACATGAGCGTACCCGTCGATTTCACCCCGGCCGACTTGGTTCGCGCAAAACAGCCCGTCAAAGCCGGCGGCCCAAACGAGTAGGCCAGAGCACCGCCAACAAATCCGAGCCGCGCACGAAGCCCGACGAAGTTGGGCGTAGTAAGCGATCCCGATAACGGAAACGCCCCGCAGCGCATTGCCGCCGCGGGGCGTTTCCGTTATCATCGGCGCATGCCACCACTTCGCGCGCTTCTCCTTACAACCGCCACCATCCTCCTCGCCAGCGGATGCGCCCGCGCCCGGGTTACCACCGAAGTCAAGCCCGGCGGCGCCTGGACGCGCACCCTCGTCCTATCCGGCCAAGTCAAACAGGAAGGCGGCATGCAAACCGGTGCCTCTCTCGATGACGCCTTTGTCATCCCGACGGGCGCTGCATGGAAGATTTCCGACGAGAAGAAAGAGCAGGAGCGCACCGTCACCGCCGTCCGCAATCTCAACGTCGGAGCGGCACTGAAGGGCGACCTCAGCCTGAAAGGCGACGCACCCAAAGGTACCCCTGGCGAACCGCCACCCGCGAACGCCAAGGCATCCCTGGTCCTCGTCAACGAAGCCACCATCTTGCGCCTCGCGGCCAATCGCTACGAGTACAAAGAGACGCTTAAGTGGGTCGGGCCCGCGGCCAAGGGCATTGCGGCGAACATGAAGCCGGAAGACATCGAGCAATTCAAGCAGTTTCTGCCGAAGTCGCTCGCCACCGACGCCAACGCGAGAGCGATCGGCGAGAAGGCCGCCGCGCTGGCGGTACCCATTCTGTTTGGCCCCGGTGACCCGCTACTCGCGCTCGGGCTGCTGCATCCCGACCTCGCCGCGCGGCGCGCAAGCCAGCGCATCGGTGGAGTCATGATGAAAGCCCTGGAAGCCCAGTTCGGAGACAAGCTCCCGCTTGCCGAACGGCGCGAAGTTGCCCGCAAGCTGATCGACTCCGCGTTCGCGCAAGCCAAACCCAGCAAACCGGATCCGTCCGCAGGACCGCCCGACAGCGGTGGCAACTCGAAGCTTACGTCCCTGATGTTCGTGCTGAAGACGGCGGGAAAGATCATCTCCTCAAACGGAGAAGTTGACGATCTAACCGGCGAAGTATTCTGGGCGCTCTTTCCCGAAGCTGCTTCGCTCAAGCCAGTGACTTTGACCGCAATCGTAGAAATCGAAAAGTAGAACAACCGCGCCGGCCGGGCGGCTTGGGCAGAGGGCTTCGCCGACTGGGCAGACCTCGGGTTCTTGCTCAGATGTAGAGAATACCTGTTGCCGGATCGAGCGCCATGCTGCTGGGTGCAATCAGGCCATCCGCCACGGTCTTGCCTAGAGGCACAAAGAATTGTGTCCACAGGGTTCGTTGGCACAATTCCGCCCATTGGCACAGTTCCGCCACCCAGCGAGTTGCTCTCCAGCAGAACTCGCCTCCGCTTCGCAACCAGTGATAACTTAAGATAGTGGTGCGTTTTGCCTATCGCTTTGCAGCGACTGGTAAACCTGTCCCTATTTTCCGTGTCTCAGCGGAGGGGTTCACTCCAGTCTTTGTCCCCATTGTTCCCATTCCCGCCCCGCCTGGCCAGTTATGAGACGGCGCGGACGTGGCTGCATAAACTGAGACGTGCGATGGTCCGCCCGGAGCGGGTACCGGTCGGATCAGAATGCAGGTGATCAAGGACTGTTCGGCGGTCAACTTGCACCGCTTCGTGGAAGACTCCATCGCGCCCGGCAGCTTGATCCACACAGACGTTCAATGGGCTATTCGGGGCTAGAAGAGAAAGGCTACCGCCGGGACATCAGGAAGATCAGGAATCAAAACAAGGAGGCCTCGAAGCTGGTGCCGCGCGTCCACCGGGTCGCATCCCTGGTGAAGCGCTGGCTGCTCGGTACACACCAGGGCGGAGTGGCTTATTACTACCTGCCCTACTGCCTGGACGAGTTCACCTTTCGCTTCAACCACCGGAAGTCAAAAAGCCGGGGCAAGCTCTTCTTTCGACTGATGCAGCAGGCTGTCACGACGCCGCCGAAGACCTACGACTCGAGGGTCCGGCAGGAAAGAGAAACACTACAGGTTGGGGTAAGCTGAGTGAAGGGGATATCCACCTGACTCGATTGTTTATGGAGGGTAGACAAGAAAGGGGAAACAATGGTGCCAAGGATTCCGGGGCATGATCGTTTGTGAGTGTCCCTTCGCCGAAAAACGAGTTCGATGATTCTATTTGTCCCTTTCGTTACACTTTTTTGGGGGCGCTTCAGTACGTTGAAAGTACGTTGGCACAGTTCCGCCCCCAGTTTCGCCCCCAATTCTTCCACATTTGTCGTTCACTAGATAACATTAGATACATTAGATTCATGCTTTAGCACTACTGATGTACTAGAGGTATTTTGGCCCTTGACCGCCTAGGGTTAAAGACCTACTCTGGGTCAGTCGGAGGGAAAACCGCAGGGAAAACCGTGTCAAACGTGACACGCGCCAGCGTGCACATGCGTTCGACGGCAATGGTTCGACAGTCTTCCGTTCCTTTATCCTCTGTTCGACGGTCATTGCGCCTTGCCTCTGTGCTTCGACCTGAATGTGTTCGAAGACCCGTTGCGGCAGCTTGTTCGCGCTGACGCATTTCCTTGATCCGCTGCAAGACGCCTTTAAAAAAACGATTTTCCGCCGTCAGTTGACCGACCAGCCGCTCGAGTTCGGCATGCGTACGCGCTTCGGTGACGCGTTTGGGAGGCCGCCCGCGAGGCAATATCGGCCGGCCTTCGAGGCTCGCGTCGCCCCACCGGTACAACACCTGGCGCGCGATGCCGAGTTCCTGGCTCAAGCCACGAACACTCTCTCCGGCGCGGATGCGGTCGATGACTTTCTTCTAGAACGTAGGATCGAAATCCCGTTGCTTCTGTATGTTCACAATGTTCAGCTCCATTCGGTGGATACTGTCACCGTTTATCGTGTCTCACTTTTGGGGCGCGCTCCAGACGTTTGGCGCGGTTTTACGGTCAATGAAATCAACAGCTTGTCCCAAAACGGTGCGGCGCGTGGTTGCGGCAGTTGAGGCGGCTTCAGAGTCTGAGGGCCCCCTCGTCAGACAAGAACCTCAGAAACAACGAAAAGAAGGCTTCCTAACCGGCAAAGACGGCCTCCAACTTCGTCGACCGACAGCCGCGCGAGCCGAAATCACGCATTGCCAAGCATCTCAAAGCGTTGTAAACTTGTTACATGGGCAAGTCTATCGATTCAGTAGGCATTCTGTATGAGCACCCCGAGTGGTTCCAGCTCCTCTTCGCCGAGCTCGGCCGCCGCAGCATCCCGGTGACGCACCTCCACGCCGAGCGGCTGCTGTTCGATCCCGAAGCCGACGACCTGCCCGCGCTCGTCGTCAACCGCATGAGCCCGTCTTCCTGGAAGCGCGGCCACGGCAACGGTCTGTTCGCCGTCCGCGACTACCTGGCACATCTTGAAGAGGCTGGCGTCGATGTCGTCAACGGCAGCCACGCCTACGGAGTGGAAATCTCGAAGGCGCGGCAGCTGGATATCCTCCGGCGCGGCGGAGTCCCGTATCCCAAAGCGCGCGTCGTGAATCATCCGTCACTAGTCGTCGAAGCGGCGCGCGGTCTGCGCTTCCCGGTCGTCACCAAACCCAACATCGGCGGCAGCGGAGCAGGCATTATGCGCTTCGACACCGCCGAGCAACTTGCTGAAGCAGCCGCAGCCGGCACCATCGATCTCGGCGTCGACAACGTCGGACTGGTGCAGGAGTTCCTACCCGCGCGCGGCGGTTCGATCGTCCGCGTCGAAGTCCTCGACGGTGAGTTCCTCTACGCGATCCAGATCTGGCCCGACAATTCGAACTTCAACCTCTGCCCCGCCGACATCTGTCAGCAAGGCGCGGCCGAAGACCTCGGAGTCTGTCCCGCGGAGCCCAAGAAGAAGCTCCGTATCGAAGGCTTCTATCCCCCGCAAGCCGCCATCGACGGCGCACTCAAGCTGGCGAAAGCCGCGAAGCTCGACGTCGGCGGTATCGAATACCTGATCGACGATCGCACCGGCGAAGTGAACTACTACGACATCAACGCGCTTTCGAACTTCGTCACCGACGCGATCCACGTAGTCGGCTTCGATCCAACGGCGCGGTTCGCCGATTACCTCGAACGCCGCCTCGCGCGCGTTCTGGAACCGGCGCTCGCGATGTCTTAACTGCTGACACGTTCAACTGCTATTTCCCCCGCGGCCTGAACCTTGGGCTCGTGCCGCATGATTTCGGCTCTGACGGCCGCTAAGGCTCGGCACAACCCCCGGATGCCAATCCAGCAAGGAGCCGCAGACGAAGTCAGGTTCATGGCCCCGGCCCGTTCGTCGAGGTTGAGAGGCGAGTACGCGCGACCTTACGGTCGCGCCTCGTATACGGCTTCAGACAAGAAAGCCCGGCGCAAACAGCGCCGGGCTTTGACGAACAACCAGAGCAAGAAACTACGCGGAAGCCAAAGCTGACTCCTTCTGCTTGTCCCATTCCTTGAAGCTCGAGCCTGCTTCCGCAAGCTGCTTCAACAAGGGAGCCGGAGCCCAGAAGTCGCCGTGCGCCTTCTCGAATTCGCAGACGCGGTCGTAGACCTTCTTCAAGCCAACTGTATCGGCGTAGCACATCGGACCGCCGCGCCACGCCGGGAAGCCGTAGCCCATCAGGTACACGATGTCGATGTCGACGGCGCGCAGTGCAAAGCCCTCTTCAAGGATCTTCGCGCCTTCATTGACCAGCGCGTAGATGGTGCGTTCAATGATCTCTTCGTTGGAGATCGTGCGACGCGTGATGCCGGATTCGGCGGCGGCCTTCTCGATCAGCTCGGTGACCAGTGGATCCGGCGTTGGGCGACGGTTCTCGTCGTACTTGTACCAGCCCGATCCCGTCTTCTGCCCGTAGCGGCCCATCTCGCAAAGCATGTCGGAGATCTTCGCGTAGCGGCGCTTCGGATCGCGCAAGTGCGCGTACTCCTTGCGAATCCGCCAGCCGACGTCGAGGCCGGCGAGGTCGCCCATCGCGAGCGGGCCCATCGCCATGCCCCATTCGTAGAGCGCCCCGTCGATCTGCTCCGGCGCGGCGCCTTCTTCGGTCAGGAACACGGCTTCGCGGCCGTACGGATCGACCATGCGATTGCCGATGAAGCCGCGGCAGTTGCCCGCGAGCACGCCGACCTTACTCAGCTTCTTGGCGAGAGCCATCGACGTCGCGATCACGCTCTTGCTGGTCTTCGCGCCCTTCACGATCTCAAGCAGCCGCATTACGTTCGCGGGGCTGAAGAAGTGATGGCCGATCACCATCTCCGGACGCTTGGTGGCCGCGGCGATCTCGTCGATGCTCAAGGTCGAAGTGTTCGACGCGAGAATGCAAGCGGCCTTCGCGATTCCGTCGAGCGCCGAGAAGATCTCCTTCTTCAAAGCCATGCCTTCAAACACGGCTTCGACGATAATATCGACCTTCTCAAAACCTTCGTAGGTCAGCTGCGGAGTGATTAGCGCCATGCGCTGATCCATCACGTCCTGCGAGAAGCGGCCCTTCTTCACCGAGTTGGAGTAATTCCTGGCGATGATCGCCATGCCCTTGTCGAGCCCTTCCCGCGTGGTTTCCTTGATGAGGACGGGGATGCCCGCATTGGCATAGTTCATCGCGATGCCGCCGCCCATCGTGCCCGCGCCGATGACGGCCGCGCTCTTGATGTCGTACATCGGCGTGTCTTTGTCGATACCGGGAATCTTGGCCACGGCACGCTCGCCGAAGAACGCATGGATGAGCGACTTCGACTGGTTGTCGAAGAGGCACTTCTGGAAGAGTTCCGCTTCCTTCTTGCAGCCATCTTCGAAGTTCATCATCGTGGCGGCTTCGACGGCGTCGATCGCGGCGACGGGCGCGATCTGCCCGCGCTTGGTCTTCTTCGCTTCCTTGCGCGCGGCGTCGAATACACCGGGCTCCGCTTTCAGCTTGTCGGTAAGGTCGCGCGTCTTGCGGATGGCGGTCTGCTGCTTCGCGAACGCAATGGCGCCATCGAGCAGGTCGCCTTCGACGATCTGGTCGATGATGCCGAACTGCAGCGCTTCGGCGGCCTTGATCGGCTCACCGTAGGCGCACATCTCGATGGCCTTCTGGATGCCGGCAAGACGCGGCAGGCGCTGCGTGCCCGCGGCGCCGGGGATGATGCCGAGTTTGCATTCGGGCTGGCCGACCTGTGCCGACGCCACCGCTACGCGATAGTGCCCGGACATCGCGACCTCAAGTCCGCCGCCGAACGCGGTGCCGTGGATCGCCATTACGACAGGCTTCGGGCAATCTTCCACGCCGATCAGCCCCGCAGTCAGGCTCAAGCGCGGGCGTTGGCCCGAGGTCATCTTGCCAAACTCGCGGATGTCCGCGCCGGCGATGAACGTGCGGCCGCCGCCGATAATCACAATCGACTGCACAGCCGGGTCTGCACCCGCGGTCTGCACATGCGCGAGAATGCCTTCCGGTACTCCGGGCGAAAGCGCATTCACCGGCGGGTTCTCAATCGTAATCACGGCAACGCCATCGCGATGCGTCAATGTAACCAGTTCACTCATAGGGGTCCTTTATCGATTTGGAAATTAGCTCTTGGTAGATGCCTGATCGCGCAACTCACGGCGCAATACTTTGCCGACGCTGCTTTTCGGCAGCGACGGTACGAACTCGATTGCTGTCGGCAGCTTGAACTTCGCCAGCCGCTCTTTTGAGAACGCCAGCAGTTCTTCCGCGGTAGCGGAGACGCCGGACTTCAATACGACGTACGCCTTCACCTCTTCGCCGCGATAGGCGTGCGGAACGCCGATCACAGCCGCTTCCATCACGGCCGGGTGCGTGAACAACACATCCTCCACCTCGTTCGGAAACACCTTCAGGCCGCTGACGATGATCATGTCCTTCTTACGTTGGACGATGTAGAAGAAGCCGTCCTCATCCATGCGGGATACGTCACCGGTGTAGAGCCAGCCGTCGCGCAACGCGTAGGCAGTCTCTTCGGGGCGGTTCCAGTAGCCCTTCATGACTTGCGGTCCGCGAATGCAAAGCTCGCCTTCTTCGCCGAGCGGAACCTCAATCAGGCCGGTCTCGATGTCGACGATCTTCACCTCCGTCGACGGCACGGGCAACCCGACACTGCCCGGCTTGCGCTTCGCGAGCATCGGCGTCGAATGCGTGGTGGGCGAGGCTTCGGTCAAACCATAGCCTTCCGCGATGGTCGCGCCGCTCATCAATTCGAACTGCTCGATCACTTCAAGAGGCAGCGGCGCTGAGCCGCTGTTGAACGTCTTCACTTCGTCGAGTCCGCAGGTCTTCGCATCGGGATGATTCAGAAGCGCAATATAGAGTGTGGGTACGCCAGGAAAGAACGAAGGCTTGTACTTGCGGAAGTAGTCGAGAACGAGATTGATGTCGAACTTCGGCACCAGAATCTGCATCGTGCCATTCCAGCAGGAAAGCAGAATGCAGATGGACAACGCATAGATGTGGAAGTAGGGGATGACGACGATCATCCGCTCCTCGCCCTTGCGTGTGAAGTACCCGCCCCACGGCACCACCTGTATCACGTTCGCGTAGAGGTTCTGGTGGGTGAGCATCGCGCCCTTCGACACTCCAGTGGTTCCGCCCGTGTACTGTAGGACTGCGACGTCGTTCGCGGCGTCGATCTCGACCCGCGGCAGCTTCACTTCGGTTACGCCTCGCAGCAGCCCGGTGTAGGACACAGTGCCTGAAATCAAAGGCGCGGATGCCTTCTGGTCGCTGTACTCAGCGAGGCTGGTGATGATGACGGTTTCGATCTTGGTGTTCGGCTGAATGCCGAGAATCATCTCCGCATTTGTATCGAGCGTGATCATCGCGCGAATGCCCGCGTCGTTCGCCTGATGCTGGACCTCGCGCGCCGTGTACGCAGGATTGAAGTTCGCGCAGATCGCGCCGAGGCGCATCAACGCGAAGAACGCGATCATGTACTGCGGCGAGTTCGGCAGCATAATTCCGACGCGATCACCCTTCGCGATGCCCATCTGGTGGAACGCGCAAGCGAGGCGGTCCGCCTGTTCTTTGATCTCCGCGAACGTCAGTTCCGCGCCTTGAAATGCGGTCGCGGTCCGATGCCGATATTGGCTCGCCGCGAGGGAGATCAGGTGATACAGCGAGCGCTGCGGCAACGTTGTCGTCGCGGGAACCCAGGGGTCATATTGAGCCAACCAAGGCTTCGAGGCGTAGGGGCTTGCGGTCATCTGAGGGGTTCTCTCTGAAAAAGACTCGGAACTCGTGATTATACTGCGCGGCATCCGCTACAATTGCGGGACGTTGACTACGACTACGCAAGAGACGCCTCATTCTGATCGCGGTCTGATTCGCGGGCTGACGTTCGCGAGCACAACCACGCTGGTGATTGGCTCGATCATCGGCACGGGCGTGTACTTCAAAGCTGCGGTAATGGCGCAACTCGTGGGATCTCCGTGGCTTGTGCTGGCCGCGTGGGCGGCCGCCGGATTCCTGACGCTGTGCGGCGCATTGTGCTTCGCCGAACTTGGCGGCATGATGCCAAACTCAGGCGGGCAGTACATTTGGCTGCGGACGGCGTTCGGCGAACAGACCGCGTTCCTGTGCGGATGGACTTGCACCGTCGTCGGAGCCGCGGGGATCGCTGCACTTGGAGTCGGTTTTGCGACGTTTCTTTCGGCCATCATTCCCATGCCGGGTATTTGGGCCGAGGCGGATTTCCCTTCCTTGCGCTTCCACTGGCAAATCGGTCCTCGCGAAGGTGTCGCTGTGCTCGCGATCCTGGTGCTCGGCGTCATCAACTGTCTGGGCATCGCGTTCGGCGGCCGGGTGCAGCTTGTATTGACGCTGGCAAAATGCTTCGGCATCGGCTTGGTCGTACTCGGCGCGTTCTTCTTCGCCAGCTCTGGATCTCCTTCGCATTTTGAGGCACCAGCCGCATCCGCATGGCCCGGATTCACGGCGTTCGGAGCGGCGATGCTCGCTGCGTTGTGGGCATGCGATGGCTGGGCCTTCATGCCGATGGTGGCGGGCGAAGTGCGCGACCCGGAGCGCAACGTGCCGCGCGCGCTGATCCTGGGTGTGCTGGTTGTGCTGGCTCTTTACGGTTTGGCGAATCTCGCGTACTTTTGGGCACTGCCGTTCGCTGAAGTGGCGAACTCGAACTCAACGCAGTTCCGGAACGCACTGCCTGTCGCATCGAAAACGGCGCAAACGTTTCTCGGCATCAATGGACCGGCCATCGTGTCGGCGATCTTCATGACGTCGGCGGCAGGCGCGTTGAACGGCGTATTGCTGTCGGTTGCGCGTCTTCCGTTCGCGATGTCACGCGACAAACTGCTACCGTCGAAGATCGGCGAGCTCCACGCGTCGACGCGCGTGCCCGTCGTCTCGATCCTCGGCGTAACGATCTGGTCAGCCATGCTTGCGGTGTCCGGCACATACGATCAGTTGACTGACTTCGTAATTTTCGGCGAGTGGATCTTCTACGCATTGGCAGTGGCGGCAGTGTTCGTACTTCGCAAACGGAACCCGGACGCGGCGCGTCCGTATCGCACGTTGGGCTATCCGCTGACGCCGGCAATCTTCCTCTGCGGCGCCGGGTTCTTAGTGGCGAACACGCTGGTGGCGCGGCCGCTCGAATCGGCGGTGGGGCTGGGATTCATCGCTCTCGGGTTCCCGATGTACTGGACGTTTCGTCGGAAGTCCTAGCAGCGCGAGTCACCTGCCGGGGGGCTTTTGGTTCTCCTTCGCCGGTCGGATCGAATCATTGCGATGCACGGCGAGAGTCCATTCGACAGGTATCTCGGCGGGCCGGAAGCACTCGCGCTCGTCGCACGCTTGATATCGGAGCACTCCGCGAATGGTCACCGGGGCGGTCTGATCGTGCTCTCTCGGCAGCGTTCTTTCAAAGACGCCGCGATCGGAGATCACAATATCCTGGCTCACTCTGAACTTGCCTCTGAACACCGGCACGCGTTCTTTGATCGCTTTCAGGCGAAGAACCGTTGACGGCGGATACGAGACAGGCCGCGTGAGAAACTCAATGCCCTGGGTCAGCACCATTTCGACCGGCTTGTAGCCGACCGCGCCAGGCGCGTAGAGATGGACACCCTTCGACAGACCAATCTCCAGCCCCAGCGTGACCCGCGTGCCGGGGCTGACGGCGCGATCGGATTGAAATAATTCCACCTCCAAGTGCGGACCAGATCGCCGCTCGCCACGTTTCTCAATCACCTCTGGGAACAAAAGTGTGATGACGTTGTTCGCGGAGAACCGATCGTTCCAGTTGCCGTCGACGAAACGCTCGCGGATGACGCCGTTGCGGCCAATCCAGAACCAGCCCGGATACGCCACATCGCTCGCGCCATAGGCCGGAATATTGCTCTGTGAGTTGTCGGGGTCAAGCATCCGAAACGCTCGAATCGTTTGCGATTGCGGATCGGAAAGCAACGGATACGCGATCTTGGCGCGCGCACCAAAGTCGCACAACGTCGCCACGTTGTCGTACGTCATCGCCGCGATTCCGAGGCCTTGGGCGCGAAATCGAGTCTCCGCCTGTTGCAACTGGACCAGTTGCTCTTTGCAGTAGGGTCACCAATCGGCGGAGCGGACGAACAGAAGCACCAAGCCGTTCGGGCCCGTCAGCGATTGAAGCGTTCGCATAACACCCCGCTGGTCTTCCGCGGTGAACGATGGAATGGACACGCCCACTGGCAGTCCTCTTTGGTCGACGGGGATGGTTTGTGCGAATAGGCGGGAGACGGTCAACAACGCGAGGGAGAGTCTCATCGCGTACTCAGACGCGGCTGTGCCGAATCCGTTATCGTGCGTGGCCAATCATTATTCAGGCGACAGTGCCAGTTGGGCGTCCATTGCCTTGCCAGAAGGTGCCGCCGGGGCGGAGAAGCTACTTGGGCTGTCTGACGATCTTTAGAAGTTCGTAAGTGCCACGTGCGGTACGAAAATAGAAGCGCCAATCGTCATTCACTCGGCCCTGCAAACGTGAGCAAGCGACGTTCACCGCAATTGGCGCTTGCGGCGTCTCGCTTTTCGGTTGGCATTCGCGTTCAGCGAAGCCATCAATGCCTCGGCCAATGAAAACGGCCCTTTGCCTTTCCAGAATCCATCTCGGCGAGCGCTTGATCCATGTCTCGATCAACGACAGCCTTCGGGGTGAGCGTATTCTTCCCGCGCTCGATCCTGGCTTCAAAGATGTCCCCGATGCCGATGCGGACCTGTTCGCGGATCGCGATTGGAATCACTACTTGAAGCTTGCTCTTTACAGTGACGAGTGCCATGGCGCGCCGTTTAACTATGCACGCTTCTAACTTGAGGACATCGCAGGATCGGCATCCGTCCGCGCCGCCCTGAGTCCCACCGATCTATAATCGCGGAGTGAAGCTATTCGCCCTGCTTGCCCTTGCGACCGTGGCTGTCGCCGCCGACGCCCCTTTCTTCAAGTCGGAACTCGTCTTTCCATTGGAGAAGTGGCACAACCACGCGTCGTGCATCGTGGAACTGCCGAACCGCGATCTGTTCGTCATCTGGTATCACGGCTCCGGCGAACGAACGGCGGACGACGTGAAGATCGAAGGCGCACGGCTCGCAAAGGGCCGCGAGCGCTGGAGCCCGCGCTACGACATCGCGGACACGCCGGGCTTTCCGGACACCAATCCGACCATGTTCCTCGACAACGACAAGCGCCTGTGGTTGATGTGGCAGGTGATCATTGCGAACCAGTGGGAAACGGCGTTGACGAAGTATAAGATCTCTACCGACTACTTGAAGCTGGGCGCGCCCGCCTGGTCGGAGAGCGAAGTATTGCTGTTTGTTCCGCGCAACTTTGAAGCGAGCACGAAGAAGCAAATGGAAGGCATGGAGTACACGGAGAAGTATCGGAAGTATCTTTTTGAGAAAGCCGGCGACAAATATTACTCTCGCATGGGTTGGATGACGCGGGCGCATCCGCAGCAGTTGGCGAGCGGACGCATTGTCATTCCGCTGTACTCCGACGGCTATTCGTTTTCGCTGATGGCGATCTCGGACGACAAGGGCAAGACCTGGCAGACCAGCGAGCCGCTTGTCGGCGGCGGCAACATTCAGCCGTCGATCGTGCAAAAGAAAGACGGAACGCTGGTCGCGTACATGCGCGATAACGGTCCGCCACCGAAGCGCGTGCACATGGCGACTTCGAAGGACGAAGGCGTCACGTGGTCGAAGGTGGTCGACTCCGAGATTCCGAATCCGGGCACGGGCATGGAGGTCATCGTGATGCGCGATGGGCGTTGGGCGATGGCCTACAACGATCTCGAGAAGGGCCGGCATTCGCTCGCTGTTTCGCTATCCGACGACGAAGGCGTGACCTGGAAATGGACGCGGAACATCGAGCGCGACGATCGTGGCGCGGGCGCGGGTTCCTTCCACTATCCGTCGATCATCCAATCGCAAGATGGATCGCTGCATATTTCGTATTCGATCTTCCTGAATCACCTTCCGGAAGGCGCGGACCGCAAGTCGATCAAGCATGCGCACTTCAATACGGAGTGGGTGGAGGCCGGCGATCCGAAGTAGCTTAGTCCAGCTTCTTGTGGAAGCGCGAAACACTAAGGCCGAGAATCGTCACGCCGAGCACGCCGAGCGCGGTCATTTGCGGCCATAGCGTATCGGGTCCAGCGCCCTTCAAGAAGATCGCGCGGACGATTTCGACGAAGTAGCGCACGGGATTCAGGTAGGTCAGGTACTGAATCGGTATCGGCATGTTGCGGATCGGGAAGTTGAATCCGCTGAGCAGGAAGAACGGCATGAAGCACAGGAACGTCGACATCATCGCCTGCTGCTGCGTGCGGCAGATGGTGGAGACGAACAGCCCCGCGCCGAGCGTGGTCAATAGAAACAGCCCGGCACACACCATCAATAGGAGAAAGCTCCCGCGGAACGGTACGTGGAAGATCAGCAGCGATGCCGCGAATACGAGGATTGTATCGGCGAAGCCGATCAGCGCGAAAGGAATCGTTTTGCCCAGGATCAGTTCGATCGGCTTGATCGGCGTCACCATCAGTTGCTCCATCGTGCCGATCTCTTTCTCCCGGACGATCGCCATTGCGGTGAGCGAGAGCGTGACAAGCGTGATGATGTTGACGATGACCCCGGGGATGAAATAGTTCCGGCTGCGGAGGTCCGCATTGAACCAAACACGCGGCCGCACCGATAGCTGCGGAATTGTGACGTGAATCGGTGCGCCGGACTGCACGGTTCGCGCGACCGACTTGATCCTTTGCTGTTCCTGCAGCATCTCCGCGGAGAAGCGCGCAATCGTCCGGCCGGCATAGCTGGTGACAATCGAGGCCGTGTTCGAGTTGGTGCCTTCGACAAGCACTTGCACTTCGGACTCGCGACCACGCTGCAGATCGCGCCCAAAGCCGGGCAACAAGCGGACGACGCCTTCCACTTTCGAGCGATCCATGAGATCGTGCAGTTCGGTGTCGTTCTGAGGGGTCGCAATCACTCTGAAGCGGCCAGAGCCTTCGAACGCAGCGCGGAGTTCACGGCTCTGCTGCGTGCGATCGCCGTCCATCCAGCCGATCCGCGCTTGCTCGACGTCGAGGTTTACGGCGAAACCAAAGACCATCAGCTGAATCATCGGAGGCGCGAGCAACATGCCGCGCATGCGTGGCTCGCGGAGAGCCTGCCGCAACTCCTTGCGGACGATGACCAGAATTCGTTCGATCGATGGAGACATGAGTTACGCTATTTTCTGTCGCATTTTACGCGTGGTCGCGACGAATACCAGGCCGCCGTAGACGATTAGCAGGAGAATTTCGAACGACAACAGACGCAGGCCGATGCCTTTGAGAAAGATGCCCTTGATCGCAGTAATGAAATAGCGCGCAGGCACCAGGTACGAAATGATCTGAATGGGGATGGGCATGTTCTCGGTCGAATACAGGAAGCCGGAAAGCAGGAACGCCGGCAGAAACGAAGTGAGCGTTCCAAGTTGATAGGCCATTAGCTGGTTGCGTGTGATGGCCGAGAGAAATACGCCCCAACACAACGCGCCAAAGAGAAATACGAAGCACGTGAAGATCAGCAGAAACGTACTGCCGCGCATTGGGACGTCGAACACGAAGATGCCGATTAGCAAGCAGATCGCCATGTCGGCGACGCCGATCAGGAAGAATGCGCCGAGCTTTCCGAGGACAATCTCCGCAGCGCGGGCGGGCGTCGAAAGCAACTGCTCCATCGTTCCGTTCTCCCATTCGCGCGCGATGGTCAGCGACGTAAGTAGCGAAGCGATGATCATGATGATGACGGCGATCAAGCCCGGCACGATGTAGTTGCGCGACTTCAGATCGGTGTTATACCAGACGCGCACACGAGCGTCGATGGGCGGCGCGATGCGGCCCGCGCCCTTCTGAATCTGCGTTGCCGAGCGCAGATTCTGGCCGTAGCTTCGCGTGAGCGATTCGACGTAGCCTTGGGCGATGGATGCGGTATTTGAGTCGCTGCCATCCAACAACACCTGCAGTTGCGCGCTGCGCCCGGCAAGCAGATCCGCACCAAATGTTTCTGGAATCACGACGGCGGCGAGGCACTTCGATTGGTCGATGCAGCGCTCGATCTCGGCGTAGCTCGAAGCGTACCCGAGGACCTGGAAATAGCGCGATCCGGTGAATTGCTGCAGCATCTCGCGGCTCTGCGGAGACTGATCGCGATCGAAAACCAGCGTGCTGATGCGATCGACGTCGAGGCTCAGGGCCCAGCCGAACATCGCGAGCATCACCAATGGCAGTAGCAGGGCCATCACGAGACTGAGGGAGTCTCTGACGATGTGGAGCAGTTCTTTGCGCGCGATGGCGCGAAGGCGAATCCAGTTCATCGTGCCACCGTATCCTTTTTCTCTTTGTCTTCGCGTTCGATGAGGGCGACGAAGACATCCTCCATGGAAGGCTCAATCCGGCGCAGTTCCACAATCTCGATACTGGTTTTCGCAAGCGCTTCGCGGACCGCTTGCTCACCGCGCACCGCATCTTGGACGGCGACGTGAAGGCCGCCTCCGAATACTGCCGTGTCCAGAATTCCCGGCGCGTTCTCGATCGCTGTCATTGCATCCCGCAAGTCGCTGCTTTCGAGATAAAACAGGTGATGATCGGAGATCGAGAGTTTCAGTTCCGCGGGCGAACCAAGCGCGATCATCTTGCCGTGATACATCAGGGCAATGCGGTTGCAGTATTCGGCCTCGTCCATGTAGTGCGTCGACACGAAGATGGTATGGCCTTCGGCGGACAACGAGTAGATCAGTTCCCAGAACCGGCGTCGCGCGATGGGATCGACACCGGAGGTCGGTTCATCAAGAAACAGGATCGGCGGCTGGTGGAGAATGGCGCAGCCTAACGCAAGACGCTGTTTCCAGCCTCCGGAGAGCAGCGACGTTTTCTCGCTCCGGCGGTCCTCGAGGCCCGCCATCTTGAGCACGTAGTTCTTACGCGCCTCGCGCTTGTCGCGCGGCACGCCGTAAATGCCGGAGAAGAAGTCGATGTTCTCTTCGACCATCAGGTCGTCGTAGAGCGAGAACTTCTGCGACATGTAACCGATGTTCTGCTTGATCTCTTCCGACTGCGTTCGGACATCGAAGCCGCCGACCGTTGCGTCGCCGCTAGTCTGTTCCAGCAGCCCGCAGAGAATGCGAATGGTCGTCGACTTTCCCGCGCCGTTGGGTCCGAGAAAGCCGAAGATCTCGCCGCGCTGCACTTCGAGGTTGACGCGGTCCACCGCCACAAAGTCGCCGAAGCGCTTCGTGAGATTCCGGATGTCGAGCGCGAGGCCGGAATCAGGCGGCACGCTGCAGCTCCTGTTTGCTGACCAGGGCGATGAAGACGTCTTCAAGGGACGGCGTCATCGGCTCGAAGTCCGCCGCAACGGGCATCGCGGCACGCACTTCGGCAACGGGCGGTGCGCTAGTGGTCAAGAAAACGTGCAGCTTGAGGCCCGATGGCTCGGCGCTCAGGACATCGGGCCGAGCGCGCAGGGCGTCACGCACGGCGCGGAGGTCAGGGCTGGTCACTTCGTAACAGGGCTCCGAGAGACTGCGACGCAATCGTTGCGGCGCGTCGCATTCGATCAGGCGTCCGCGATGCATTAATCCGACGCGATTGCAACGCTCGGCTTCGTCGAGATACGCGGTGGTTACGAAAACCGTCAGGCCGTCTTTTACCAGCTGATACAGAATCGCCCAAAAATCGCGGCGCGAAACCGGATCGACTCCGTTCGTGGGTTCATCGAGAAACAGAATCTGCGGGTGGTGTAGCAGCGTGCACATCAGCGCCAGCTTTTGCTTCATGCCGCCGGAAAGTTTACCAGCCGGCCGTGCGCGAAAAGGCTCCATGCGCGTCATCCGCAGGAGCTCAGTCATCAGCTTGTCGCGTGCCGCGCCGACGACGCCGAACAGGTCGCCGTAGAAGATCATGTTCTCTTCGACAGTAAGATCCGTATAGAGGCCAAAGCGCTGCGCCATGTAGCCGATGCGATCACGGACCGCGTCGACATTCTTCGCCACATCCTCGCCGGCAATCAGAATTTGACCCTCGGTGGGATCCATGAGACCGCACAGCATACGAAGCGTTGTCGTCTTGCCTGCGCCGTCCGGACCGACGAGGCCAAAGATCTCACCACGCGGAATCGCGAGATCGATGTGATCCACCGCGGTGAGTGCGCCGAACTTCCGGGCGAGGCCGCGGATCTCAATGATCGGTGACTCGGGGGTCACAATAGGATCTCTCCATCCACAGGCATGTTGCTCTTGAGTTCGTGCCGCGGGTTCGCGACTTCAACCTTGATGCGATACACGAGCTTCACGCGTTCTTCCTTCGTTTGAATTTGCTTCGGCGTGAATTCGGCTTCAGACGCGATAAAGCTGATGCGGCCCTCGTACTCTTTGCCGCTGCGCGAGTCGGTCAGCAAGCGCACCTTGCCGCCGATCTTTACGCGATCGAGATCGCGCTCGTTGATGTAGGCCCGAAGCCACGGATGGTCGAGATCGCCGATTGTGACGATCGTCGCTCCGGCAGCGACGATCTCACCGATCTCCGCGCTCTTCACAAGGACGACGCCGTCGACCGGCGAGTAGATGTCGGCGTCGGTGATCTGCGTCTGCGTAATCGCAAGTTGCGCCTTGCTGCGATCCACTTCCGCGCGACGCGCGCCGAGTTCCTGTTCGCGACGCCTCAGATCCAGGCGGTTCGCTTCGGCGAGCTTCAACGAAGCCCGGGCCTGATCCACTTGCGCGCGTGCAATCGCGATCTCTTCCTTGCGCGGACCTTCCTTGATCAACCCGTAACGCTGCTCGGCCTGCCGCAGCACGGCCTGCGCGCTCTGAAACTTGGTACGCGCCATGTCGAATTGCGAAGTCGAGATGTCTTCGTCTTTGTATAGCTTCTGCGCGCGATCCCAATCCAGCTTGGTCCAATCCAACTGCGTGCGCGCGTCCGCGACGGCCGCCTGTGATTGCTCGATCTCCTGCTTGCGGGAGCCGGCCATCAGTTCGCTGAGGCGCGCCTCGGCTTGGGCGATCAGAGCCTTCTTCAAATCGATGTCGCCATCGATCGTCGCCTTCTGATACTGGATGCTGGTGCCGAGCGTGGTGAACGCGTTCTCCGACGCCGCGACACCCGCCGCGTCGCGCTCTTTCTGGTGTTCGACGGAATTTCGTTCGATGCGCGCGATCAACTGGCCCTTCTTCACGAAGTCGCCTTCGCGCACGGCAAGCTCCATCAGCTTGCCCGACGCTTTGAAGGAGACATCGACCTGCGTCATCTCGAGATTGCCAGAGACCAGAATGCGACCCTTTGCTTCCGCCGCTGCAGTGGCTTGCCAATACCAATAGCCGCCCGCGGCGGCGCCAACGAGAACGAGGAGAAGTAGAATTCGTTTTGCCATTTCGTTTTTCCGCTTCGCTTAGCGCGCGACTGATTCCTGAATCTTGCCCGTTGCGGTCGCCAATTCGATGCGCGCGAGGTTATGGTTGTAGATCGCCGCGATCTGGTTATCGCGGGCGCGTTGCAGGCGCGTTTGCGCGTCTGTGATTTCAAGGCTCGACGCCCCACCGCCTTCGTAGCGGCGCTGCGCCTGTGCCAGTTCGGTGGTTGCCAATTGCAGGCCTTCTTTCGCAACATCCACCTGACCTTCGGCCGAGAGCAGGCTGCCGATTGCGAGGCGGACGTCGAGTTCCACTTGCTCGCGCGCATCCCGCGTCCGAATTTGCTCCTGCCTAAGTTGCGAGAAGCTCTCCGCACGCCGCGCATCGCGGCGTCCGCCATCGAATACCGGTAACTTCACTGCCATGCCATAGGTGTGTGTCGGATGATTGCTGGCCGCGCTGGCGCCGATGGTTCCGTAGTCGGCAAAGAACCCCACCGACGGAAGCCGCTCAAACTTTGTGGCGTCGTAGTTCAGCCGTGCGGTTTCTTCGCGTTTCGCTTGGGCATCGAGCACCGGACGCGTGGCACGCGCGGTTTCGAGCGCCTTCCCCATCTCGCTTCGATCAAAGGGCTTGTAGATCATTTTGTCGCTCAGTTGAAGGACCACATCCAGATTCAAGCCCATCGCCCTGCCCAAACGCAACAGCGCACGATCCGCATCGCTTCGCGTAACGAATAAGCGCTGCTTATCGTTTGCAAGCTGGACCTGTGCGCGCGTCACTTCGATGGCAGTGCCACTGCCCGCATCCTTCTTCGACTTGGCAAGCCGGAGTAGCCGTTCGGAGAGTTCGACATTCGACTTTTGCGTTTCGTAGGAAGCTTCCGTCCGCAACGCGGCAAGGTATGCGCGCGCTACGGTGTCCGCGACTTCATCACGCGCCACTTGGTTGTCTGCTTTCGCCGCTTCGATTCCCAGGCGTCCAGCTTGAAATCGGCGGATTGCCGCGAAATCGAAGACCGATTGCGTCAGATTGCCGCGGATATCGAACACTGAGAATGGTCCGACGATCGGATTGAATGCGAACCCCGGAACCGACGGAAAAGTGATGCCGACCGCACCGAGATTCACGGTCTGATCTCGATATGCTAGAGCGCCATCGACGTTGGGTAGAAGCGCCGCGCGCGACTGCTTGGCACGGGCGTTTGCGGCCTGAATGGTTTCCGCCGCAAGTTGCGCGCGCGTCGCGCCTTCCGGTGCCAGCGCGATCTCAACGGCCCTTTGCAAACTCAACTGCAGTGTTTCCGCACCCAAGGCGGTACCGACGGCCAAAAGTAGAATCAACAATCGCATAATAAACTCGACCTCCTAGCGCGGCGCGGGCGCACGCAAGCCAGCCGCAACAAACGCGGTCATCCGTTTCGACAACGCGTCCGTATCCGAGAGATCGCAAACGCCGCCAGTCATCGTTGGCAGCACGCGCGACCACGCGATGATGTGCGAAACAACACCGGCCATGAAGTGCAGACGCCAAACTAACTCCTGATGCGGGACGCCGGGCAGCGTCTTGCCGAGCGCGTCCAGAAACCGGACTGCCATCCCGGCAAGATGGGTCTTAAAAACGTGATTCAGAAAATCGTTCGGAGCGGACAGCATCCGCCCCATCATCGGCCGCAAAAACTCGTCGCGGTCGCCGGCTTCGAGCAAGGGGATCAGAAATGCTTCGGCAACTCGCTCCGGCGTCAGCCCATCGGGCGATGCCTCAAACTCATCGAGCATGCGCAACCGGCGCTCAGTGATTGGCGTGATCCTCCGCGAGACAACCGCCGAGATGAGAGATTCGCGCGACTGGAAGTGATAGTTCACGGCCGCAAGATTCACGCCGGCTTCCTTTGTAATGTCGCGCAGGGATGTGCCGTCCACGCCGCTCTGGCCGAAAAGGCGCTCGGCGGCGTCCAGGATTCGCGTTTTGGTGTCCACTTTAAGCGGATTAAACGACTGTTCCATACGAACGTTTTAATTGTACGTTTAACTTAAAACAGATGTCAATGTATTTTCTGGAGGGAGGCACAAGTCGTTTCTTATCAAGCATGGTAATCTAAATCCATGATTTCTACCATCGACAAACTAGGGAGAATCGTCATTCCAAAAGCGGTTCGGGACGAGGCTGGCTGGCAAGCTGGCACCCCTTTGGGGTTGCGGTATCGATACGGAGTGTTAGAGATCTCCGCCATCCCTTCCGCGGTTGAGGATTCGAAGTTCGAGAAGCGGGGCACGGTCTGGGTTTCGGTTGCGGCCGTCGAAACGACACCGCTCGAGGCCGCAACGGTCGAAGCCTTGATCGAGGGCGTGCGAGAATCGGCAGTTCGGGAATTGGCGGGCGGCGAGCGATGAAGTACGGGATGGACACCAGCGCGCTGGTGCCACTTTTGCTGGCGGCCCACCCGCTGCATGAACGTACGTTGGCGGCAAAGGCTGGTTGCGATCGCGAGAACGGAGAGTTGATCCTGACGGGGCACGCACTGTTCGAGTGTTATTCGGTACTGACTCGCCTGCCCAAGCCGCATGGTATTGCTCCGCAAAAGGCTGAGGAACTGCTGCGGCTGAACTTCTCGACTAGCCGGATCGTCTCGATGACGCGCGACACGGTGTGGTCGACGATCCGGCATCGGGTGAGCCATGGGCAGTGGGGTCCGCGAGTTTTCGATTCGGTAGTCGCGCTGCTCACGCTCGAAGCGGGAGCGACCGTGCTGATCAGTTGGAATACGCGTCATCTGCTCGACGCGGCGCCTTCGGGACTGGAGGTCCGCGAACCATGACGGAATCCGCCGCGGCGTTACTTGACGGCTTTCGCACGCGCCTCAAGTCGCTTGGACGGCGGCCGCGCGTTGTGTTTCCGGAAGGCCACGATCCTCGAATTCAAGAGGCCGCCGCGCGGCTTGCAGCGGAACACCTGGTGGAACCGATCCTGCTCGAAGGCGAACTCTCGAATCAATACGCGGCGCGCTACTACGAACGGCGGCGCGCGAAGGGCGTAACGCAAGACGAGGCCGGGCACCTCGCGCAGCTTCCGCTCAACTACGCCGCGTTGATGGTGGCTGCGGGCGACGCCGATGCGGGCGTCGCCGGGGCCACCAACACCACTGCCGACACCGTCCGCGCCGGGTTGCAGTGTATCGGCCCCAAAGCAGGCGTCGATACCGTATCGAGCCACTTCCTGATGTGCGTGCGCGACCGGCAGTTCGGCGAGCAGGGCGTGCTCGCGTTCGCAGACGGCGGCATCGTAATGGATCCGAACGCTTCGCAGCTAGCCGATATCGCGATCGCAACGGCGCAGAGTGTGCGCGCGCTGCTCGGCATTACGCCGAAAGTCGCACTGCTCAGCTTCTCGACGAAGGGCAGCGCGCGGCATCCGTCGCTCGATAAGATTGCGGAGGCCCTTCGTCTCGTGCGCGAGCGGGTACCGAATCTCCGTGTCGACGGCGAACTGCAAGCCGATGCCGCACTCATCGAAAGCGTCGGCGTGTCGAAGGCACCAGACTCCGCGGTCGCGGGACGGGCAAACACACTCATTTTCCCCGATCTCGCGGCGGCGAACATCGCGTACAAATTGGTGGAACGCCTCGGAGGCGCATCGGCGTTCGGGCCCTTGCTGCAAGGCCTCGCGCGTCCGTTTCACGATTTGTCGCGCGGCTGTTCCGCGGACGACGTGTACGCCGTTGCGCTGATCGCTGCGCTGCAGTCCACAGTCGGACAGGACCCAAACTGAGCATGCTTCCTTTCAAGTTGATCTATCACGACGACTACGACCTTTCGCTCGGCTCGCATGTGTTTCCTTCCGAGAAATACAGGTTGATCCGCGATCGTTTGCTATCGGAAGGCTTCGCGACGCCCGACGATTTCCTTCTGCCTGGCCCCGCTGCGGATGAAGATCTTCTGCTCGTGCACGACCGCCGCTGGGTGACGCGTCTGCGGCAAGGCACGCTCGACTACTACGAGTTATTGCGGCTGGAGATTCCGTACTCGCAGAAGATGGTCGACGCATTCTGGCTTGCTGCGGGAGGTACGATTCTCACCGCGCGAGAAGCGCTCCGGACCGGGTTTGCGTGCAACATCGGCGGCGGATTCCACCACGCGTACCCGGCGCACGGTGAAGGATTCTGCGCAATCCACGACGTCGCGGTGGCCATCAGAAAATTGCAGGCGGAAGGCGCGATCCACAAGGCGATGGTGGTCGATGTCGATGTGCATCACGGCAATGGCACGGCGGCGATCTTTGCGCCGGACCCAAGCGTCTACACGTTGTCGCTTCATCAACTCCACAACTATCCTGTCGAGAAACCCCCATCTACTGTGGACATCCACCTTCAGGATGGCGTCGAGGACGCCGAGTATTTAGAAAAACTCGAAGGCGCGGTCCGTTGCGGGCTCGACAACGCGAAGCCGGATCTGCTGCTGTACGTCGCGGGCGCGGATCCGTATAAAGAAGATCAACTGGGTGGTTTGAATCTCACGATTGACGGATTGCGACGGCGCGACGAGATTGTGTTTCGCTTGGCGAAAGATCGTGGAGTGCCGGTTGCGTCGACGCTCGCGGGAGGCTACGCGAGGAAGGTGGAAGATACGGTGACGATCCATTGCAATACGGCGAAGGCAATGGCGGCGGTGTGCAAAGATTGAAATAAGCTGGAAACAAATCTGCGGCTATGAACACTTTCTTTGAGGAACGCGTGGACCTAATTGTCGACTCAGCCAAGCGTTTGGCGACCGCCTTTGAGCAGGCGGGGATCGCCTATCAGATAGTAGGCGGCTTGGCGACGTACGTCTACGTAGATCAGCTGAGCCCTATAGACGCACGCCTTACGCGCGATGTCGACGTGGCCGTTCGTCGCGCGGACCTTGCGCGCATCGAGAAAGCGATCGCGCCTTTTGGCTTTGTATACCGTCACGTGGCGGGTGTCGACACGCTCGTCGACGCGAAGGAGCCGAAGGCAAGAAACGCAATCCATCTGGTTTTCGCGGCGGAGAAAGTCCGGCCCGAATACCTTGCTCCAATCCCTGAGATTCTGCATCCCTACCGAAGTCCGCAAGGCTTCTTGATCGCGCCAGTTGTCGACCTTGTCACGATGAAGCTGACAAGTTTCCGACTCAAAGACCAAGTTCACGTGCAGGATTTAGACAAAGTCGGACTGATCACGCCGGAGGTGGAAGCCACGCTGTCGCCCGAATTCAAAGCCCGCTTGGCGCAAGTTCGCGCGACGCCGTAGAGCTATCGCGCCGCCGTCAGCGCCGGACCACGAGGCGCCTTCTCAAGCATCTCGTCTTCGAACGTGTAATCCGGCTCCGGCCATGCGCGATGGCGCAGGTACCACTTGTAGGTTTCCTTCAATCCGCTCGCGAAATCGATCGGCTTGAACTTCAGAATGCGCTGCGCTTTCGCCGTGATCTGCGTGATCGGCGGCATGTCGTAATATTCGGCGAAGTACAGCTTCGGGCCCATCGGATGGCCGCCCGCGCGCAGCATCCGCTCACGCGGAACGCGTACGAAGTTGACCTTTTTGCCGCACGCCACGCCGAACGCTTCGACGGCCTCGGCCTGCGACAGCGGCCGCGAATTCGCAATGTTGAACGCGTGACCGACTGCGGCCTGCTCGTCCAAAACCTTCAGCATCGCCGAAACCAAGTCGCGCACGAATATGAACTGCATCAAGCGGCGGCCGTCTCCCGGCAGGACGATCGGACGGCCCGCACGCAACCGATCCCAGAAGAACGCTTCGCGATAAAACGGATTGCCGGGACCGTAGATGAATGGAGGCCGCAACGTCACCAGCGGAAGCCCGCCGCGATGATGCAGGCGGAACAGCGCTCGCTCGCTCATCGCTTTGTTGCGGACGTAAAGATCCGGCGCGTCATCGGGGGCGAGCGCGTCGCCCTCGTGATGATTCAGGCCATCGCCGTACGCCGCGACGCTCGACATATAGACGTAGCGATGCAGCTTGGTCGGCAGCGCGCGAACCGTGGCTTCGACGTTCGCCGAAGTCGTGCCGCGCTCCCAATCATAGGCGTTGTCGTAGACAACGTCGAAGCTCTTGCCCGCCAGCGCCGTCTTCAGTGCCGCCGCGTCGTTGCGGTCGGCCTGCAGGTTCTTCACTTTTCGGCCGAGGTCGTGCTTCGGCTTCCGGTGCAACACCGTCACGTCGTGGCCGGCTTTCAGGAGTTCTTGAACGAGCTGACGGCCGATGAACAGCGTACCGCCAATCACTAAGCAATTCATGCGTGTTGTAGGACTAGTCGTAGTATTCGAGGCCGAGGTGCGTAATCAGTTCTTCGTTCTTCATCCAGCGCAGCGTATTCTTCAGTTTCATCAACTGAATGAACAAGTCGTGCTCCGGATACAAACCGGGGGCAGTCATCGGACCCTTGAAGTAGAAGGAGAGCCATTCCTGGATGCCACGCATCCCGGCGCGCTGCGCCAGATCCATGAACAGCACCAGATCCAGCACCAGCGGAGCCGCCAGAATCGAATCGCGACACAGGAAGTCGATCTTGATCTGCATCGGGTAGCCCAACCATCCGAAAATGTCGATGTTGTCCCAGCCTTCTTTTGCGTCGCCACGCGGCGGGTAGTAGTTGATGCGAACCGCGTGATAGAGGTCCTTATAAAGCATCGGATACAGATTCGGCTGCAGAATCTGCTCAAGCACGCTCAGCTTGGTCTCTTCCTTGCTCTTGAACGAACCCGGATCTTCGAGCACCTCGCCGTCGCGATTGCCCAGGATATTGGTTGAGAACCAGCCCGACATGCCCAGCATGCGCGCCTTGAAACCGGGCGCCAGCAGGGTCTTCATAAAGGTCTGCCCGGTCTTGAAGTCCTTACCGCAGATCGGCACGCTGAGTTCGCGCGCCATGTCGAGGATCACCGGAATATCCGACGTCAGGTTCGGAGCGCCGTTCGCGAACGGAACGCCGCACTTCATCGCCGCGTAGGCGTAGACTTGGCTCGGCGCGATATCCGGATCGTTGTTCATCAGCCCGGCTTCAAACGACGCGAGCGATTGATGCACGACGCCCGGCCTGTGGAACACTTCCGTCGAACCGCACCAAATCATCACCAGGCGCGAGCAGCCGTGCTCTTTGCGGAAATTCTCGATGTCGGCGATGAGCGCGTGCGCCTTGTCCATCAAGGTGCCTTCGGTCTTCACGTTCGGACCCGTAATGCGCTTGACGTACGCCGAATCGAATACCGCCTTCATCGGCTTAATCTTTGAAAGCGGCTCTTTCAATTGGTCGAGCATCGGGCGGTCCAACACTTTGGCGTTGGCGGCGGCTTCGAACGCGTCGTCTTCGAAAATATCCCAGCCGCCGAATACGAGATCTTCGAGCTTCGCCAGCGGAAGAAACTCGTTGATCTTGGGCGTGTTGTTGTCGGTGCGCTTACCCAGGCGGACTGTGCCGAGTTGCGTCAGCGAGCCAATCGGCTGAGCGAGACCCATCTTGATCGCTTCCACGCCGGCAATGAATGTCGTCGAGACGGCGCCGATACCCGGGATCAAGACACCGAGCTTGCCGTCTGCGGGCGCAATGCGAACGTTCGATTGTATGGACAAAATGACCGAACTCCTGTACCCCGTTCCGGGGCGAATGACGAGCAACTTCGGATCTTCGAGCTCACGCCGCCGCAAGGCGGACACCTCGTCATCTTTCCCGCCATTTTTGGCGGAGATCGGGTCGAAGGCGAGCCGAACCTTCTACCTTGTTATACTACCATTTCATGGTGCAACGCGCGACCGCCACGCTGTCCGCAGTCCTTGTGGACGATGAACAGTTGGCGCGCGAAGAGCTGGCGTTTCTCCTCAAGGACTTCCCCGAAATCGAGATCGTTGCCACGGGTTCGAACGGCCTGGAGGCCGTCAAACTCATTGAAGACATTGAGCCCGACGTCGTCTTTCTCGACGTCCAGATGCCCGGCCTCGACGGCATCGGTGTCATTCGTAAGCTGCGCGAAAAAGACGTCCCGCTGCCGCACTTTATCCTCGCGACTGCCTTCGAGCAGTACGCCGTCGAAGCCTTCCGTTTGGAGGCACTCGACTACCTGCTGAAGCCCGTTGATTCCGAGCGCCTCGCGGTCGCGATCGAACGCGCCCAGCGCATCGTCGCCCAGAAAAACAAAGCCGCAGCGGCTGCCGAACAGCAAGCGCAGCCAGGCGCCAAGCCAGGCTCGCAACGCACCAAACTGCTGGTGAAAAGCGGCAGCCGCAACTTCATCATCGACGCGCAGGATCTGGTCTACGCCACTATCGACGACGGCCTGATTACGGTCGTCGCGGCTACCGTCGAAGGCCAATCGAATTATCGGACGATTGAAGAGCTGCAATCGAACCTCGACCCCGAGACGTTTTGGCGTGTCCATCGTTCGTACCTCGTCAATATCCATCGCATCCGCGAAGTCATTCCCTGGTTCAAGTCCAGTTTTCAACTCCGGATGGACGACAAGAAACAAACCGAAATTCCCGTCAGCCGCGTCCAAACGAAGCGGCTGAGAACACTGTTTAAACTTTAGAAAAGGCAATTACCGAATTCATGAATCGCGAATATCACAAGTGGCATAGCCCACGACTCAACCGGGACATGGAACTGCTCGTGTTCGGCCACGGCGGAACTCCAATGGTTGTGTTCCCGACTTCGATGGGCCGCTTCTACGATTACGAAGCGCGACAGATGATCGCGACGATCGGACACAAGTACGAGTCCGGCCAGATCCAGGCGTTTTGCGTCGACAGCGTCGACTCCGAGAGCTGGTACAACAAGGCCGTACAACCGTCCGAGCGCGCGCCGCGGCACATTCAATATGACCAGTATCTGGTGGAAGAAGTAGTTCCGTTTATCAAGTCGCGCAACGCGGCGCCGCAAGTTTCCGTCACGGGCTGCAGCTTCGGCGGATATCACTCCGTCAACTTCGCCCTCCGCCATCCGGATCTGGTTTCCGCCTGTGTCAGCATGGGCGGCGCGTTTGACGTGCATCAGTTCTTGAACGGCTACTTCGACGACAATTGCTACTTCAATTGCCCGCCGGCTTTTCTGCCCAATCTTAACGATCCGTTCTATCTCGACAAGTACAAGCAGATGAAAATGGTGCTCGCAACGGGCGAGACAGACATCTGCCTCGACGAGAATCTTCGCCTTGCAAACATCATGGCGAGCCGCGGAATTCCGCACTGGCTCGACGTCTGGGGCAACGGCGCTGGCCACGATTGGCCGTGGTGGGAGCAGATGACGCAGAAGTATTTCTAGCGGCTACGTAGGCTCAGTACCGGAGGAACTTATGCCCAAAATAGGCGTCATTTACGGAAAAGAAAATACCTTCCCCAGTGCCCTCGTCGAACGCATCCACTCGATGCGCGTCGCCGGAGTCTCCGCCGAGCACATCAAGATCGGCGGAATCAAGATGGCCGAGCCTTCCGGCTACAGCGTCATCGTCGACCGCATTTCGCACGACATTCCCTTCTACCACGCGTATCTCAAGAACGCCGCGCTCACCGGTACCAAGGTCATCAACAACCCCTTCTGGTGGGGCGCCGACGATAAATTCTTCAACTACGCCCTCGCGTCGAAGCTCGGCGTGGCGGTGCCGAAGACCGTTATCCTGCCCCATCACGACTACCCGCCGGACACCAACGCGCAATCCATGCGCAATCTCATCTACCCTCTCAACTGGGATGAGATCTTCGAGTACATCGGCTTCCCCGCGTTCCTCAAGCCCTTCCGCGGCGGCGGCTGGAAGAACGTCTTCAATGTGGAGTCGCGCGAAGAGTTTTTCAGGGCTTACGACTCCACGCGCGATCTCTGCATGACGCTGCAGACCGCCGTGACTTTCACCGAATACTATCGCTGCTACGTCGTCGGCCAGAAGAAAGTGCACGTCATGCAGTACGAGCCGCGCAATCCGCATGCGGAGCGCTACGTCCAGAATCCCGTGCCCATCGAACCTGCACTGCACGCGCGCATCATTCAGGATTGCCTGACGCTGTGCCGCGCACTCGGGTACGATCTCAATACCGTCGAGTTTGCCGTTGAAGATGGTATTCCGTATGCCATCGATTTCCTGAACCCCGCACCCGACGCCGAGTATACGTCGGTTGGTCCAGATAATTTCCGCTGGATCGTGGACGCAGTGGCCGAGTACGCCATCGAAGAAGCTCTACGCGTGTCGCAACCCGTCGAAATGCGCTGGCAAACCTTTCTACATGGAAAGCCGCCTGTCGCCGGAGCCTGATTCGCTAAGGAGGCAACTGTGCGACCCAGTTTTACGCTCGGAATCGAAGAAGAGTACCAGACCGTCGATCCTCATACGCGCGAACTTCGCTCCCACATCGGGGCCGAACTCATCGAGCACGGCAAGACGCTGCTGCAGGAGCGCGTCAAGGCCGAGATGCACCAATCCGTCATCGAGGTCGGCACGGGAATCTGCGCCAACATCCAGCAGGCGCGTGAGGAGATCACCGGGCTGCGCGGCGCCATCATCGGCCTCGCCTACCAAGCCGGATTGCGTCTGGCCGCCGCCGGAACGCATCCCTTCTCCGATTGGCGCACGCAGCAAATCTCTCCAGACGAGCGCTACTATACGATCGTCGAAGACATGAAGGTCGTCGCGCGCGGCAACCTGATATTCGGCCTGCACGTCCACGTCGGCATCGAGGATCGCGAAACGCAGATCCACATCATGAACGCAGCACGCTATTTTCTGCCGCACATCCTTGCTCTCTCCACAAATTCGCCCTTCTGGATCGGCATGGACACGGGGCTGAAATCGTATCGCTGCAAAGTGTTCGATAAGTTCCCGCGCACCAACATCCCGGACTACTTCCCGAGTTGGGGCGAATACGAGCGGTTCGTCAACCTGCTTGTCTCGACCAACTGCATCGACAATGCGAAGAAAATTTGGTGGGACATCCGGCCGCACCCGCATTTTCCGACGCTTGAATTCCGCATCTGCGACATTCCGATGCGTGTCGACGAGACCATCGCAATCACCGCGCTGATCCAAGCCACGGTCGCCAAACTCTACAAGTTGCATGAGGCGAACCAAAGCTTCCGCATCTACAGCCGCGCGTTGATTATGGAAAATAAATGGCGCGCGTCCCGGTACGGCCTCGACGGCAAGCTCGTCGATTTCGGGAAAGGGATAGAAGTACCGCTGCGCGATCTGATGGAAGAGTACCTTGAGTTTGTCGACGACGTTCTCGATGAACTCGGATCGCGCAAAGAAGTGATGTACATTCGAGAGATGCTCAAGATGGGCAGTGGCGCCGATCGCCAACTGCGCGTCTTTCATTCGACGGGCGACCTCAAAGCCGTCGTCGACTACATCGTGTCGGAAACTGAACTAGCCACCAAACCCGCCGAAATGAGTGCCGCCAAGTAATGACGAATCTGCGAGAAGTTCCCTTTGACCCCGAGCTTTCCTGGGGCGCGCACAGCGCTGTAGAAACGTGCCTCCGGATCCAGCCGCATGAAAAAGTAACGATCATCACCGATAACGCGTGCCTCGAAATCGCGGCGTCGCTCGTCGCCGAACTGGACAAAATGGACGTTCAGTTCCACACGCCGTTCGTCCTGGAAGACCTCGCTCCACGGCCGCTCGTCGACATGCCGAAGGAGGTTCTCGAGGATCTCGAAACCAGCCAGGTCAGCATCTTTGCCGTGCAGGCGCAGAGGAACGAATTGAAGACGCGCATGCAGATGACCGATGTCGTCAACCGCCGCGAGATCCGGCACGCGCACATGGTCAACATCGAAAAGCGCATCATGCTCGAAGGCATGCGCGCCGATTTCAACGCCGTCGACGCGCTCAGCATCAAGGTGTGGGAGATCGGCACCGTCGCGAAGAAGATTACCGCCCGGACGCCCGCCGGCACCGACATCGTCGCCGACCTCAATAAAGACTATAAGTGGGTGAAGACTTCGGGAATCATCAGCACGAAGAAGTGGGGCAATCTTCCCGGCGGCGAAGTCTTTACGACGCCCGGCGAAGTGAACGGGACGTTCGTGATTGACGGCGTGGTCGGCGACTACCTGTGCGCCAAGTACGGCGACCTCCGCGAAGCGCCGCTCACCATCCAGATCAAAGGCAATCGCCTCGTCGCGGCCGAGTCTGTAAACAAAGAACTCCGCGACGAGTTCTGGGCCTATACGCACGCCGACGAAAATTCCGACCGCGTCGGCGAATTCGCTATTGGCACCAACCTCGCGCTCCACGACGTCTGCGGCAACATTTTGCAGGACGAAAAAATTCCCGGAATCCACATTGCGTTTGGCAATCCCTACGGTTTTCATACCGGCGCCGACTGGTATTCCGCAACCCACATCGACGTCGTCGGAAGGCACTTCGACATCTGGGCCGACGATCGCCAAATCATGACCGCTGGAAAGTTTTTGATTTAGCGAATCGACGCGGGATTCTCTTTGACTGCCCGCCCTGCTGGTCGTAAACTAATCGCATGGCTCACCACAGAGACTGAGCAAACGGACGGAAAGAATGACATCTACAGTTCCGCTTACGCTCGACGATCTCAAACCGCGATTGGCCCCGTTCTGCAAACGGCACGGCGTTGCCCGTCTCGAAGTCTTCGGGTCATTCGCACAAGGCGCAGCCCAATCTGCCAGCGACATTGACCTGCTCATCACGTTTCGGCCGGAGGTTCACCTTGGGTGGAACTTCTATGCGCTCGAGGAGGAGCTCGAATCGATCCTCGGCTGCGAAGTCGACCTTCTAACAAGAAGGTCCGTCGAACTCGACACCAATTTCATCCGCCGCGAATCCATCCTCGGATCTGCCCATGACGTCTATTCCGAGTAAAGACGCAGCGCGCCTCTTGGACATGTTTCAATCCGTCCAGACAATTCAGACGTATGTCGCAGGACAAACGCGCGAACAGTTTCAACGGGATCTTAAGACGCAGGACGTGGTTTTACGCCGCTTCCTCGTTGTCGGCGAGGCAGCGACACCGTTAACCCCTGAGACCCGATCCGCGCTTCCGTTCATCCCATTCGCTCAGATCATCGGGATGCGCAATCGCGTCGTTCACGATTACGGCAACGTCGATGTCGATATCGTGTGGGAGACGATTCAGCAGCACCTCCCGGCTTTGGTGGAGCAACTTGAGCAGTTCTTCGAGGAGCGGTCACAATCCTCATGATTCCCGAACTCCGCCGAGCCTTCAACGCCTCCTGGACCTCCGAGAAATATGCGGACTTCCTCGCCCGCCTCGACCACGGTTGCGGCACCCACGTCCTGTTCCGCTGCGCCGAAACTCCGGTCTTCTTCCCACGCGAGTTACTCGACAAGATGGCGGCCTACGGCGTCGAACTCGTCCAACAGTTGATGACGCCGGAGTATCTGCGCCGGTCCGACGCGACCATCCCCGCGCAGTACAACGTCCCGAACCAGAACCCGAAGCCGCTCTTCATCCAGGCCGACTTCGGCATCGACCTTGCCGGCGAACCCAAGCTCGTCGAGATCCAGGCCTTCCCATCGCTCTACGCGTTTCAGCCTTTCGTCGCGCTCATGTATCGCGAAGTTTACGGCCTTGGTGCAAATCTTCACTCGCTGCTCGGCGGACTCGAAGGCGACGAGTACATCGCCTTGCTCCGCGACGCGATTCTCGGCAGCCACAAACCGGAAGACGTCGTACTGCTCGAAATCGAACCCGAGAAGCAAAAGACGCTCTGCGACTTCCTGCTCACAGAGCGTCTCTTTGGAGTGCGCCCCGTCTGTATCACGAAAGTCGAGAAGCGCGGCCGCAAGCTCTACTACGAGGGCCGGCCCATCGAGCGCATCTACAATCGCGCCATCGTCGACGAACTCGAACGGAAGCACGCGAATCTCGGCTTCGATTTCCGCAACGAGCTTGACGTCGAGTGGGCGGGCCACCCCAACTGGTATTTCCGCATTAGCAAGTTTTCGATTCCGTTTTTGAATCACCCCAGCGTGCCGCGCACCATCTTCCTCGATCAGGCAAGAGAAATTCCGCCGGATCTCGACAACTGGGTGCTGAAACCCCTTTACAGCTTTGCGGGTCTCGGTGTTGTTATCGGACCCACGCGCGCCGAGATCGACGCCATCCGGCATCAACCGGAGTACATTCTGCAAGAGCGAGTGAACTTCGCCGCCACCATCGACACGCCGCACGGCATGACGAAAGCCGAAGTCCGGATCATGTACATCTGGCCGCCCGAGGCCGAGACACCCCGCGCCGTCACCACGATCATCCGCACCGGCCGCGGCAAGATGATGGGCGTCGATCAAAACAGCAACATGGAATGGGTCGGAGCCTCCGCCGGCTTCTGGCCGGAGTAGCTGCGCCCGAGTTATTCCGCGGGATGCGGTTGCGCCAGGTAGTGCTGCCGCAGTAGATCCTTGCCGTAGTCGTTGCCGTTCGGCGTGCGCACCACAACGTGGATATGTTCCTTGAACGGCTGATCCGGCGGATACATGTGCCGTAGACCCGCTGGCCGTTGATGGTCAAACTCGATCAGCAGCACGGGACTGTGGATGCGGTAATAGTAGACGCTCTTGTCTTCCGTCCCGCCGATCCAGGCAAAGTACGTTTGGTCGAGATGCTTGCGCACGTCCCCCATCTTCACCTTCGCGTGCCCGTCGTCCATGTTCGAGACGTACATATCAATCAGCTTCAGTAACTGATCCCGCTGCGACCGCGTGAACGCCGCCGCGCCGGCGCCCGCGTAATCCAGCACAACGTTATCCTTCCACGCTTCGGTCAGGTTGTTGTTACCGGTTTTCGAAACTTCGAGAATCGCTTTCTTCTTCTGATTGCCATCAAGCGCACGAATCATCTCCAGACCCGCGCCCTGCTCGTCCTGCAAAATCGCCAGGCCCTTGTACTTGCCCATCGGCGCAATCACGGGCTCAGAGCCGACAAACAAAGGCGTCATCACCACCTGATCGCCCATCACCAAGTAGTTGACGATCAAGTGATGCCCATCAATCTGCCAGCCCCACGGCTGATACTTCGACGGCGTGCCCATCACCGTGATGTGATACTTCCACTCGCCATACTGCACGAAATCGTTATTGTTCATCTCGCCCAGCGTCTCGTTCAACTTCATGATGTCGCGCGAAAGCTTCAAGCCTTTCGCGCTCAGCGAGGCCCTCAGCAGCCCGAACGCCGCATCCCGCTGCGTGCCATTCATCTCCTCGAAAGTCACGCCCTGCCGGACATAGAAGTGCTGATTCATCCACTTCCGCCACTCCTCGTCGTCCACCGCGAAGGTCGACTTCTTGCGCTGCTCCGGCGACAGCGTCGCCAGAAACTGCTCCACTGCCTTCTGCACTGGCTCTGTGGTCACACCCGTCGAGCGAATCGGGAACAATCCCGTTTCCACTTTGCCTTTTGCCGTGATACCGACAAACGGCTCCGCAAGCCCCTTCTTCTCGTAGTCGGCCGACATCGCTTTGAAGCGCTCAGCTAGTTGTTTGGGAGATGGCTGTTGCGCGCTCGTCCGCGTGTAGGCGATCGCCAGCAGCAACACGCCCGTAAGAAAAACCCACAATCGTCTGTGCATAGGGATTAGCGCATTTATATCACAGACGCCACTGAACCTGATTGTGATATCGTCGGGCACAGCGATGTTCGGACTTCTTCGGCCAAAATCCCGCACGCCCCTTCGGCGCATGAACTACTGCGGAACCTGCAAGACGCTCGGTGCGCGCTATGGACAGCGCGCCCGCATGCTGCTGAACCACGACACCGTGTTCCTCGCCGAACTGCTGACGGAGATCTCTGCGCCCGCTGAATACCAGCAAGCATTTCGCTCCTACAACTGCGCCTCCATGCCCAAAGGCGAACTCCCCGTCGCCCTCGACTTCGCTGCTGCCGCGACCATTGCGCTCGCCGACTGGAAGGTCCGCGATCACGTCGAAGACAGCAAACGTCGCGTCTGGACCGCCGCGCAGCGCCTCTATTGCAACCCCTTCGCGAGCGCGTCGAAGGTGCTCGCGGCGTGGCGCTTCCCCACGCACCAACTCGCTGCCGCGCTCTCCTCGCAACAGCAACGCGAGCAGGCCCCGGAATCTCTTGAACAACTCGCCTGGCCCACCGCTGAAGCCACCGCGCTCTTCTGCGAACACGGTGCGCGCCTCGTCCAGCGTCCGGAACTCGCACCGCAACTGCGCGCGATCGGCCGCACCTTTGGATCGCTCATCTACATTCTCGACGCATTCGAAGACATAGAGAATGACGCCAAGCGCGGTCAGTTCAACGCGCTCACCGCGCTCTCCCTTACACGAGAACAAGGCAAAACGCGAATCCGCGAACTCGCGCAGCAAATGGAATCCGCACTCGCGGACCTCCCCGTCTCGCAAGCTTTCGCGATCGAGATCGCAACCCGCCTTCGTCTCAACCTTTCCGCGAAGTTTGGCGAACAACTCCCGATCCTCTGCGCGACGCACGCACCGAAATCCCGCCCCGAGCGTGTTGCCGTCCGCTGGGCCAACGCCAAGCGCATCGCGCGCGAGTATCAGCAACGCGAAGCGGCAACCTGGCTCAAGGCGACGGCCATCTTCGCCTCCGTAGCCGTGGTCGCTTTCGCGATGCCCCGCGAAGCGAGGGAAGCGTCTTCTTACAAAGACTGCATGGGCCTCGGCTTCAACCTCATGACCTTCGGATCGCTCTTCGCCATGGCCGCCGGAGGAGATGCCGGACTCGGAGCCGCCAAGCACGCCGCCAAAGCCGCAAAGGGTGGTTCCGGTTCATCGTCGTGCTGCGATAGTTGCGACTGCTGTGACAGTTGCGATTGTTGCGACTGCGGCGGCTGCGACTGCTGAGGCAACGTGCCTCGCTCACACCCAATCGATGTGAAATCGATGCGCACTGCAATGCAGACATTGGAAGACGTAGGCCGTCGGTCCGCGATCCCGATTCAGGGATCTCACCAGCCGCGTCGCCGCGCCACCGGAAATTTGCATGTTGTGCACCACGTGCCCCATCAGCATTCCCTCTAGCTCGTACTGTCCCGCGCGAATTTCTTCGATCCCGGTCGGACCTAGAAACGCCGTCGCGTCACCGCAACACGCCGGCCAGGCTTCCGTTTGCCACGACGCGTAACCCGGCGTCCGCTCACTGATCTCTTCGACGACAGCCCCCGGAACTTGACCGTCGAACACCGCCGAATCAACGAACATCGCATCGAATTTCGCATGTGCCGCGCCGTCGGCGATGCACCAAGGGCAGATTGAATCTTCGAGGCCGTCCTCTTCGCAGTACGGCGCGATCGCATAGACGAAGCCGCGCGAGCGACCGCAAACGCGACACGCATTCTCCGACGCGACAACACTTCCCGTCGCCACTGGATCGGGATGATAGCGAAAGGCAGGCCGTGTCATTGAATTATTTCGGAACCATCGCCACCGCGCGGCACCATCCCGCGCTCGCCCTCTTAATCTTCACGGGCAAACACGAAACCCAGAACCCGGTCGGCTTCGGGATCAAATCCAGATTCGTCAACTTCTCAATCTGGCAATATTCCCTCGTCAATCCGGCGTAGTGCGCCGACCACAAAACGCGCCCATCGCCGGTCCTCTTGAACTCCGCCGCCATCGCCGCAAACGGCCGGTCGAGAGTCCACGCGTCGATCCCGATCACATGAACCCCCTGCTCCACCAACCAGAGCGTGCTGTCGCGATCGAGGCCCGGCTGTTCCAAGTAGGCCTTCGTGCCCCAACGCTTGGCCGCGCCCGTGTGGATCAGCACGATGTCGCCGGCGCTCAATTTGTATTTGATCTTCCGCAGCGCACCTTTCAAATCGTCGACTGAAATCAGCTCGCCGTTCTTCTTGTGCCGCATGTCGATCACGACGCCCGGCCCGAAGAACCACTCCAGCGGAACCTCGTCGATCCGCTTCGCTGGCTGCCCACCCGACGTCGCGCCGTAATGATACGGAGCGTCGATGTGCGTCCCCGTGTGGCTGCTCGTCGTCAGCGTCTCCACCGCCCAACCGTGCCCGTGCGAATAAACAAGATCCTCCGGCTTGCATCCGAACGCTGCGGCAACACCGCCGGCGCTCGCAACATGATCGACGTATTCGATCTTCGGCGGAGTCAACTCGCCCGCAGCTCCATCCTCAATCGCCACGCTCAAGTCAATCATTCGAGCGCCGCCGAGCGCCATCTGCCCTGGCCCGGACCCGGCCTCCGCTGGCCCAGCCGCTACCAGCGCTGTCGTCGCCGTCGCGAGAAATCGGCGCCGCCCTTTTGATCCATCGTTTCGTTGCGTCATCCAAAGCTCCATCCGGTGCCCACGCCAGACTTCCGATTCTATCCCGAACGCTATCAATCGAGCCCTGCGGTGTCAAAGCAGCGCGACACGGTATAATCGCGCAAGGCTGAAATTCACGATGAAACTTTCACGATCGACGACTCTGCGAATCGGCGTTGCCGGCATCCTGACCCTGCCTTTGCTCGCGCAGAACCGCGCGCCGGCAATCGACTCCATTCGCCGCGAAGAACTCCGCGCCGACCTCTTTTTCCTCGCAAGTGACGCCATGCGCGGCCGCCTTACCGACACCCCGGAGTACAACCTCGCCGCCGAATGGATCTCGTCCCGCTTCGCGCGCCTCGGACTCCAGAAGCTCGCCGGCGATTCCTACTTCCAACGCTTCGATCTCGTTACCGCCCGGCTCGGCGGAGCGAATCGCCTCGTCCTCGGCACGCCGGATTCCCGCCGCTCCGTCAAACTCAACGAAGAATACTATCCGCTGAACTTCTCCGTGAATGGCGAAGTGAAGGGCCGCGTCGCCCTCGTGGGCTACGGCATCCAGGCACCCGAGCACAACTGGGACGACTACAAAGGACGCGACGTCAAAGGCTCTATCGTCATGGTTTTCGATGGCGACCCGGACGCGAACAATCCGAAGAGCGCCTTCGATGGCCTGGTCACTTCGGACTACGCCTACGCGCATAGCAAGGCGCTGGCCGCGCAGCAACAGGGTGCGGCCGCGCTGCTCGTCGTCAATCTGCCTCGCGGAGACGCGGGACGCGGATTCGGCAATTATTGGCCCAAGAACGCGCCTCGCATCGAGCGCTATCAACTCGCCGAAGACGCGGCCAGGATTCGCATTCCCGTTCTCCAAATTTCGCCCGCAATCGCGGAACACATCCTCGCTGCGCCGCTTGCTGCGTTGCATAAACAAGCCGACGCAGGCAGTGCTCAGGTCTTCGCGACATCCACAATGCCCGTCGAGCTTAGCGCGTCCGTCGCGCGAATCACGGTACCCGATCGTAACCTCGTCGCCAAGATCGAGGGCTCCGATCCCGCACTGAAAGACGAAGCCGTCATCGTCTCGGCGCACTACGATCACGATGGAGCCGACGGCCCCCGCGTCTTCAATGGCGCGGACGACAACGGTTCGGGCACGGTCGGTGTACTTGAAATCGCCGAGGCCTACGCCACCGCCGCGCGCGCGGGCCAGCGTCCGAAGCGCACCATCATCTTCGCCATCTGGGGTTCGGAAGAACGCGGACTGCTTGGGTCCTTGGCCTGGGTCGCGCATCCCCTATGGCCGCTTGAGAAGACCGTAGCCTCGCTCAACATGGATATGATCGGCCGCAACGAAGAGGTTCCCGAAGGCAGCGGACCGCGCTTCACCGGCCTCAAGCCACAAAGCTCCGCATCCAACGCCAACAGCGTAAACATCATGGGCTATAGCTTCAATCCCGAACTCGCCGACATGGTGAAGGGCGCCAATCGCGAGATGGATCTCACGCTCAAGATGGAGTACGACAACAGCCGCGCCAACCTCGTGCGCCGCAGCGATCAATGGCCTTTCCTGATGCATCGCGTCCCGTCCATCTTTTTTCACACCGGCTTGCACCCCGACTATCACACCACCGGAGACCGTCCGGAGCGCATCGAGTATCCGAAGATGGAACGCATTGTCAAGCTCGTCTACCAGTCGAGCTGGGACGTCGCCAATGCCGCGAAGCGTCCGAAGATGCCGACGAAGCGCGAAATCCCGCCGCCGTCTGGAAATTGAACCCATGCTGCTCCGGCTTCAGCGGCACGCAATACGCTATGATCTCGCTATGTCCATCCGAACCGCAGTACTCGGTCTTTCGTTCCTGATGCTCTCCGCAACCGGGCTGCTAGCGCAGACCGTCCCCGAATCCGCCCCCAGTCCTTCGCTCAAGTCGAGCGAGCGTTTGCTCGAGTTGCGCACCTACTACGCCAACCCCGGCAAGCTCGAAGACATCCACAAGCGGTTCCGCGAGCACACCATGCGTATCTTCGCAAAGCACGGCATGATGTGCGTCGGATTCTGGGGTCCTGTCTACAAGAAGGACGGCTCCGAAAATAAGCTGGTGTACCTGATGTCATGGAAGGACCGCGCGGAGCGTGACGCCAAATGGCGAGAGTTCGCCGCCGATCCCGAATGGCAGAAGGTTGCGAAGGAATCCGAAGCCAACGGCAAGCTGCTCGAAAAGATCGAATTCGTGTTTTTGAACGAAACAGACTACGCACCAGTTAAATAAGGAAGAGCAGTCCGCTCCAAGGCGCGACCGTAAGGTCGCGCGTACTAATCCGTCCGGGCACGACACCGAATCGCGCCCGGACACCAACCTTCATTCCACCCGCCCGCGATTGCCTTGAACACCGCCACCGATTCGCTCAACGCCTCAATGCGCGCCGCCGACCCGTCAAGCTTCGCGCGCCGCTCGAGCAGATGTTGATAGTTGGATAACGCGTTCTCCGCTTCATTCAAACGCTTTCAACAGTTTCTGTTTGTACTTCAACCGCGCTTGCTCCGCAGTCTTGCCCTCGGTCAGTACGGCGTAGCTGGCCAGATCGCCTTCGTGATCCAGCACCAAGTGCAACTTGACCGCGCCTTTGGCCCGCCCGAGATGCGCGGACTCTCCCCTCAGAACTTGAAATATGAGGGCTCTTGCTGATGCGTGGCCCGACGAGCCAATTGTGCAAGCGCCACTTGCACAAATCACCTGGTACCAAAGGCTGACGCTTCTAGAGAAAGTGGGCTCTGAGCAGGAATCTGACGAGAGCCCCATTTTACGCGGCTTTCCGGAATATGACGAATTCGATTTTCGTGGCCGCCATGCGCTGAGCCTTGAGCAGCATGTAGCGCAGGTTCTTGTAGCCCCGCCTGGGGCGCAGCAGCGTCCTGATGTTGCCGTTGATCGCCTCCACCACTCCGAATCGCACTTTGACGCGGCAGTAATTTAGGATTCCGTCGACATGGTCGATCAGCGTTCGCGCCAGTTTCTCGAAAGCGGGCAAGCGCTGCCTGGGAGCTGCAACGTCCAACTCTTCAGCTAGCGCAGCATCGCGCCCTCGTAGGTGTAGGTCCACAATCGATCAAGGCTTTCCTTAAGAAGCTAGGCTTTCATGACCTTCGATTCAAAGCGAACAATTGAGTCAGCTGTTGCCGTTTGCGGCCGACAGATGCACCCAGCGCGTTAGCAACAGCCAGCGTTTCCCTTTGACCACACCGCGCATCCGAGCGCCCTTGCGAAAGAACTCGGCACGCCGCACTTCATCGACCGCTTTGTTGGCGTGCTGCATGATGTGGAACCTGTCGTAGACGATGGCGCAGTCCGGCGACTATTCTAAGATGCTGGCCTTGAACGGCTCCCACATGTCCACGCAAGCGGCTTGGATTCCGCGCCGCTGGCGCGCGTTCAATGCGGTGCGGAAGAACCCGTCCAGAGTCTCTTTCTTTCGCTCGCGACCGAACCATAACGGTTCTCCAGTTTCCAAATTACTCACCACCGTGACGAATTCCGAGGTGGAAAAATGAGCTTTCGGTATTCGTAGGCACCGATTCCGCCCCTGCAACCATTGCCATGAGTTTTGCCCCGTTTCGGCTGACCCTTTTCGCTGGACTCTCGAACGCCGAGGCGGTGTCTTAAAGATGTTCGTCACCGTGCGTGATAAACTTCGCCGTAGTAGGTCCGCACCGGCCAATTGGCAGCTAAAACGGAGGCCACCCAGACATGTCCAAGCTCATTACCGGCGTCGTCAAAGACGGTCGTATCGAACTCCTTGAGCCCCTGAACGAACCGGATGGTTCGCGCGTGGTCGTTACGTTGTCTGGGCAGCCGAGGTACCTCAATTTGCAAGAGCGTGGAATGACGGTCGAGGACGCGGCAGACCTCAGGGCGTGGCTTCGCGAGATGGACGTCTATGATCGCTATTAGCAGGAGCGCTATTGTTCTTGCCCTCTTTCCGGACTCCAATCTGCACACGATCAAACGGCGTCCCGCGCTCATCATTCAGCGAGATGGGCTTGATTCTGTCCTTGCCCAAATCATGGTTGCCATGATCTCTGGAAATTCGTTGCGAGCCGTTCACCCGAGCCGCGTGCTGATTCGACTGAGCGATGCCGAGAACTGTATCACCGGCCTCGATCTCGATTCGGTGGTCGTGACTGACAACTTGGCAACCATCGTTCACCATGAGATCGACCGGGTCATTGGCCGAATACCGGCAATGAGACTGGTGGATGCCGCGTTACGGCGGCAAGACCTGCTGCCCGCGCTACCATAGCAGCCTATGGCCAATCTTCTCGAAGGTCGCACTGCGCTTATTCTCGGTGTGGCGAACAAATGGAGTATCGCGTTCGCGATCGCGAAAGCCTTCCGGCGCGAGGGCGCGAACGTCATTCTCACTTACCAGGGCGAACGATTGAAGAGTTCCACCGAAGAACTCGGCGCGGAGCTCGGCGCTTCGCTTGTGTTCTGCTGCGACGTTAGTAAGGATGAGGATCTGGTTACTTTGGGCGATACTGTCAAGGCGCAGGGGCGGCTCGATATCATTGTCCACTCGATCGCCTTCGCTAATCGCGAGGATCTTAGCCAGCCGTTCGTCGAGACTTCGCGGGAAGGCTATCGCGTGGCGCAGGATGTGAGCGCCTACTCGCTGGTGGCTGTTTCTCGCGTACTTACTCCTCTAATGACGGACGGCGGCGCGATTATGGCGCTTTCTTATTACGGCGCCGTGAAGGTGGTTCCCAACTACAACGTGATGGGCGTGGCGAAAGCCGCCCTCGAAGCCTGCGTCCGGTACCTGACCGCCGATCTTGGCCCGAAAAACATCCGCGTCAACGCGATTTCCGCCGGGCCGATCAAGACGGCGTCGGCGCGCGGAATCGCCGGATTCTCGAAGATTATGGAAAATTTCGCCGAGCACGCCCCGCTCCGCCGGGCGACTGATCCGGCCGAAGTGGCAGACACCGCGGTTTTTTTAGCGTCCGACCTGGGACGTGGCGTGACGGGCAACGTCATATACGTGGACGCCGGTTTTCAGGTGATGGGATTGTTGACGCATTAGGCCCCAATCCCGTGTCTGAACGGCGACGGCCACATTGACAGTACGTAGGCGCGCTTCCTAAGATAGTGTTTCCCGCGAACACGCTGGGATAAGTTCGCGCGGCTTCCTGTAGCTCTGGTAACTAAAACATATGATCAAGGTCGAAGGCCTTACGAAGCGATACGCCCGCCATGTGGCGGTCGATAACATCTCGTTTGAAGTGACGAAGGGCGAAATCGTCGGATTCCTCGGGCCGAATGGCGCGGGCAAGACGACCACGATGCGCGTGCTGACGTCGTTTCTGCCGCCTACGTCGGGCTCGGCGAACGTCGCCGGCTACGACGTGGTCGACAGTCCGATGGAGGTGAAGAAGCGCATCGGCTACCTGCCGGAAACGCCACCACTTTATCCCGAGATGGAAGTGGGCGAGTACCTCACGTTCGTCGGCCAGTTGAAGGGACTCAAGGGCCCCGATCTCGCCAAGCGCGTTGACGAAGTCGCAGGACGGTGCGCGGTAGGCGATGTCAAGGCGAAGCTGATCGCGAAGCTGTCGAAAGGCTATCGGCAGCGCGTGGGCTTGGCGCAAGCGATTATCCACAACCCCGATGTGCTGATTCTCGACGAGCCGACCTCCGGACTCGATCCGAAGCAGATCATCGAGACTCGTGAGCTTATCGAGAGCCTCGCCGGCGATCACACGATCATCCTCAGCACGCACATTCTGCCTGAAGTCGAGGCGATTTGTTCGAAGGTGATCATCATCGCGCGCGGCAAAGTGGTCGCAACCGATACGGTCGAAAATCTAACGGCGCGCCTGCGTGGCGTCGAGACGGTCGCTGTCGAACTAATCAGCCGCTCCGGCGAGCTGGACGTTCCGGCGGCGCAGACCAAGCTCGAACAAGTGGCGGGCGTCAGCCGCGTCGTCTTCAAGGAAAGCAAGAACGCAAAGCATCGCTTTGAGGTCGAAAGCCTGCAGGGACGCAACATTCGCGGCGACCTGGCGCGCTCGATCGTCGAAGCCGGTTGGGATTTGAATGAGCTGCATACCGCAGCACTGAGTCTGGAAGAGATCTTCCTGCAATTAACGACTCCGGAGCAGGGAGGTGCGCAATGACCAATACATGGGTAATTTGTAAAAAAGAATTGAACGGATATTTTCGTTCGCCGATTGCCTACGGGCTGATGGCGTTCTTCTCGCTGATCGCGGGCTGGTTCTTCTACGTGGCAGTTTCGATCTTCGTCCAGCGCGGCATGGAAAGCCAGATGATGGGCCGGTCGATGCCGATGGACGTCAACGAATGGGTGATCCGGCCGGTGCTCTCAAACCTGAGCGTCGTCGGGCTCTTCATGATTCCAATGATTACGATGCGGCTGTTCGCCGAAGAGAAGCGATCGGGCACCTACGAACTGCTCGCCACTTCGCCGATCCGCGACTACGAAATCATTTGGGGCAAGTGGCTGGCCGCGCTGATGCTGTGGGCCGTGCTGCTGGGCTTTTCGCTGATCAACATCGGCATTCTGTTCGCTTACGGCAAGCCCGATTGGAAGCCGTTGTTGGTCGGCTATCTCGGTTTGCTGCTGCAAGGCGGATGCCTGCTCGCTCTCGGCACGTTTATTTCAACGACAACGAAAAATCAAATTGTGGCGGGCGTCGCGAGCTTCGCGATCTGCCTGCTGCTGTGGATTCTCGAATGGGTCAGCGCCTACGAGACGGCGGCGTGGGCCAAAGTAGTTTCCTACCTCAGCGTGCTGACGCACTTTGAAGCGTTCTCGAAAGGGGTCATCGACACGAAGGACCTTATCTACTACGCCTCGATGATTTTCCTGGGGCTCTTTTTGACGAAGCGGGCACTTGAGAGCACGCGGTGGAGGGCCTAGGCCCGACATCAGGCAGGAGAAAATAACCGATGAACACTGCGTGGATGAAGACCAGACAAACCAAGTATTCGGTGTACGTGACCGTCTACATTTTGATCGTGCTCGGCGTACTGGGCATGGCCAATTTCCTTGCTCAGCGCTACAACAAGAGCTTCGATTCGACGGCGAACAGGCGGTTCAGCCTCTCGGACCAGACGGAGAAAGTCGTCCGCAATCTCAAGGACGAAGTCAAGATTAAGTACTTCGACAAGACCGCACAATTCCAGCCCGCCCGCGACCTGCTCGATCGTTACAAGAATCTCTCGACGAAGCTGACGGTCGACTACATCGATCCCGACAAGAAGCCGCAGGTCGCCAAGGCTGCGGGCGTTGCCAGCTACGGCCAGATTTTCCTCGAGACGGGCAGCAAGAAGCAGGAAGCGAAATCGCTGACCGAAGAAGAACTCACCAGCGGCATCATTCGGCTGCTGAAGGGCGGCGAGCGCCGCGTGTGTTCCGTCACTGGCTCCGGCGAGCATGGCTTCGACGATTCCACGCGGGCCGGTTATTCGCAGTTCAAAGAGCTGATCGAGAAGAACAACTATAAGACGCAAGCGATCAGCCTGCTGAGCGGCGACATTCCGAAGGAATGCACCATCGTCCTGGTCGGCGGCCCGAAGCGCGACTATATCGACAGCGTGGTCGCGAAGCTGAAAGCCTTCGTCGAAGGCGGCGGCCGCGTGCTCGTGTTCGTCGATCCGCCCCTAAAGATGGGTCAGGAGATCGACGAGAACAACGCTCTGCTGGCGCAGCTCGGCGCGTGGGGCGTCACCATAAACAAAGATCTCGCCCTCGACACCAGCGGCATGGGCCAGCTTGTCGGCCTGAGCGAAGTTGTGCCGCTGGTGGTCAGCTATGAACGGCATCCGATTGTGCGAGAGATGAAGGATAGCGCGACGGCGTTCCCTGTGGCACGAACCCTCGATGTCAAGAACGGCGAAAAGACCACGGTTGAGAAGCTGTTCTCGACTTCGGAAAACGCATTCGCTACTTTGGACCTCTCTTCCGCCGAAGTGAAGCGGACCGACAAAGACAGGAAGGGTCCGCTCAATCTCGGCGCGGCGGGCGTTTACAAGACGGGCCAGGAAGGCAAGGAAGGCCGCTTTGTGGTCGTCGGATCCTCGGGCTTCGTCGCAAACAACATCCTGCGCTTCAACGGAAATCGCGACCTCGCGATGAACATGCTGAATTGGCTCTCCTCCGACGAGGACCTGATCTCGATCCGTCCCAAGGAGCCCGAAGATCGCCGCATCACGATGAACGTCCGGCAGCGCAATCTGCTGTTCTACTTCAGCGTGATCTTCCTGCCGCTGCTCGCGGTCGCGTCTGGACTCGGCGTCTGGTGGAAGCGGAGGTAACGGATGCGCTTCGGAAGCATGCTGGCCGCGGCGGTAGTGCTGGCGGCTTTGGGCGTTGGCGTCTGGTGGTCGAACAAGTCGACGAAGGAAGAAGAGGGCAAGCCGTCGGCGAAAGAGGCGGCTGAGCGCCCGAAGCTGCTCGCTATCCCCGACCCCGACATCAAAAGGGTTGACATCACGCGCAAAGACGGCGAGCGTGTCGTGTTGAATCGCCTCGACGCAGCCAAGTGGGAAATACTGGAGCCGCAGAAACTCGGCGGTGACACCGACACCATGATCACCGTGCTCACGCAGTTCGGCGACATGAAGGCCGATCGCCTCGTCGAAGACAAGGCCACCGACCTCGTGCAGTTCGGCCTGGACACACCGTCGTTGAAGGTGGCCGTTGGCAAAAAGGACGGCAAGACCGACACTCTCGAGTTCGGCGACGACACGCCGGCAGGCTCGGGCGTTTTCGTCAAGCTGGCCGGCGACGCGCGCGTCTTCGTCGTGAACAGCTCGATCCGCTCCGCACTCGATAAGACGTGGAAAGATCTCCGCGATAAGCGCCTGCTGCTGATCGACACCGAGAAGGTCAGCCGCATCGAACTCAGCGCAAAGAAGCAGTCCGTCGAATTCGGCCGAATCGGCGCGAACGAATGGCAGATCGTCAAGCCGAAGCCGATGCGCGCCGACGGATGGCAGATCGAGGAAGTGCTCCGCAAACTCAAAGAGGCGAAGATGGATCCGACGGTTTCGGAAGACGACGCAACGAAGGCAGCGGCCGGCTTTGGGGCCGGAACACCGGTGGCTGTCGTGAAAGTTACCGATCCGGCAGGCACACAGCAGTTCGAAGTTCGCAAGATCAAGGATGACTTCTGGGCGAAGTCGACCGCCGTCGCTGGCGTCTTCAAGGTAACGAAGGATCTCGCGGGCAGCGTCGATAAGGCGATCGACGACTTCCGCAATCGTAAGGTCTTCGACTTTGGTTTCTCCGATCCGACGAAGGTCTCATTCAAGGACGGCGGCCAGGAAAAGACCTTCCAGAAGTCCGGCGAAGGTTGGGTTAGCGGCGGCAAGCCGATGGATCCGCCCACCGTGCAAGCGCTGATCGATCGTCTTCGTGATCTCTCGGCCAAGAAGTTCGCCGACACCGGCAACGTCGCCTCCGACGTCGAGATCACGATTGTCTCGAATGAAGGCAAGCGCACCGAGAAGATCGTTGTGGCGAAGTCGGGCGATACGTGCAGAGCCAAGCGCGAAGGCGAAGCAACCGTCTACGAACTCGACCCAACCGCACTCGACGAACTCCGTAAAGCGGTGGGCGATGTGAAGCCGCCTGCGCCGCCAGCGGCGTCCGACAAGAAGACCGACGCGAAGAAGAAATAAGACGGCTGACTGCTGTACAAGGCAATGAGCGCACTCGTCACCGACCTCTATCAGCTGACCATGGCCGCCGGCTATTGGGAGGCCGGCAAGGCGCAGGAGCGCGCGACGTTCGATCTCTTCGTCCGCCGATTACCGAAGTACCGCAACTTCGTGATCGCAGCCGGATTGCAACAGGCCGTCGAATACCTGCTCTCCTTGCGTTTCACCAAAGAAGAGATCGCGTATCTGCGAGGCCTCCCCCAGTTCCGCACGGTGCGATCCGACTTCTTCGAGATGCTCGCGGAGTTCCGCTTCACGGGCGATGTCTTCGCGGTCCGCGAAGGCACGCCGCTCTTCGCGGGCGAACCCTTTCTGACGATCCGCGCGCCGCTGATCGAAGCGCAGATTCCGGAAACATTTCTGCTCGCGACCATAGGCTTCCAGTCGATGATTGCGACCAAAGCCGCGCGCGTCGTCAAAGCGGCCACCGGCCGCGCCGTCGTTGAGTTTGGAACACGCAGAGCGCATTCCCCCGAAGCCGGCGTCCTCGCAGGACGCGCCGCTTATATCGCCGGGTGCATCGGCACGAGCAACGTCGCCACCGGCTTCCGCTACGGCGTTCCCGTGTTCGGAACCGCGGCACATTCGTGGGTTCTCTCCTTCGCCAACGAACGCGAGGCACACGCGCGCCTGCAGCAACTGTTAGGCGCTAACACCGCCTATCTCATCGACACCTACGACACGCTCGAGGGCGCGCGCCAAGCCGCTTCCCTCGGCAGGCCGCTCTGGGGAGTCCGTCTCGATAGCGGCAATCTCGTCGAACTTGTGCCGGCCGTGCGAAAGATTATGGATGACGCCGGATTGCGGGACGCGAAGATCATGGCGACCGGCGACCTCAACGAATACAAAATCCACGAGCTCGTCGCGGCCGGGGTCCCCATCGACAGCTTCGGCGTCGGTACCGATCTGGCCACCTCGTCCGATTCGCCGAGCATGGGCGTGATCTACAAAATGGTCGAGCTCGAAGGTGCGGAAGGCCATCGCTACACGGCAAAGTTCAGCGACGGCAAATCGACGTGGCCCGGCTCAAAGCAAGTGTTCCGTTACGCGAACCGCGATCTGATTGGGCGTTCGAGCGAATGCCCCGATTGCGGCCCAGGATCCGAACCTTGCGAAGCTCTGTTACGCCCCGTGGTGCTCGGCGGTCAACTGATGGAGCCACTGCCCACCATCGACGAATCGCGAGACTACGCCGCAAAAGCCATCGCCGCGCTGCCCGCGCCCTGCCACAGCCTGTACGATCACGAAGTTCCGTATCGCGTCGAGTACAGCGCTGACCTGATGGCCCTCGCCGAGCGGGTGCGCCTCGGCCTTGCCCGCGTCTCGCTCGTGGCGCGCTCAGCGGAGTAAACCATGCGAACCGCTTTCTTTGACGTCGATACGCAGATGGATTTCCTCTATCCCGCGGGTGCTTTGTATGTCCCGGGAGCGGAGTTCGTCGAACACGCCGCCGCGCGCCTGAATCGCTATGCGGCGCAGCACGGCGCGATGGTGATCGCGACCATGGACGCGCACGCCGAGAACGACATTGAGTTCCGCGACTGGCCGGCGCACTGCGTCGCAGGAACCCTCGGCCGGCGAAAGCCAGCCGCGACGTTGCTCGACCAGCGAGTCGTGGTTTCGAATGCAATTGGCGAACTACGCCTCGCTGGCGTCGAGCAGGTGCTGCTCGAAAAGCAAACTTTCAATTGTTTCTCGAACCCGCAATTGCTCGCCATCCTCCGGCACCTTCAGCCGGAACGTTGCGTCGTCTACGGCGTAGTCACCGAGATCTGCGTGCAGTTCGCCGCGATGGGATTGCTCGCAACCGGATTGCCCGTCTCGATCGTCTCCGACGCCGTCAAGGAGCTAGACGCCGCGAAGCGCGACGCATTCTACGCAGAGTTCCAAGACCACGGCGGTGCCCTCACGACGATCGCTGAAGTCTGTCAGTAGTAGAGTTTCGGTATGGCGGCAAAGACATCGTTGACGGTGGCCGATCTCGAACGCATGCCGGACATCCACTCCCGAAATGTGGAGCTCGATGAAGGAGAATTGATCGAGATTGCTGCAGCATCGGAAGATCACGGAAACCTCGAACTCGAAATCGCATTCTTGCTGAAGCGATTTGCCAAGGAACACGACCTCGGCAGGGTCTACGCCGGCGACACCGGATTTCGCCTCAACGATGGCACACTCCGCAGCCCGGATGTCGCCTTCCTACGCAAAGCGCGCGTTGAGCAAGTGCGCAGCACCGGATTCGAGAATGGCGCGCCTGATCTCGCAGTCGAGATCTTTTCGCCCTCCGATTCTGTCGCGCAATTGATGCGGAAAGTGAAGCAGTATTTCGCCGCCGGAACGCATACTGTTTGGATCGTGTATCCCGAGCGGCGCGAAATCCACGCGCTCGAGGCCTCAGGCGCGGACCGCATCCTGCAAGCAGCCGATATCATCGACGCGCAAGAACTTCTGCCCGGCTTCTCTACGCCCATCGCCGCCGTTCTTCGCCGAGGAACGTACCGGGTTGAACCCCGACCGCAAGGGAGGGGACCCACAGCGCGCCGATTGTCCGAGCAAACACCAGGATTCTGTTCTGCGAACCCACACACAATCCCCCCGCCAACCCACCCACCGACCATAATCGGAGAAACGGTATGATCGAAATCCATTGTCAACGGGCAAGCACGTGAATTCGACGGCGACGAGCCTCTCCTCTGGTAGGTGTGACGAACTGGACCTCACCGGCTCCAAGTTCGGTTGCGGCATAGGTCTCCGCGGAGCCGGCACCGCAAATCCCCCCGCACCTTCGGCGGAACCCGTGCCCATGGCGCTCGCACTCTCCACGCAACCATCTCGAAGACAACGCAATCTACGAAAAGCTTCGCCACAGGTTCCGCGGCGAATTCTTCAATTTCACGAACACTGTCCGCTTCGCGCCGCCCAATCAGGTCTTCGGCAATCCGCAGTTCGGCCAAGTGCTCAGCCAACTCAATCAGCACCGAATCTTGCAGTTTGGTGTCAAACTGAGTTTCTAAACTTCATCCGCACCCCGAGGAGTCCCATGTATCGGCGTACGTTTCTTCAATCGACGGCAGGCCTCGCCGCCATGCCCGCCGCGGCGGACTGGCAGCAGCCCGCCGCCTCCCAACCCGCTGCCCGCCCCAACGTCATCTGGTTGTTCGGCGACCAGCACCGCGCCCAGGCGCTCTCCTGCCACGGCGACCCCAACGCGCGCACGCCCAACGTCGACAACCTCGCTACCAACGGAGTCACCTTCACCAACGCCGTCGCCGGCTTCCCCCTCTGTTGCCCCTTCCGCGGTTCGCTGCTCAGCGGACGCTACCCGCACCATTGCGTCCCCGGTCACGAATATCCGCTGCCGGACGGCCAAAAAACCATCGCCCATACGTTTCAGGAAAACGGGTATCGCACGGCCTATTTCGGCAAGTGGCACCTCTCCGGCTGGCACGAGCGCGACGGGCGTGCCGCCTTCTACGTCACCGATCCGAACAAGCGCGGCGGCTTTGAGACCTGGGCCGGCTACGACAACAACAACAGCCAGTACGATTCCTGGATCCACGGCGGCACCGGCAAAGACGCCTTTCACTATCGCCTGCCCGGCTACGAAACCGACGAGCTCTCGAATCTCTTCATCAATTACCTGAAGGACCGCGGCGGCGAGCAGAACCGCCCTGGAGCAAAGCCCTTCTTCGCCGCTCTCTCGGTCCAGCCACCGCACGATCCCTATGTCGCGCCGCCGGAATACATGGCCCGCTACAATCCCGCCAAGCTGGAGATGCGCGCCAATGTGCCCGGCGTCCGCGGCCTCCAGGAGACCGCGCGCCGCGAGCTCGCCGGCTACTACGCCATGATCGAAAACTGGGACGCCAACGTCGGGCGCATTCGCAAAGCGCTGGCCGATTCCGGTCTGGCCCGCAACACCCACATCCTTTTCTTCAGCGATCACGGCGACATGCATGGTTCTCAAGGCCTGTACCGCAAGACGAATCCCTTCGAGGAGTCCATCCGCATTCCGTTCATCATGGGCGGCGAAATCGATCGCTACCAAGGCAGGGCGGTCGGCCAGATGCCTGTCGTTCTCAACCACGTCGACATCGCGCCCACCACGCTGGGCCTTTGCGGAATCAAGAGGCCGTCTTTCATGGAAGGCGCGGATCTCTCGCACCACCGCATCCCGAAAGAGGCAGCGCAGGCCGAGCCGGATTCCGCCTACCTGCAGAACGTCATCCCCACCGGCCATCCGAACAGCATCAACCGCCCCTACCGCGGAGTCGTTACGAAAGACGGCTGGAAGTACGCGTCCTTCGCCGGCGTCCCCTGGCTGCTCTACAATCTGAACGAAGATCCCTACGAGCAGGTCAACCTCGCCCACAACAATCGCTACGCCGCAGAACGCAAAAAGCTCGCCACTCGCGTGCGTCAGTGGATCTCCGACACGAACGACACCTTCGACTTTCCCGCCGCCTGACATGCCTACCAGGCCACGAGCTGCGAACGGCTGGCGATCCGCGCCGGGCCTGGCATGATGGCCAATCAAAAGCTGCCGGCATTTTGGGGACGCCCCCCGTCTCCGTGATCCTAACGTTCCAGTCCGCGCCGAATGCTAGGCAGCGGGGGTGCCTTCGCACGGGTTCCCTGCCAGTCTATAATCAAGCAACGGTATGATCGAACTCATTGTCAACGGGCAAACCCGCAAATTCGACGGCGACGGCGACGAGCCTCTCCTTTGGTATCTCCGCGACGAACTGGACCTCACCGGCTCCAAGTTCGGTTGCGGCATGGGTCTCTGCGGAGCCTGTACCGTTCACCAGAACGGCGAAGCCATCCGCAGTTGCATCACGCCCGTCAAGGCGGTGGCCGGCAAGAAGATCACCACCATTGAAGGCCTCTCCGCCAACGGAACCCACCCCTGCCAGGTCGCCTGGGAAAAGTTCAACGTCGCCCAATGCGGCTACTGCCAGACCGGCCAGATCATGCAAGCCGCCGCGCTGCTCGCCAAAACGCCGAAGCCCAACGACGCACAGATCGACGAAGCCATGGACGGCAACATCTGCCGCTGCGGAACCTACACCCGCATCCACGCCGCCATCAAGTCCGCTGCGGGGGTGAAGTAATGAATAAGTTTACGAGCGATTCCAATCCGACCAACATCTATGGGGTCAGCTTCCCTGCGCCCGAGAATCAAGAGACGGATCTCACGCTGCCCGTCGTAGCTGCGGCAGCCGCCATGCTCGCCGCGCCCAAGACCGTCTCTGAAATAGCGCGACTCACCAAGGAATCCCAAGAGAATCACCCCGGCCTCAAAGCCGACATCGAAGTCCTCGCCGTTGATCGCCGCGGCTTCCTCGGCACCGTCTTCTCCGCCGGCGCCTGGGTCCTCGGCGCCAACCTCCTCGCCGACAACGCCACCGCCGCGCCTGCCTCCTGGCAGCCCAGCGTCTATCTCGGCTTTGAACCGAACGGCCAAGTCGTCATCACCGCGCATCGCTCGGAAATGGGCACCGGAAGCCGCACCGCGCTTCCTCTCGTTGTCGCCGAAGAACTCAATGCCGACTGGAAAACCGTCCGCGTCGAACAAGCGATCGGCGATACCAAGTACGGCTCCCAGAACACCGACGGATCCTGCTCCGTCCGCGACTTCATCGACGCCATGCACCAGGCCGGAGCCACCGCCAAGCTCATGCTCGAGCGCGCCGCCGCCCAGCAGTGGAACGTCCCGCCTGCCGAATGCTCGCTCAACAACGGCATTGTCACCCACGCCGCCACCAGGCGCTCAGCGCCCGTCGCCGACCTCGTCGCCGTAGCCGCAACGCTTCCGGTACCCGCCAAAGCCGACCTCAAGTTCAAGAACTCCGCCGAGTATCGCTACGTCGGCAAAGACGTCGCCGTCCTCGATCAGCATGCCATCGTCACCGGCAAAGCCACCTTTGGCATCGACGCCAAGCGCCCCGGAATGCTCTATGCCGTTGTCGAGCGCCCGCCCGTATACGACTCCAAAGTGAAGTCCTTCGACGACGCCGACGCACTCAAGGTCAAAGGCGTCGTCAAAACTGTCCAACTGCCGCCCTTCAAACAGCCGCATCTGTTCCAGCAACTCGGCGGAGTCGCCGTCCTCGCCGACTCCACCTACGCCGCCATGCAAGGCCGCAAGAAACTTAAGATCGATTGGGACCTCAATCCCGCACACTCCAATTTCAGCTCGGAAAACTACAAGCAACAGCTCTTCGGCAGCGTCCACAAGCCCGGCAAAGTCGTCCGCAATCGCGGCAATTTTGACGCCGCCTTCGCCGGCGCCGCCAAGACCCACGAAGCCGATTACTACGTCCCCATGCTCGCGCACGTCTCCATGGAGCCGCCCGTCGCCGTCGCCGAATTCCGCGATGGCAAAGTCGAAACGTGGTGCCCCACGCAGAACCCTCAAGCCGTGCAGGACGCCGTCGCCGGCGCTCTCGGCATCAAGCCGAAAGACGTCACCTGCCACGTCACGCTCCTCGGCGGAGGCTTCGGTCGCAAGTCCAAACCCGATTACGTCGTCGAAGCTGCGCTGCTCGCCAAGGCCACCGGCAAGCCCGTGAAGGTTGTCTGGAGCCGCGAAGACGACGTTAAGTTCGATTACTTCCACTCCGTCGCAGCCATGCACATGAAAGGCGGCATGGACGCGAACGGCAAGGTCAACAGTTGGCTTTTCCGCAGCGCCTTCCCGCCCATCTTTTCGACCTTCGTTCCCGGCGCCGAGTACGGCGGCGATTTCGAGGTCGGCATGACGCTCAACGAAATGCTGTTCGACGTTCCGAACATCCGCGCCGAAAACTGCCCCGCCAAGAACCACGTCCGCCAGGGCTGGATGCGCTCCGTCACCCACATCTTCCACGCCTTCGGCCTACACAGCTTCGTCGACGAACTCGCGCATCTCAACAACTCGAACTACGTCGACTACTACCTGAAAATGCTCGGGCCTGATCGCAACGTCGATCTCACCAAAGACGGCGTCAAGCCCTTTAACAACGGCCAATCCACCGACAAGTTTCCCTTCGACACCGGCCGCATGCGCCGCGTCTTAGAGCAGTGCGCCGACAAGTCCGGCTACGGCAAATTCAAAAACACCAAAACCCGCGCCATCGGTATCACCGCCCACCGCAGTTTCTTGAGCTACATCGCAACGGCCGTCGAGATCGCCATCGACAATCAAGGCAATCTGACGATCCCGCACATCTGGACCGTCGCCGACGTCGGCCAAACCGTAATGCCAGACCGCGTCCGTGCCCAATTCGAAGGATCCGCCGTCTTCGGGGTCTCCGTAGCCATGGGAGAAATCACCGCCGACGCCGGTCGCATCACGCAGTCCAACTTCCACAACTACCCCGTGGCCCGCATGAAACAAGCGCCCCGAAAGATCGACGTAACGATAATCGATTCGAAGGAACCCCACGCCGGAGTAGGAGAACCCGGAACGCCCGTCATCGCCCCCGCAATGACCAACGCAATCTTCGCCGCCACCGGAAAGCGAATCCGCCAGCTGCCAATCAAAAGAACCAAACTGGTCTAATTAAACTGCGGGTCGTCAAGACCTTCGTGTCTTCGCAGGCGACGGTGGGCCCTCCACGCCCGCCTCCCGGAACCCGTCATCACTGACCTCAGTTCCACCTTACTCCGCCTGGAACATCCCTTCAAAGCCAAGCTGAAGGTCTTCGACAACTGCGGCGGACAGCTTTCCGAATTCACCGCAAAGATGAGCCTCAGCCACGGAGGGTCCGAATCGCGGATCGCCACCGTCCAGAGTTCAGGTGGCAAGGCCGTCTCAAAACTGGGCATCGCCGCCAGCGCCAGCCCGCTCGCCCCCGCCGCCGACGCGCCGCCTGGCCCTCGCCGACGATGCGCCGGAGCTCCAGCTCGACGGCTACCTCTACCCCTATTTCAATCCCGCCAAAATGAAACTGAGGGTCGACGTCGAAGCCGACAACTCCGCCGGAGCCGATCCGCTCACCGGCTTCCTGGAGCTGGATCTGCTGGTCGACTCCGACCCCAACGCGCCGCTGGTCGCGCAGAACGCCTTTGTCAGCAACGCCAGCTACGAGCAAGTGCCGCTGACGCCCACCAGCGTCTTCGCGCTGTTCACCATTCTGCCCGGCATCAAAGGTGCCAACTTGCCCGTCGTCCCCTTCCCGGAAGTCGTCACCGGAGCGCAAGTGCTGATCGACGGCAAAGCCAAAGTCCAGATGATCCGCGCCGAAAATTTCCTGGTGCCCGGCCTGGTGCCCTACGACATCGCCGTCGGCGACCACATCGTCAACATCCTGTTCAACGGCCATATGTCCGGAGCCATCGCGTTTAGCGTCACCATCACCGGAGCCACGACGGAATACCGGCTGAAGACCACCAATCGCTGGTCCTTCAACGGCAGTCCGCAAGGCAGTTGGACCGGGACCACGACGCGCTCGCAAGCTGTCTCGGCAACTTTAGTATCAACGTGGGAACCCCGCCCGATGCCTTTTACACAGCGATGAGTATCAACGGCAGCCCGATGTCGTTCGGCTCGGGCAACACCGTGCAGGCTTTCATTGGCGCCGTAACGGTCCCGATCACAGTCAAGGTAACGTGCACGCCATACCTCCAGATCGGCTTCGTCAGTCGGTTCAACAACGGTGGTAACGTGGTCCAATTGAGTTTCAAGAACGTCCATCCGATCGCCAACATTTCGAGCGTGATGCTCACCGGACTGCGAACCAGCTCGGCGACAATCACGCCCGTGGCAGGCAGCACACCCGTGACGGTCAACGGGTTAGCGGCCAAAGCGGCCAACCAGACCTCGAACCTGACTCGCACTTTTACGCCCGGAACCGGCCCGTTCAACCTCACGCCGACCAATTCCTTCATGGCACCATCGGGGTCAATAGTGACGGGAAGCCAAACGATCCCGATTCCATAACGAGGGACCGACGGCGCGTTCATGGGATCCCACGGACAATCCACTACGCGCTACCTTACGGTCGCGCCTCGGTTGCGGAGTACGGAATCCCTGAAAATACTCTAGTGTTGCGAGAGGCTGAGGACGTTGCCGTCGGGGTCCTTGAACCAAGCGACTTTGGCGGCTCCGCCGGGGGCGGTCCAGATGCCGAGTTCGTCTTGTTCGAGGAAGGAGTACTTCTCGAATTGGACTCCGGCGTTTACCAGGTCGGCGGTGACGGATGCGATGTCGGACACCTTCCAGCCAAGGACGGTGTGCTGCTCCGCCGCGTGTTTCGGCATGATGGTGACTCGCAGCATGATGCCGTTGCAGTTGAAGACGACGGCGTAATTGTCCTGACTGACGAACTGGAGGCCGAGCTTGCTGCCATAGAAGGCTTTGGCGCGCTCCGGATCGGTGGTGAGGACGAACGTTTCGAGGTTGTGGGAGCCTAGCATGCCGGTATTGTATCCAGGTTTACGCGGCTTGGGCGGCGGTTTCGGCGTCGAGATCGGGAGTCTCGGGGTGGCTGGCCGCCGAAGGTTCAGCTTGGCTCTCTTACTCGATAACGGACAGGCTGGTTCGATGCCCCTGCCATGCTCAGTCGGACCTAGCGATCCGACCTGGCGGCGGTCATTCGCCCGTCGAGCGGGACGAAGGTCCAGCTTGGCTCGCTGACGCTCGCGGTTCTTCGAGGTGAGTTGACACATTGCGCGGTTGCCGAGTTTGCGGTCTCGGGCCCCTTGCTACGCCGACTCTCGCACCAGGGCGGCCAAACGGGTCCGCACCCGTTCGAGTACCGGCACCCATTCTTGTGCGCGCGATTGCCGGAACAGCCGCATGGTCGGATACCAGGGCGAATCGTCCCGCTCTCGCATCCAGCGCCAGTCCGGCGCGTGGGCCGCGAGCAACCACACGGGTCTTCCCAGCGCCCCGGCCAAGTGGGCAATCGATGTATCCACCGAAATGACGAGATCGAGATTCGTGATGATCGCCGCCGCGTCGAGAAGCACCGTCCCCGGCCCTTCCAGCCATTCGATCGCTAGGCCCGGAATGCGTACGCCTGCCTGATCTTTCTGCAATCCGAACCAGCTGACACCGTCGACGCCCGCGAGCGCCGCCAGCAGTTCCGGCGGCACCGAGCGCTTTGCGTTGTCCTTGTACTGCGGATTACCGGACCAGGCCAACCCTACGCGCAGTTCGCTCGTCGCCGCGATCGCGTCGATCTTCTTGCGCCAGGCAGCAACCCGCGCCCGCCCAGCCGAAAGATACGGTACGGCGGCGGGAAGCGTCTCGAGGGTCACGCCCAACCGGAACGGCAGGCTCATCAGCGGATACTGCAGATCGTGATCGGGCAACGCCGCACCGCGCGCGACCACGCCGCCCACGCCGCGCATGCTCTTCACCAGATCGACGGCCGGCGGCTGCGTCTCGACGATCACGTCGGCGCCAAACGCGACGACGTCCGGAACGAACCGTACGAACTGGATCGTATCTCCTAACCCCTGCTCGGCGTGCAACAAAATGGTCCGCCCAGCGATCGGAGTACCGTCCCACAAAGGAGCCCGCCAGTTCCGCTCGCGCCCCGCCTCTTGCCGGAGTCGCCACTCGTACTCGCGAAACCCTTCTTCAAAGTTGCCCAGCATCAGTTCGGACATGGCGACGTTCCGGTGCGCGTCGGCGAAGTCCGGCACCGTTGTCAAGATGTGCCGGTATTCGCCCAGGGCGTGGCGAACGCGCCCCGCGGCCATCGCGATGTTGGCCAGATTGTTGCGCACTTCGTGATTCGCCGGATCGGCGTCGAGCAGCGCCTGATAGAGGTCGACCGCCTGGTTGGTCTCGCCTCTCTCCTGCAGCAGCAGGGCGAGATTGTACTGCGCCTCGACCGTGCCGGCGGCCCGGAAATGCCCCAGCGCTTCCGCCCGCGACTCCTCGCCCGTCCCAAATGACTCGAGCAGCATCGCCAGATTGTTGTGCGCGTTCAGGTGGTGCGGATTCAGATCGAGCGTCCGGCGGTATGCCGCGGCGGCCTCGCCCACCCGGCCGCGCAACAACTCCGTTACGCCCAAGTTGAAGTGGGCCTCGGTATGAGCAGGCACTCGATCGATCAGCACACCGTAGTGCACGGCGGCTTCGTCATACCGGCCCTCGGCGTGCAACAGATTGGCCAGACCGAAACGAGCCTCGCCGCGGTACGAGATCCGCGATGAGAGTGCGCGAGCGGAGGGCTTTCCGGAATCGCCTTCGCCAAAGCTGCCATCCTCGAGCAGCACGCCGACTTCGAGCGCCTGACGCGCTTCCTCGACGCGGCCCGCCTCAAGCAGCGCCCGCCCAGCGCGCGTAAGGGAGGCCAGAGTATCATTCCACCCAGGCGGTCCGGAAAGTCCAGACGGAGCTGGTTCGACGGCAGTCAACAAGCTTCTAACCTCGCTATCGACAATCGGGTCAAGACTTGGGGGCTACCCGCTCGCAGGCGCGCTGAAAGCAGGCGCACCGCGGGCAGAGGGAGCCCCAGGCATTGGATACATCGAATACAGGGATCAAAGAAAACGGCCGGCGACTCGGGAAGTGCTCTAGGGACTTTGAGTCGCCGGCCGCGCTGAGCGCGCCGGGGTTGAGATCACCCCGGCGCTACTCGTGGGGATTAGCCACGGAGTAAGCTCAGCACTTGCTGCGGAGCGGAGTTCGCCTGCGCGAGCGCCGCGATACCAGCCTGGAGGAGAATCTGCGACTTGGTAAGGTTCGCCGCTTCGGCAGCCAGATCCGCGTCACGAATGCGCGATTCGGCGGCCGCCAGGTTGCTTAACTGAGACTGCGCCAGGTTGATGGCGTAGTTGAACTGGTTCTGACCGCGGCCGACGACGGCTTGTGCTTTACCAAGCGCGCTGACCGCGCTCGACAGAGCCGATACCGCGTTGACGGCCGAGCCCTGGGCGCTGATGTCGGCGGTCGATCCGCCGGCGGCAAGCGTCGAAGCGTCGGTGAGACCCTGCGAGCCGAAGCCGGTTCCGTTGGCGTTGGTGCCCACCGAGATCTTAAACGACCCGAGCGTGCTCAGGAACTTCACCTTTTCCGTTCCAGCCACATTCTCCTTCACGGCGACGATGGATTGCAGAGTCGGGTTGTTCGACTGCTGCAACTGCGTGTTGATGTAGCTGATCGACTCGTCGATCGACCGGCCGCTGCGCGACGTGTTGTCGTTCTTGAGGGTGATGCTCTGCGACTGCTGCGCGCCGCTTCCGTTATTCGCCGTAATCGAGATCGTCTGGGCGTCGCTGCCGTAGAGAACCGGTGTGAACGCGAACGACGATGACTGGCTGCTTCCGCCGGCGTCCACTTGCACCGAGGTCGCCGGAGCCGCGCTCACCGTGTTGCCGCTGAACGTCGCGCCAAGAACGCCGTACCCGGCGTCGCCCGCGTTGCCCGTAGTGGTGCCGACGCTGAGGCCGAGAGTCGTATAGGCGTCATTGGCTACGGCATTAAAGGCGATCGACGATCCCGTGCCGGTCGAAGCCGACACGATCTTGATGTGACCGTTCGCGTCCGCCGAAGCCGTTGCCGATGTGAGGAGCACTGCGTTGATGTCGGTAACCACTTGCGCTGCCGTCCGGAGGCCTCCGCCTGTGAGCGTGACGACTTGCGCCGAGCCGCCGTCCACGGTGATGCTGAGTTTGTCGTTGCTGCCGGTCGTGATCGTCAACTGGGTGGCCGATGCCGTTCCCGTGGTCGTTCCGGCGGTGAGACCGAGGGTCGCCGCCGACGAATCAACGGCGTTTATGCCGGCGACCGCGGTTGTGTTCACGCCAATCGTCGTGTTGACGGTGCTGGTTCCATTCACATCAAACTGGATCGAGGACGCGACGCCCGTCGTATTCGAAGTGATGGTGACCTTGCCGCTGACGACACTGGCGGTCGCGCCGGACAGGCCGGCTCCACCGTTGCTGTTGTTGATGTCCGTCACGATCTGAGCCGCCGTGCGGGCCGCGCCGGCCGTGAGCGTGACCTGCTGCGACGTGCCGCCGTCGACTTTGACGCTGAGGACGTTGTTTGTGGCCGCCGTTCCGCTCTGGAGCGTGGTTACGAATCCCACGGTGGCGTTTACGGTATTTGCGGAGGCGACGAATTGGACGGACGAACCGGTGCCGATCGCATTCGAAGTGACCGTAACCTTGCCGCCGACGACGCTGGCGGTCGCGCCGAAGAGGCCGGCTCCGCCGTTTGTGGCGTTGATGTCCGCCACGATCTGAGCCGCCGTGCGGGCCGCGCCCGCGGTGAGCGTGACCGATTGGGTGGCCCCGCCGTCGATCTTTACGCTGAATACGTCGTTCGTTGCGCCTGTGATGAGGAACGGTCCATTGATCGATCCGGCGCTGACTCCAGCTGTGCCGCCGTCGATCGCGAAGGGTCCATTGATCGAGCCGCCAACCACTCCTGAGGTAGCTACCGAGGCTGCCAGGAACTGCACGGATGAGCCAGCGCCGGTTGTGCTCGAAGCAATCTGCACGAAGCCGCTGCCATTGACGCTGGCGACGCCGCCCGTGATCGAGGCATTGATATCCGCCGCCACCTGGGCAGCGGTTCGCGTGCCGCCTTGAGCGAGACTGATATTCTGCGTCGCACCGCCATCGATCTTGAACGACACGATGTTATTCGTCGAAGTAATGTTATACGTTCCCGCAACACTTCCCGCCCTCAGACCAGCGGTTCCGCCCGTGGTAAACGATGCCGAGCCGACTGTCGTTGCGGCCGTCGTCGTGCCGCGCGAATCGACGCGGAAATTCGTGTTGTTCGTCGACGAGATCGTCAGTTTGCCGGCGGACGTGACACCGAAGTCCGCCTTCAAACCGGCGGCCTGCAGGGCTGCGTCGCTCGCGAAAGACTGATTCAGCGCGTTCGCAAGGTCCGCGCCACTGCGGGAAACGCCCGCGGTCAAACCGGCGCTCAGTCCCAGATCCGTATTCGCGGTACCCGTTTCGACCTGGATCGACCCGGCTGCGCCTTTTGTGTTCGACGTAATGACCAACTGGTTCGAGCTATTGACGGTAGCCGTGCCGTTGGCCGTGATCACGGTATTAATCTGGTTGGCAATATCATTCAACGTCGAGGTGCCGTTCGCGGTGAGGTTCACCTGATAGGATGTCCCGTTTACGGTTAGGTTCACCTGATTATTGTTGTTGGTGATATTCAGCGTTCCCACGTGGGTGTTGCCGGTGACAGCGGCCGCGGTGGCGTCGCCGGCCGACAGATTCAAGGCGATGGAGTGGCCGCTCGATGCCTGGCCGTTCAAGGAGAGTTCGAGCGTCTGCGTTCCCGCCGAGGCGGTCGAATACGAACTTCCGGCCGTTAGCGTCGCGTAGTCGAACTCCTGGCTGTTGCCTTTGAGGAACGATCCGAAGCCGAGCTTGTTGGTCGCGTCGCCCGTCACCTCGACGGCGAACTTCTCCCCATGCGTGCCGGTGAAGGCCAATTGGCTGCCCGCGATTGCCGACGTCAGGCTGATGCCCGCGCCCTTCAATGCGGAATTGTTCGCGACCTGGCTGCTGAGGTCGGTGATTGCCTGGTTCACGGTCTCCGAAGTCGTCGTCGTCAGGGTCACGTCGACCGGGCTGCTCAAGCCGGATCCGGAAATGCGGAACACGACGTTGCCCGCGCCCGTGGCACCGAACGTCGTCGATCCGGCGGCGGTCGCGGCTGCACTCGTCACCGTCGTCGTCAGCGCTGCGCCTTCGGGTCCGCCGCCGTTGAAGTTGCCGAGGAGACCGTTCGAGGTCTTGTCGCCGGCTTCCACCTGGAACGCGGCGATCGAGGAGTTAAACGTCAACTGGGATTTGCCGGTGGCATCGACATTGACGCCGACTGTGACGGCGGCGTTCTTGAACGCGGTCGCAGCCTGCGATCCGCCGTTACCGGCGGCCGCGATGGCGCTGTTGATCGCCGTTACCAGCGTACCGGTATCGGTGACACCCGCCAGGTTGACGCTCACTTTGATGCGGTTCGAATCGCCGAAACCGGGGCCGCGGAAATAGAAATCGGCAAATCCGGCGGTTGCCTGCGAATTGATGTTGTTCGTATTGCCGACGATATCGGAAACCTTGGTTGTCGCGGAGCCGCTTCCGATGTCGGTCGAAGCTTTGCCGACGGCCTGCACGCCCTTCAGTCCGAGGCTCTTCGAGTCGACGGTCGAAGCCGAAAGATCGAGGTTGATCGAACCGTTGTTCGTCGCGCTGATGCCGTTCGATTCTTTACCACCGCCGATAAACACCGCAAGCGACCTGGCGAACGTTCCGTTCGTGTTCAAACCAACGACCTGCGCTTGCCGGTCAATTTCACCAATGACGCTCTGGAATTCGCTGTTCAGCAACGAGCGGTCACCGGTGAAGGCACCGGAGGCGGACTGCGTCGCAAGGGTGCGGGCGCGATCAAGGAGCTTCGAAATGTTATTAATACCGCCGTCGGCAATCTGCAATTGGCTAAGACCGTCGTTGGCGTTGCGGACGCCCTGCGTCAACACCGCCTGGTCGGACCGGTATCCGTTCGCGATCGCAAGGCCGGCGGCGTCGTCACCTGAACTGATGATGCGCAAGCCGGAAGTGACGCGGTTAATGGTTTTGCCCTGGAAGTCGCTCGACTGCCGGAGGTAGTCCTGGGCCTGCAACGAGGTGATGTTGGTATTGATGTTAAACGGCACGATTCTCTCCTTGAATGGTTTGGATCTCCGGGCGTCCATGCCCGGCCCCGGCCATCGCTAGCCTTGGCTAGCTGCACCGGATTCCTACAAGGGGCTTATCGGTCCGGCAGTGGATGTATGAGGGAATCTTGAAATTGTTTTTGGAGCATCGCCAACTGCGCGGACGAAATCGCTTGCGAAGCTTTCCGATTCTGCTCGGCGGTGAGTTGAACCTCCTTGCGCAAGATAGAGATCTCGCGCGGCGCCCGGATGCCGAGTTTCACTTGACCTCCCGTCATTTCGAGGACCTCGACTTCGACGGAATCTCCTATAAGAAGAGACTCTCCGGCACGCCGGCGGACTACGAGCATGCGACTTGCTCCTCGGCGCCCGGCGCAAGCGCATATTCGAGCGAGTAGAGTGCATCCGCGCGGACGAGTTGCACGCCGCGGCGGGCGCGGGCATTTATCAGCACGGGTGCCAAAAGATTGGCGGTGGCAGGACCGGATTCCGTCAGCGTCACGATCGCGAGCGGGAGCACATCCCGGATCTCGGCCTCGGTGGCGAGCAGTCGCTCACAGTCCTCGGGCGGCACATCCATCTGATAATCGGGCGTCACTGCGGCGATTGGCAAAACTGGAAAGCAAACGCTTGGCTGGTCAACGCTTTGCAGGGCACCCATGGTCGAGCCGTCGACTTGAAGTAGCAGAAAGCGGCGCAGGTCTTCAAACGCAGGTAAGCCACCGGGAAACTCGATGACCTGACCATCTTCGAAGGTGACCTCGCCAAATTGGGGGGAGTGCAATTGCGGCATGCTATGCGGGAGCAGAGCACGCGACCTTCCAAAGCGGAATCGGTGCGCTCCTCTCGAAGAACCGCGAACGTTAGTGAGCCGCCACCGACAACAACCCCGCCCCTCACGCTCAGGGCACGCGCTCCCTTACGCTCCCGGTTTCTTCGTTGGCGCGCGACCGCGGGATTGTTTCACAGTCCCAGGCTGGCGCGGATCAGATGCACGATGCAAGTCTGCACCAGCGTGCTGGGGAAGATCGCTTCGATAGCCTCGGGAAAGCCTTTCAGCCCGTCGGGACTTTCACCCCCAAGCTGTCGAACATGCTCGGCACACCCGAAAACAGCGCGAGCCCGAAGGCCCGCGCTGCATCGACAACCGAAACTCGAAACAATTAGCCGCTCACCGCCATCGCTTCGTCCGCGCTCGGCCCGTAAATCGACGGGCACTTGCCGCCCATAGCGCGCAAGTACGTCGAAAGCTGCCCGCGATGATGAATCATGTGGTTATTGAGGAACGACAGGTACATCACCGCCGGCATCTGGACCATGCCGTGGAAATCCAGCACATTCGTCAAAGCCGCCGGGGCCATCGCAGCCACCTTCGCAGAACTCGCCTTGTACGTTTCGTTGTACCAGGCAGCCAATGCGGCACCCGTCTTCACATCCTCGGACGGCTTCTGCCCCGCACCCGGAGCATATACACCCGCGATAATTCCGTCCAGAAACATCAAGTCGGCAATGGCAATATGCGTCGCCAATTCGATCGCCGTCTTTGACTTATCATCGGGCTTGTAGTCGTGGTGCTGATCGGGAATCGCCGCAATCACGCGCGCGGTCGTACCTTGTTCGCGGTCGCAGCCGCTCAACAGCATGGAGCGCAGCATTGCTGCGGATTCTGGGGTCATTTGCATGGAAGAGATCTCCTTCGTTGTTCATGATAACCGTTCCAGATGAAAGCCGGTCGACATCTCGCAGAATCCCGATAGCTCCCCTCTCACGAGCTCCGCCTCCACTGCCTTCTAGACGTCTAACTCCCCGGAGCGCTACCCTATTCCTCGATGACTCCTCGTCGCGACCTCTTGAAAGTCGGGCTCGCCGCCGCCGCCGCGCCCCTTGCAGCACAAACCCAAATCACCATGCTCTCCGTCACTCCCTCCGTCATGCTCTGGACCCTCAAAGGCCCCTTCGAGCAGCGCCTCGAAACCGCCGCCAAAGGCGGAGCCCGGTCCGTCGAACTCGTCGATGAACACCTCAAGTGGTCCGATACCCAGATCGCCAATGTAAAAAAGCTCGCCCGCTCGCTGCTCCTCGGCATGGACACCGTCATCGCAACGCCCAATTGGGGCACCCGCCCCGTCTCCCTCGTCCGCCCCGAGCAGCGCGACAACTTCCTCGCCGACATCCGGCAAGCCATCACCTTCGCCCAGAAACTCGAAATCCCCCAGATCATCTTGATGAGCGGCAACGCCGTCCCCGGCAAAACCAAGGACGAGCAATACTCGAGCCTCCTCGAAGGCGTCAAGCGCGCCGCCGACCTCGCCGCCAAAGCCAACCTGACCCTGATCATCGAACCGCTCAACAACAAGGTCGACCACAAAGGTTTCTTCCTAGATAATTGCGTCGACGGTCTCCGCCTCGTCAAAGAAGTCCAAAGCCCCCACGTCAAGCTGCTGTTCGACATCTATCACGAGCAAGTCCAACTCGGAAACGTCATCCGCACCCTTACCGATGCCGCCCCTCACACCGCCGTCTTTCACATCGCCGACAACCCCGGCCGCCACGACCCCGGTTCCGGCGAAATGAACTACGACAACATCTATAGAGCCATCGCCAAAACCGGCTTCCGCGGCTACATCACCATGGAATACATCCCCTCCGGCGACCCGGCCGAAAGCCTCCAAAAGGCCTTCAAACAAGCAAACCAGTACTTCACCGTCTGAGGTTCTACACCCGACGCGCGACCGTCAGGTCGCGCGTGCAACCTCCCCACGAAACAACCCCACAAACAGTCCCTTTGGCACCCGACGCGCGACCGTCAGGTCGCGCGTACTACATCTCCCGGATTCCACACCCTACGTGCCACATCCCAACAACGGCGATGGTATGGGAGCGCACTCTCAGCGCAAGTCGTCGCTTTTCCGCCTAATCGACCAGCCCCTTTCTGCCGATCATCCTAGTAGGCCGAGGAGTCGGCACCGCTATGTCCAACTGGCAAAACATCAATCCACCCGTGACCCTCTCGAAGCCCCTGACGCTGCCCACCACCGGCAGTCCGCCCGCGCACCTCGAACGCGAATCGCCCCGTCCAGTAATTGGCATGATCCCGCAGAGCCTGCGGCCAAAACCGCGAGGGCTTTCGCCCAACCTAAATACATTTCCGATTCCCATCGACTGGCATACCCCGGTTGCGCCCTCGCGCACCAACCGTGACCTGGTTCCCACCGCGGTCGCAGCGGAAACTTGTCCGGCCGGTCCGCCCATTCCGCGCGTCATCATCGAAAACTATCCCCGCCTGCCCAGCCAGCCGCTCAAGACTATTGAACCGCAGGATCCGTCTATCGGAAGATCGCACCTGGAAGCGCTAAATGGCAGGCTCGTTGTTCGGTCCCTCGTGGATTGGCAGCCGCACGCTTGCCGCCTCGACTCGACCGGTGCCCGAGACATTGTTGTGGAACTCCGCCGTCAAGCCTCGATACGCGACCTGCTGCTGCTCGAAAGCGGCGTGCGCTGCGTCGAAACAGGCGGGTTGCATCCTCTTACCAAGGCCAGCCTCCTGCGGGCCAACGCAACTCCCCTCCACGCCGCAGTCCGCCTGCCCCGCCTCGATGTTGCACCCCGGCTCGTTGGCCCCAAACTTTCGATCCCGTTGCCAGACATCGAACAGCCTAAGTAGCTGATCCGTCGCGGGGGAGGGCACGAGCGAAATACTGAGAACCGGCCTAAGGGAATTTCCCTCGTCGGCCGATAGGTAGTTCGGAAGCGGAATCGGCTGAGTGATGCTAAATCGCAGCCTGAAAGCCGTAAGCGCAGGTAGCGCTCTCTGCAAGGAAAATATGATGTGACCGTTTGCCGGGCGCGCAACGGGTACCGTGCAGGGGCTGAAACAGGAGTCAATCAGAAATGGCCACTCAAGAAATCGTAATGCCGAACTTGGCGAACTCGCCAGCCGCCTCCATCCCAAAACGTCGGCCGGACGCCGGGCCAATCTCGCAGGCCGCGATCTTCCACATGCAGGGAGATCTTGCCGGCGCGCTCAAGTGCCTCTCCTCGGTGAGCAGCGAACTCGAAACGCCGGACCTGCTTCGCGCCCGCGGCTATCTTCAACTCGAATTGGCCGACTTCGCCGCCGCCGAACACAGCTATTCCGCCGCCGCCGAACTCGAACCGGATTCCGTCGAAAACTGGTTCCAATGGGGTTTCTGCCTTCACAAGACCGGCGAACTTGCCCAGGCCCTCAAAGCCTTCGAGAAGGCCGCCGCCATCGGCACCGATTGGGTCGAACTTCCGCTCGCGCGCTCGGTTTGCCATCTCGGCTTGAAGCAGTATGAGAAGGCCATTGAGAAAGCCGACGAGTGCCTGCAACTCAATCCGGACTACACCCCGGCGCTGTTCACCAAAGCGGTTGCGCTCCACTTGACGTGGAACCTCGATCTGGCCTGCGAAATCTACTCGAAGGTCGTCGCACTTGACCCCGCCTGCACGCAGGCGCGCATGAATCTGATCACCGCTGGAATTCAACGCAAGAAATACGATGTGGTCCAGGCGCAGTCCGAAGGTTTGGCCGCCATCGACAACGACAACGTGTTGGCGATTGAAGGAATGGCCGTCGCCGCCTTCGCCCGCGAAAACTTCGCCGCCGCCCGCCAACACTACAACCGCCTCACGCAGCTCGCGCCCGATCAGGTCGAACACTGGCTCAACCTCGGCATCGCGCTCCGCCGCCTCTCGGTCTTGGCGGAAGCCCTCCCCTGCTTCGTCAAAGCCCGCGAACTCCGCCCAGACTCGGTCCACGCCCATACACACCTCGCTGAAACGGCTTGGGACCTTAAGGACTTCAACACCGCCCGCTCCTGCTATGAAGCAGCCGTCGGCAAGTGGCCCGAGCGCGAAGAATTCACCCTTAGCCTCTCACACGTACTCGAAGACATGCAGTTGCGCGAATCCGCGGAAAGGGCCTGTGAATCCTTCTGCGAAAAGACGCCGGACAAAGAGCCGGTTTGGTTCCGCCTCGGATTCTTGCAACTCCAACGCAACGCCTATCAGGAAAGTGTTGCCAGCTTCGAGCGCGCTCTAGCGATCCGCCCCGATTGGCCCGACGCCGAAATCAATATCTCGCTCGCCCTGCTCGCCGCCGGTGACCTCGATAAGGCCGAGGCCAAACTTACGGGCCTGCTCATCCGCAAGCCCGGCAACGTCGAAGCCGCCAAGGGCCTCGCCACCATCGCACTCCAGCGCAAAGACGACGAAAAGGCGCTCGAGATTCACGCCCAACTCATCGAACTCGGCGAAAAAACCGCCGATGTCTATTACAACTGCGGCGTCCTCGCGCAAAACCTGAACCGCATCGACGAAGCCGTCCGCTTCTATCGCGAGGCCATCGCTCTCCGCAAGGACTTCCCCGAAGCCCTGCTCAACCTCGGCCACGCCCTAAAGATCATCGGCAACGACGACCAAGCTCGCTCGCTCTGGATCCCGGCCCTAGAGCTCAATCCCGAACTGAGCCTCAACTACTTCCGCCGCCGCTAGCCATCGTGGCGCACGCACCTGCGTGCCGCCACGAGACTCCGTCCACTGCCGAAGAACCGCGAACGTAAGTGAGCGGCCACCGCCGACCCCGCCAACCCCGCCGAAGAACCGCGAACGTGAGTGAGCGGCCACCATACCGCCGCCCGTAAGTGGGGGCCGACACCGCCGACACCGCCGAAGAACCGCGAACGTAAGTGAGCGGCCACCGCCGACACCGCCGACACCGCCGAAGAACCGCGAACGTGAGTGAGCGGCCACCCTATTCTGGTTTTGATATCCTTCGTGCACGCTGCAGCTTTCCGATAAGACCAGTGCTCCCTCCCTACCCATGCAAGACCAACAGCCCGAACACGAACATCAGCTGGTCCCCTCCGACATGACGCTCCGCGTCAAGGCCCTCGAATCGCTCCTCGTCGAAAAAGGCCTCGTCGACCCCGCCGCGCTCGACGCTCTTGTCGATACCTACGAGCACAAAGTCGGCCCCCGCAACGGAGCCAAAATCGTCGCCCGCGCCTGGACTGACCCCGCCTACAAGCAGCGCCTGCTCTCGGATGCAACAGGAGCCATCGCTGAATTTGGCTTCCTGGGCATGCAAGGCGAGCACATGGTCGCGGTCGAGAACACGCCGCAAATCCACAACATCATCGTCTGCACACTCTGCTCCTGCTATCCCTGGCCCGTGCTCGGCCTGCCCCCCGTCTGGTACAAGTCCGCGCCCTACCGCTCCCGCTCCGTCATCGATCCCCGAGGCGTGCTCAAGGAATTCGGCCTGGAACTCCCGGCTGAAATCGAAGTCCGAGTCTGGGACAGCACCGCCGAAATCCGTTACCTCGTTGTGCCGGAACGCCCCGCCGGAACCGAAGATCTAACGGAAAACGAGCTTGCCGAACTGGTCACGCGCGACAGCATGATTGGCGTAGCCAGAATCAAAGGAGCCAACGCATGAACGGCGTCCACGATATGGGCGGCATGCACGGCATGGGCCCCATCGAAACCGAACCGAACGAACCCGTCTTTCACGCGCCCTGGGAAGCCCGCACGCTGGCTCTCACCCGCGCCATCGGCGCATGGCGCAAGTGGCCCATTGATGCCGCCCGCCACCACATCGAAAAGATCCCCGCCGAAGCCTATCTGCGCATGTCCTACTACGAGAAGTGGTTGCTGCGCCTCGGGCAACTCCTCGTCCTCCACGGCCTTGCCTCACAGGCCGAGATCGAGTCCGGCCAGCCCGATCCAAACGCCGCCAAGCATTCGCCGCCGCTCACGGCCGATCGCGTCGCCACACTCGCCCTCAACTCGACCATCGTCCCCACTGAAGATGCGGCCATCGCTCCGCGCTTCCGAATCGGCCAAAGCGTCCTGGCGAATAACATAAACCCCATCGGCCACACCCGCCTTCCGCGCTACGCCCGAGGCAAAGCCGGCGTCATCGATCGCGACCACGGCGTCCACATCTTCGCCGACACAAACGCGCACGGCCTCGGCGAAAACCGCCAGCACGTCTACTCCGTAAAGTTCACCGCCCGCGAACTATGGGGCCCCGACGCACCCGGCAACGACCACGTCTACATCGATCTCTGGGACGATCATCTTGAATCAGCCTGACCACAACGCCCTGCCCGGCCTGCCCCGCGACGAAGCCGGACCCGTCTTCGCCGAGCCCTGGCAGGCCCAGGCCTTC
>JAYVTO010000004.1:0-45451 GCA_043788745.1 Acidobacteriaceae bacterium
CGGCTTACCAGTCTGCCGGAATAACTGGTCGTACGCGGAGCTACGTGACGTCCGCCGTCCGTCCTGATCGTGATGTGGGCCGCGGTGAGGGGTCCGTGATAAAGAACCCGCGCAGCTACCGGGGATCCTGCGATAACAAATCCATCCCGCTTCGTTGGCGCCAACGACACTTTTTGGCAGCACAGGTCTTCGGGCCTGTGCTGTACCGATCCATAGCGCAAGTTTACATAATATCTGTTATCGGAAGTTGGGTTGATTAGAGTCTCAATCTGCCGGGGGTCCGTCGGTTGCTCTTAGGAAGCAAACTCCCTTAGCCTAGTAATAATCGAATGAAAGTTACGCTAGGACTCTTCCTCGTTTCATTAGCTTTGCATGCCCAATCGCCGCTCGGCACGGTGACCGGCGTCGTTACCGATCCCTCCGGATCGGTCGTTGCGCTGGCTGAATTGACGCTTGAGAACGTGGCGACACACGTGGTTTTGCGCACCAAGTCGAACGCCACCGGTGCGTATGTTTTCCCGAACCTGCCGCCTTCAAAGTACAAGCTTTCGGCTTCCAGCACGGGCTTTCAGGCGTACCTGACGAATCCGTTCGAGGTGGCTGCCTTCCGCAGCATTCGGCAGAACGTGGCACTGAGTGTCGCGACGGATCGCGTCAACGTGGAGGTCACTACGGAATCGATCCAACTCGACACGCCGGCAATCAACCCATCGCTGTCGCGACGTCAACTGCTTGAACTGCCTACGAATTTGCGCTCGGTCTACAACAACTCCGGCGACTCCGGATTGACGGCGCAGATTCTTCCTCTTACGATTCCGGGTGTTCAACAGGTCGGAGCGGGCGCGGCTTGGATTGTGCCGGGCTCGGGAGCGAACTCCGTGAAGTTGAAAGTGGACGGTATCGAGACCAACTTCGGCAACTTCGGGACCGCCGACCCTGTTTCGCAGCCCTCCATGGAATCGGTCCAGGAGTTCACCGCCAACATCTTCACGACGCGCGCCGAGTTCGGTGGAGCGGGCACGATCACGACCGTTACGCGGTCCGGGACCAATGCCTGGCATGGCGACCTCTTCTGGTACGTTCGCAACGGCGCGCTCGACGCGCGCAATCCCATTCTCGGGAAACAGTTCCAGAACATCCACGAATACGGGCTCTCCGGCGGCGGCCCGATTCGGAAAGACAAGACGTTCGCGTTCTTCACGTATGACGGAATCCGCGGCGTGCGCGCGTATCCCATTCCGCCGACGGCCGCGAACGTGCCGACGCTGGCGCAGCGCAATGGCGACTTCACGGGCAGCGCCGCACTGCGCAACCCGTTCTCGGGTGTGAGCCCGTATAGCGGCAATACGATCCTGCCACAGTTCATCAGCCCGCAAGCGAAAGCAGCGCAGGCCAAGTTCTTTCCCATTCCGAACTTCGGCCCGGAGAACAGCTTTGCGGGCAACTATCGCGCGACCTATACAGGGCCGGAGTCGCATCAGATCGCCGAGGGCCGCGTGGATCACTACTTCGCGCCGACGCATTCGGCGTTTGCGCGCTATCAGTTCAAGCGCAGCGAATACAATATCCCGGGAGTGCGCAGTGCCCTGCCCGCTGCTTCGGTCGGCACTTCGACGAATCTGCGCCGCGTCCACTTCCTGACGCTCGGCGACATCAAGACGTTCTCGCCCACGCTGGTCAATGAATTTCGCGCCGGCATCGTCAGCCTCGAATCGAAATCCGACGCGGACCTTCGCGGACAGACGGTGCTCGATCAACTCGGCATCCTGGGGCTGCCGAATCGCACCGGCATCAAGGGCATTCCGAATATCGCGATCGCCGGCTACTCGACGGTGACGCAGTCGTTGTTAAATCCTGTGAACGACGGCCACTGGCAATTGTCGGACAATGTCACGTGGGTCCTGGGACGCCATACGTTCAAGTTCGGTGGTGAGTACATCAACTGGTTCGTCAACCGGCATCTGACGACGAACGCGAATTTGTTTGGCAATTTCAGCTTTACTACCCGGTACACGGGCAACGCGTACGCCGACTTCCTGCTCGGTCTGCCCACGCAGGTGGGCCGCATCGATCCGTTTCCGGTACAGTACAACCGCTTCTACGACTGGTCTGCCTATGCGCAGGACGACTTCAAGCTGACGACGCGGCTGACGCTGAGCTACGGCCTGCGGTATGAGTTCAACGCGCCGGTTACCGCGCGCCATGGCAACATCTATTCGTTCGACCTGGCGAGCGGCAGCATCATCGTGCCGGATGGCGCGCAGAGCCTGTTCAGCCCGTTTTTCTCGAAGACGCTGCCGGTGCAAAACGCGTCCGCTGTCGGGCTTGGCGATAGTCTTCGCAACGCGGACAAGAATAACTTCGCGCCGCGCTTCGGCTTCTGCTACTCGCTGGGGAGCGCTGCGAAGACTGTGGTCCGCGGAGGCTGGGGTCTGTACTACGGTCACTTCTCCGGCGCGGTGGCGGGCTATCTCGCCGCCGGGCCGTACTCTGCCGCGACCACGTACGTGAACGGTGCGACGGCGCCGGTTTTCAACTTCTCGAACGTATTTCTGCAGCCCGCGCCCGCGGGTAGCGTGACGCTGAATTCCGTGAGTCCAAATCTGAAGGCTACGTACGCAATGCAGTATTCGCTAACGGTTGAGCACGAACTTGGTCGCAGCTACGGCCTGCGCCTTAGTTATCTTGGCAACAAGGGAACGAACCTGCCGTATCAGCGCAACGTCAACCAGCCGCTCCCGTCGACGACGGCGTTCAATCAGAATCGGCGCCCGTATCCGCTGTTCAACAACATCAATTACGCCGAGAATGGCGCCGATAGCCGCTACAACTCGCTGCAGGTGCAGTTGAGCAAGAGGATGGCGAATGGCTTGTCGTTCCAATCGGCGTGGACGTGGGCAAAATCGCTGAGCGAAGTCGACGACAACGGCGATGCCGAACTCAACACGCTGATCGAAAACGCGTATGACCGACGCCGCGATCGAGCCGATGTCTACAGCGTTCCGCGGCATTCGTGGATGAATCAGGCGATCTACGAACTGCCTGTGCCCAAGTCGTTCGCGAAAGGGTGGCTCCGCGCCGTTGTGAAAGGCTGGCAGTGGAACACACTGCTGAACCTTTCAACGGGCAATTTCCTGAATCCGCAGTTCACCGGGAGCGATCCGTCGAATACGAATACGGTGGGCGGCCGTCCGGACATCTTGCGTGCGATCAGCTATCCGCAGACGCTTTCGACGTGGTTTGACCGGACCGCGTTTGCGGTGCCCGCGGACGGTGTCGGGCGCTTCGGGAACGCGGCGCGGAACAGCATCGTAGGCCCGGGCTTCGTGCTGCTGAATCTGGGAGTCGCGAAGAACTTCACGTTCGAGAAGGCAGGGCGCATTCAACTGGGAGCGTCGTTCCAGAATGCGATCAATCATTTCAATTACGGCCAGCCGTCGACTACCGTAAATGTAGCAACGGGCGGAGCGATCACCAGCACGCACATCTTTCCGCCGGCGGGAAGCGCGCGGACGGGGTTGTTAAATCTGCGGTGGACCTACTAGCAGAAGTTGCGTCGCGCGTGCTGTTGACGTGTGCCGAGTTAGAACGCACGACCTTACGGTCGCGCCTCGTGGTCGCGCCTGGTGGTCCGACCTACCGGCGGGTTACAGGCTGTGCAGATCCTTGCCCTTCATCTCTTTCGGCTGCTCGACCTGCAACATGCCGAGAACTGTTGGCGCGATGTCTTGCAATGCCCCGCCCTGGCGCATGGGCCTCTTGTCTTCGCTGACGACGAGGAACGGCACGGGATTGGTGGTGTGATAAGTATGCGGTCCGCCGGTGACGGGATCGATCATGGTTTCGGCGTTGCCGTGATCGGCGGTGATGATCCAACTGCCTCCGTATTGCTTCAAAGCCGCGTAGATTCTGCCTAGTTGCGTGTCGACGGTCTCGCAGGCGGCGATGGTGGGAACCAGTTTACCGCTGTGGCCGACCATGTCGGCGTTGGCGAAATTCATGACGACGACGTCGAAGTTGCCCGGGTTCGCGATGGCTTTCGTGACGACGTCGGCGACGCCGGCGGCGCTCATCTCGGGCCTCAAGTCATAGGTGGCGACTTTTGGGGACGGCACCATCTCGCGCTCTTCGCCGGCGTAGGGCCGTTCGTTGCCGCCGTTAAAGAAGTACGTGACGTGCGCATACTTCTCGGTCTCCGCGACGCGGAGATTCTTCCAACTCATTGTCGCCATGACATCGGCGAGGATGTTGTTGGGGTGTTCGGGAGGCAGGACAAATGGCACAGCAATCGATTTGTCGTACTGCGTCATGGTGACGACGTGCAGCTTGAGCGGGCTGTCGAAGAGCACTTTGGTGATCTGGCGACCGCGGTCGGAGCGGTAGTTGTAATCGATGGTGACGTCGCCTTCACGGATGAGGCCGATGGGCTGCTCTTGCTCATCGACGACGGTGACGGGCTCGATGAACTCGTCTGTGATGCCTTTCTCGTAGCTGCGTTTGATGGCGGCGATGGGGTCGGTTGCCTTCTCACCCACGCCGTCGCGCATGGCGGTGAAGGCCTTCTCGATGCGGTCCCAACTCTTGTCGCGGTCCATGGCCCAGTAGCGACCGGAGATCGAGGCGATGCGCCCGACGCCGAGCGTCTTCATTTCGCGGAGGAGTGCTTCGACGTAACCTGCACCGCTTTCCGGCGCTGTGTCACGACCATCCATGAAGCAGTGGACGAAGACATCGGTAAGGCCTTGCTGACGCGCGAGCTTGAGCAACGCGAACAGATGGGTGAGTTGCGCGTGGACTCCGCCGTCGCTCACGAGGCCCATCAGATGAAGGCGCCTGCCGCGCGCACGCTTCATGGCGTCGAGCAGCACGGGGTGCGAGAAGAACTCGCCCGACGCGATCAGGCTGTCGATACGAGTGACATCCATGTGAATGACGCGGCCCGCGCCCATGTTCAGGTGCCCGACTTCGCTGTTTCCCATCTGCCCCTGGGGGAGCCCCACAAAGGGCCCGGATGTGTGGATCAATGTGTGGGGAAACTCCGTCAGCAGAGAATCGTAGACGGGCTTGCGCGCAAGCGCGATCGCGTTGCCGTCGACGCGCGAAGAGTAACCCCAGCCGTCGAGGATCGTGAGAATGAGAGGCCGCTTGGCGGCCTTCGCGAGAACGGTCATGGCGGGCTGTCCTTAGTGGCGGAGCGCTTTCTTGCCGGGATAGCGCGCGCTGGATCCGAGTTCTTCTTCGATGCGCAAAAGCTGGTTGTACTTCGCTATGCGATCAGTGCGGCTCGCCGAGCCGGTTTTGATCTGGCCCGCGTTGGTGGCCACAGCGAGATCGGCAATGAAGGTGTCTTCCGTCTCGCCGGAGCGATGGGAAACGACAGCGGTGTAGCCGGCGTCCGACGCCATTTTCATCGCGTCGAGGGTTTCGGTGAGCGAGCCAATTTGGTTGACCTTGACGAGAATCGAGTTGGCGATGTTTCGCTCGATGCCCATCGCGAGGCGGGCCGAGTTCGTGACGAACAGGTCGTCCCCAACGAGTTGAATCTCCTTGCCGAGCACGTCGGTCATGTGCTTCCAGCCGTCCCAATCGTCTTCGGCCATGCCATCTTCGATGGACACGATTGGGAACTGGCGGACCCACGACACCCAGAATTCGACCATTTGCTCGCTGGTGCGCTCGCTTTTGTCCGACTTCTTGAAAACGTATTTGGCTTTCGACTTGTCGTAGAACTCGCTCGCCGCGGGGTCAAGTGCGATGGAGATTTCGTCGCCGGGTTGGTAGCCGGCCTTGGTGATGGCCTCCATCACCACTTCGAGGGCTTCTTCGTTTGACTTGAGGTTCGGCGCGAAGCCGCCTTCGTCGCCGACATTGGTGGAGTAACCGCGCTTGTGGAGCACGCTCTTCAGCGTGTGGAAGACTTCCGCGCCCATGCGGAGTCCGTCGGCGAACTTCCCTGCCCCGTGCGGAACGATCATGAACTCCTGCGGGTCGACGGAGTTGTCGGCGTGCGCGCCGCCGTTCAGGATGTTCATCATCGGAACGGGGAGTACGTTCGCGGAGACGCCGCCGAGATAGCGATACAAGGGCTGCCCATGCGATTGCGCGGCAGCGCGCGCCGTAGCCATCGAAACGGCGAGGATGGCGTTTGCCCCGACGCGCGATTTGTCGGGCGTTCCGTCGAGCGCGATCATTACGTGGTCGACAGAGCGCTGGTCGCTGGCGTCCATCCCGGCGATCGCCGGCGCGATGTGATCGGCGATGTTGGCGGCGGCAGTGCGCGTGCCTTTGCCAAGGTAGCGAGCCTTGTCGTTGTCGCGGAGTTCGGCGGCTTCATGCTCGCCGGTGGAGGCTCCGGAGGGAACGGAGGCGCGCCCCCTGCTGCCGTCGGCGAGCACGACATCGGCCTCGACGGTCGGGTTGCCTCGAGAGTCTAGAATTTCTCTTCCAACGATTTTGACGATTTCCATGGGGTGGGTTCAGGAGCCGGTAGGCACATACATTGTACAAAGCGCGGAGGGCGGCGCGGAGCTTAGTCTTCTCTCAGCTTAGTCTTCTCTCATGCAAGATGAGCCTGAAGGGCAAGGCCAGAGCGAGTTGGGATGAATCATGAGCAGACTAGGCGGCTGGAAGTTGAGCCTGAAACAGATCCGGGCGTTGTTTGGAGGAGTGTCAGGAGGTCCGCTACGCCAGGCGTTCCCCCCTCGGAAAACTCTTCCCGGGACTCCCCGGTTCCGATTTCCTCCCCCAGTCGCGTACGCCTCCCAACAGGTACCCGGAGGACGTAGATCTCCCGTGTCGCACGCGCGACCTTACGGTCGCGCCTCGGGGAAGGTTCGTATCGGGGCCGATGCAAGAGACCGCTTACTACGCGCGTCAAAACAATCTACACGGGAAATGTAGAAACTCCAGGCGCGACCTAACGGTCGCGCTAGAAATGTAGAAACTCCAGAACCCCGCCCTTCAGGGCGGGGTTACGCCGCGACCTTACGGTCGCGCCTCGGTCGCGGCTCGGATTTGGCGCTCTTGGTTTTGCGCAGTGGCGTACCTTGCGGGTTCATGGCGGCCATGACGCGCTCGTCCCTGACTTCGCTCGCGGTCGTCCACCAGATCAACGCCTTTCACACCATCAACACCGTATCGTGTATCGCACAGATGTCAAGAGGGAAATATTCCCATGGTCCTTGCGTGGTTAGTTTTGTTTCCGTCTTTTCGTGATTGTCGGGTGCAACTCATTCCCCCCTGCAAAGTGGCAAGGGGGGGGTTGGAGTCCGGATGGCTACGCTGTATAATCCTAACCACGAGGGGATTCACCCAATGATGTGGCTTCGCGTTACACAGATAGCACTGATTTCTTCCGTTTTCCTGTTGGCTCAAACAGGAGGGACATCCGGCGGGACCACCGGTGGAACAACCGGGGGCACCACAGGCGGGACAACCGGCGGCACGACCGGCGGCACGACCGGTGGAACAACAGGCGGTACGACGCGGTCGACCACGACGACTACGACGCCGAGCCTCAACCAGCCTCGATTTGAAGTGCCGCAAGCGATCTACTTGTCGGGCAAGGTCCGTATTTCGGACGGATCGCCGCTTACGGAGAGAGTCGCGATCGAGCGGGTTTGCAACGGACGAGTGCAGATCGAATCGTACACCGATTCAAAGGGAAATTTCGGCTTTCAACTCGGCCAGAATCAAGGCCGCTTTGCGGATGCAAGTGAAAGCGGATCCGGGTTGGGCGGGTTCGGAAATCCGACGGGGCAGTCGAACATCTCGGAACGGGCGCTTGCTGGTTGCGAGATTCGCGCGGCGCTTTCGGGATTCCGTTCGGATAACGTGCTGCTTGCGAATCGGCGATACATGGACAATCCCGACGTCGGGATCATCATGTTGCACCGGCTGGCGAACGTCGAAGGGTTGACGACATCCGGCACATCGAGCCTGGCACCGAAAGATGCACGGAAAGCCTTCGAGAAGGGCTTGGAACTTTCAAAGAAGAACAAGCTCGAAGATGCAGAGCGCGAGCTGGAAAAAGCGGTCGGGGCGTATCCGAAGTACGCGCTGGCGTGGTTTGAGTTGGGGCGCGTGCATGAAGCGCAGCAGAAGGCGGACGCGGCGCGCACGGACTATCAGAAGGCGCTCGAGGCGGACGGCAAATTTTTAAAACCCTACGAAGCTCTCTACCTGATGGCGGCGCGCGATAGGAAATGGCAGGACGTTGCCAATCTCACGGCGAAGGTCGCGAAGATGAATCCGTACGAGTTTCCGGGTGCGTATTCGCTAAACGCGATGGCAAACTTGAATCTCGAGAAACCGGGTCCGGCCGAGGCAAGCATTCGCGAAGCGATCAAGCTGGACGCGAGCAATCGGCATCCGCGGAACAATTACTTACTGGGCCTGATCCTGGCCCAGAAGCAGGATTACGAGCATGCTGTGCCGCTGCTGAAATCGTACGTTGAGGGCCTGGAAGCGTCGGTGCGATTCGAAGGCAACATCACGGCGGCGAAGGAAGTGGACTTCGTGAAGAAGCAACTCTCAGAAGTGGAGCGGTTCGCCACGTTGAAGGCGCGCGGCCCGCAGAATTAGCAGGCCGAATTGGAAATCGACCGCAGGACGAGCGAAATTCGCTCCCGACGCGGCTCGGATTTGGTGCACTTCGTAATCAACGTAGCCTAAACAACCCCGCCCTAAAGGGCGGGGTTATAGCCTTTCCTCGTTGCGGCGCATGCGGATCTCTTTAGTTGCTGCTGCTCGCATCTGGTTTCTGGCGGTCATGACGCGCGCGCGTCCGTGACTTCGTTCGCGGTTCTTTGCTGGCGAGCGGCCGAAGGATTGTTTCACAGCTCCATGACGGTCGGGGTTGTTCGGGGGCGGGGCGCTCGCTTACGCTCGCGGTTCTTCGAGAGGGGGAAGTGCCAATTTTTTCATAGTTCCATGACGTTCGGGGTTCTTCTTGGGTGCGGCGGCTTCCGCTGATAATGAGCTGTTTGCGTTGCGGTACGGGGCAGCTACAGCAGGTGCCCGAGCTTGTCGCGTTTCGTCCGGAGGTACTCTTGGGTGGAATCCATGGCCTCGGCCACGCAGGGAACGCGCTCTGTGACGCGGACGCCGGCCTTTTCGAGGGCCGCGATCTTCTCGGGATTATTCGACATGAGGCGGACGGCGGGAATACCCAGCGCGTTGAGGATCGCGGCGGGAAACTCATAGTCACGAAGGTCGGCGTCGAAGCCAAGCGCCTCGTTCGCTTCGACCGTGTCGGCACCGGCATCCTGCAGTTGATAGGCACGCAGCTTATTGATGATTCCGATGCCGCGGCCTTCCTTCTGCTCGTAGATAATGAGTCCGCGGCGCTCGCCCGCGACCCTTTGCAGAGCGAGTTCCAACTGCGCGCGGCAATCGCAGCGCAAGCTATGAAACACGTCACCCGTCATGCATTGCGAGTGGATGCGAAGAACGGGAGGAGCGCCGGCGAGGTCGCCCATGGTTAGAACGACGGCTTCTTCAGTGCCGGTTGGCGTCTCGGTAACGAACCCATGGATGCGGAAATGGCCGAAACGAGTGGGAAAATCGGCCTCTGCGGCCTTGAGAACGTTCATTTTGTAGCTGTACGAGGGGACCTCTTCATTATAGGCCGATCGCCCCGGCGGATTGACGCTGCGCGGCGCGGCGGCTGAGTATGGATAGATAGAATGCTCGAACAACACCTCGTATTGCTGTTGGTGAAGCTCGCGGTCGCGGCATCGCTCGCGAGCATTCTCACGCGATCGACGCGGTTCCAGCGGATGCTGTTGCGGGAAGAGCGAACCCTGGGGCAGCGGATGCAACTGGCGTTGGGCTGCGCCTTGATCTACGGCGCGGGCGTTTCGACGCGGCTGTTGACGCGGGGCACGTATCAGGCAGTGGATCTTGGTTTCGAGGGAAGCATGGTGCTGGGCCTCATGGGGGGCTACGCCGCGGGGCTGGTGGGCGGAATCCTGATCTCGATTCCCGCGATGTTCGGCGGCGAGTTCATGTCGATGCCGTTGTTCGCGGCGGTGGGGGTCTTGGGAGGTCTGCTGCGCGATCTTGCCGTCGAGAAGGAAGACATCTGGTATGTCTCTCCGTTTCTCGATCAGAATCTTTGGCGACTGGTTCGCAAAAAAAATCTGAGCCGGTCGGCATTCAGTCTGGGCGTGACGCTGGCGATCCTGATCGCGGAGTTGCTGCGGCAAACCACAGCCCGGGTCTTTGAGGCGAAGGGCGTCTTTTCGATTTCGCAGCGCTGGGGCGACCTCAGTTTCTGGATGAGCGCAGGCGTCTATTTGACCACTGCATTTTCGATCGTTCTGCCGATTCGCATTTGGGCGAATATGCGGAACGAGCGGACGCTGGAGGCGCAACACGCCCTGTTGAACGAAGCTCGGCTGGCGGCGCTGAGCCGGCAGATCAACCCGCACTTCCTGTTCAACACACTGAACACGGTGGCGTCGCTGATCCGGCTGAATCCGGACGAGGCGCGGCAGGTGGTGTACAAGCTATCGAATATTCTGCGGCGGTTGTTACGGCAGCAGGAGAACGTGACTCCACTGCGCGAAGAGCTTTCGTTCATCGACGACTATCTGGCGATCGAAAAGACGCGGTTCGGCGACAAATTGCAGATCGTGAAGGCAGTGGATGCCGAGACTCTGGATCACTTGGTGCCGAGTATGTTGCTGCAGCCGATTGTCGAGAACAGCATTCGGCACGGGCTTTCGAGCAAGGTGGAAGGCGGCACGATCCGGCTGACGGCGTCGGTGGCGAACGGCCGGGTACTGATCATCGTGCAGGACGATGGCGTGGGAATTCCGGAGTCGAAGCTGGCCACGCTGTTCGAGCAAGGCATTGGCGTGAGCAACGTCAACGAGCGCCTGAAGGTCTTGTACGGCGAGACGTATCGGATGTGGATCGACTCGAAACCGGGCGAAGGAACGACGACGGGAATCGAGATTCCGGCGAAGCAGCCTGTTGTGGTCGCTGCTTCTCGGGGCGAGGGTAAGATTTGAGCATGCAATGGACGAAGGATCCGCTTGCGGTCCGGTGCGCCGTACGAAAGCCGCCGGTGGGATACTGGAACAGTTCCATGTATGATTGTGAGAACGCAGCGTACCGGGCTCGCGATCCATTCTGGGTGAAGTTCGACGGTTTTTGACTCATTCCGCGCTGGAGCATCTTTTTTGAGCGATCTGAATTATTCGTTAACTCTTCCGCGCCGTCCCGGCACAGAGGCGGGCACGCTTTCCGACCGCACGCGGCGCGTGTATGACCGGCTGGCGGCGATTTATCCGGCCAGCACGTTCTTTTTTCACTCGAAAGCGCACAAAAAAGCGCTCGAGATGTCGGGAATCGAAAGTGGAATGAAGGTTCTGGAATTGGCGACTGGTTCCGGAGAGATGTTCCGGAGATTGGTGCGCGCGAATCCGGCGGGACAGACGTTTGGCCTGGACCTTTCTCCGAACATGGCAGCGCGGACGCAACGCCGCGCACGGGCCGAGTTCAAGAACGCCGAAGCGCATTGTCAGGCGGTCGACGCGCGCTACCTGCCGTTCCGCGACGCGAGCTTCGACTCGGTGATGTGTTGCTTCCTATTGGAGTTGCTGGACGCCGAGGGCATCCGGCGGTCGCTGGCGGAAGTCCGGCGCGTGCTGAAGCCCGGCGGCAAGTTTACGCTTGTTGTGATCGGACAGAACGCGGCCATCTTCAATCGCATGTACCGAATTGGCGGAAAGCTAGCGCCAGCCTTCTGGGGCCGACAGGTGGACACGTCGATCCCGAAGACACTACAAGCCGCGCGCTTCAAAATTCTGGCAGATCATGCCGTGCGGCAAGGGTTCTATCCGTCGCGCGTGTTTGTGTCGAAGCACGGGTAGGGCTTGATCGGGGCTCCGCGCGACGGGCGCCGTCACGTCGGCTGCGGAACCGCAAAGGCAGTCCAGCCCGCTCACTCTCCAGAAACAATGCCGTGTCGCGGCCGTTCCTGGGCGGCGCTCGTGAGCAGCCGCACGGTCCAGCGTTTGCGTCCGCCCGGAGGCGTGCTGCAAGCGAGAGGCACCACGTCCGCTTCCTGATCAGTTTGCTATTTGCGCGGCTGCCGCGACCGTGGTTCAACGTGTAGGGCATGCTCCAGGCCGCCCTGAAGATACGCGGCCCGAGCCCTCCACAGCGCCGTTCGGCCTAAGCCCAGCACTTGGATGATCATCGCCTCGGGTACGCCGCCATCCAGAGCCATCCATAGATGCGCACGATTGACCTCTCGTGCCCGATGCACTCCTTTGCGGCGAAGTCTGTTCAAGGTAAGCCGATCAGACTCCCTCAGTCTCAACTCAGTTTGCTTCATGCAGCCGAGGTTATGCTTCCGAACTGCATTGTCAATGTACTAGCCTTGGAAGTAGTCGGTCGCGAAGTCCGGTCGAAGTTCGACTGCTTGTACCCAACTGGCGTGGGCGTCGTCTTCCTGGCCCAGAGCCTTGAGAGCGTGCCCGAGATTCAGCATCGCTTCAGCGAACTCCGGTTCCTTGACGAGCGTCTGTCGATAGCACGTGGCGGCGCGCTCCGGATTGGCGACCGCATCGAACTCGAGACCGAGATTGTAAGACAGCTCCGGCGAGTGCGCATTGAGCGCGGCAAGCTTGGTTTGCCAATCCCACGCCTTTTCGAGGTCTTTTCGCTCGATGGCGATGGCTTCGAGAGCGGCCATGGCGAGCGTGTTCACCGGCTGCGCACTGAGCAGGCGGTGGAGTGCCTCCTCGGCGGAGTCCAGATCCTCGAATCGCCAGTACGCGAGGCCAAGGTTGAGAAGGGCTTCAGGCCAATCCTTTTTCTTCTTGAGGCAGGCCTCAAACGCATCGGCGGCACCGGCGTACTCGCCTCGCTCGAAGAGTAGGTAGCCAAGGCGGAAGGATGCGTCTTCCCAGTCTGGCTGGGCAGCCACCAATTTCGCGAAATGCTGCTCGGCCTCGGCGTTTTTGCCTTCGCGTTGAGCAAGCAGCGCGAGATTCCAGAGCAAGCCAGGGGCGTCAGGAAGCTCGCTGGCCGCCTTCGCGAAAGCGTCGTGAGCGGCAGTGGTGTCCCCACGTTCCGCGTAGATTCCGCCTAGATTCGCGTGGACTTCAGGCGCATCCGAGCGGAGCTTGCCAGCTTGGCGGTAAGCATCTAGGGCGGGATCGACGCGCGAGGTGCGCTGGTAGGCTACCCCGAGGTTGAACCAGCCTTCGAACGAATCCGGCGCGATCTTGACGAGTTGTGCGCAATGCTGCGCGGCGGCGTGAAAATCCCCGCGCGCGAATGCGGAAGTGGCGAGGCCCTCGTAGGCCGCCCGGGACTGCGGACGAATCTTCAAGAGGCGCTCTGAGTAGTCGCGCACCTTCGAATCTTCCTTCCGCGCAATGCTGAGCGCGATCATGTTGATCAGCAGTTCGGGCGAGTTTGTATTGCCGGGCAGCAGCTTGCGGTAAAGGTCTCCGGCCTCGTCGAGCTTCTGCGCGAGTTGCAGTGCGACGGCTTTGCCGAAGAGGGCCTTTTCGTTCTGCTGATCCTGCTGGAGCGCGGCATGGAAGCTTTCGATCGCGCGTTCGGGTTGCTTCAGGTGGAGGCGGCAGACGCCCAGCCCCAGATGCGCTTGCCAGGAGTTGTTGTCCTGCGCGACAGCCTTCTCAAACGCGGCGGCGGCTTCGTCGAAGCGATTGAGCCGTTCCAGGGTGAGACCCAAGTTGTACTGCGCGGTTCGATGCTTGGGCGACAGCTCAAGCAGCTTCGCATAGGCTTTCGCAGCCTCGTTGAATTGCTGCAGTTCAAAGTGCAGATGTCCGACGCCAGCGTACAACTCGGGCAAATGCTCGCCTTTCGCGATACCGGCTTCCAACTCCCTGAGCGCATCCGCGTGACGGCCTTCGGTGCACAACACCACGGCTTGGCTGAAGCACGAGGAGGCCGGCGTCTTGGCCGCGGTGGGGTCATCGACCTTGTCTCCACCCATCAATTTCTCGATGAGGGCTTCGTCGACGAAAAATACCCACGGCTCGTCTTGTTTCGGATTCTCTGCCATGAACCTGTTCTCCAAACTGATAGCGTTCGTTCTTCTTCTGTTCGATTTCGTGACTTATTTCGATCTTGCAGCCAGCGGCGTGACCATCACAGCCTTGATCGTGGACCGGTCTCCACGTTCGTTAATCAGCCCGACACCGCCAGAGCGAATCCGGTTGTCCGTCCACTGGTCGACCTTCTGATCGAGGACGTAGGTCGCAAATGTGTCTCCGCGCACATCCAAGCGAAGCTTGTAGAGCGTATCGATGCGCACGGGCATAGGCAGTGGGATCTGCGCCCGTGGCCCATCCTCGCCATTGATGACGGCCCAGCGGACCAGCGCGACCTGCGGATTGAGCCCGGGCTTCAGGATTTCGAGCTTCAGAACGTAGTAGTTCTGCGGGTTGTTGGCACGGTACACCACGCCCATGCTCTTGGCTTCGATCTGACCTTGGAGTTCCACGCGATAGTCGGCCAAATTGAGCGACGGCCGGTAAATCGAGATCTGGCGCAAGCGCTTAACTCCGGCCGCCTCTCCCGTCCAATCAGTGCTCCAGCCGGCCTCTCCGATTAGCATGCCTGGACCGGCGGATTCAACCACTAGCTCCTTCTTGCCGCCCTTCGAGCCTGAACCCAGGCTCAAGAACGCGACCGTTCCGAGCACTGCAAGAATGGCGACAGCGGCGCCAATTTTGACGATCACTGGCAGACGTTCCAGGACACCTGCCGGTTGCAGTTCGAGATGGGGCGAGGTTTGGTTGAACGAGAGGTAATTCGCTGCCGGTGCCGGCTTCTCGAACGGCTTGGTGTCACGGGCAACCTTTTCGGGCTTTGTCTTCGCGTCGGGCACGGGAGCCGGCGCGGGCACCGGCTTCTGCGGATTCGCCGCCGGACGCGGAGCCTCTGGCCTGACAGGTGCCTTGTTTTCGCTGACGGCTGGCTTCGGCTCTTTGGCCGACTCAGACCCGGAGTCAGCGATCGCCGCGGGTTGGGGTACAACCGCTTGTGGCGGGTCTGTCGGCTTCTCCGGCCCTGCCTGCGGCTCAATCCTCGCTGAAGGTTGGCTGCTTCGATTGCGAATTCTAAAGTTGCGCGACGCGTTGCGTCCATCTCGCGGCCGGCGCTCGCTGTTCGACAGCTCGGCGGCCGGCGCGGAAATGTTGGCCGCGACCTCAGATTTTGGAGTGTCGTCTACTGTCTGCGCGCTATCTGCAGGCGTCTCCAGATGTGGAGCCGGGCCGAACGTCATTACAGGACGCATGGGAAGGCCTGCAACTCGAGGCAAGTGCATCCGGAAACTTGTAACCGGAACCCAGCTTGCGGCAGGCTGGGCTACAGCAGCAGCAGGCTGGAGCGCGCGCGGCGGAACCGGCAGCGGAGTCAGTGCACGACGAGGCTCCGGTGGCGCACTGGGGGCGGCGGCCTCCGGCGCGACGGCGGGCTCGGGTGCCGGTGCGATCTGTGATTCGATTTCGGCCGCCTGCACCGTTGGCTCGGCTGCGTGGGTATCGTCCTCGCGGACGTGCTCGGCGGCAGCTTCGATCTCAGTGCGAGGGGCCGCGCTCACCTCGGCGACCACCGGAACCTCCTCTGCGTTGGAGGCGGTTGCTTCTTCAGTGGCCGTAACATCAACCGCAGCGGCGACCGGGGCATCGGATTCAACCGCGATTTCTTCCACGACCGCTTCCTCGGCTTGCGTACCAAACATTGTCGGATCGACGACGACGACCGCCGTGGCGGTTTCGTCCAAATCTACCAGGACAGCCCGCACCACGTCGTTGACCGGGACAGCTGCAACCTCTGCGGGTCCCGCCAGAGGCGTCGGCTCAGATGGTGTTTCGAGGGCTTCTGCGGCATCCTGGCCGTGTACTAGAAGAAGATCGTCGACAGCAGGCGCAGTCAGACAAGCGGCGTCCATCAATAGGGACCGTAAGTCGGTCTCGGTAGCAAGTCCCGTCGTCTTGTTCGCGGCATCGAGGCGCGACAAAACTTCCGGCGCGGTCACCTGTACAATTTGCGGTTCGCCGCCATCCTCAGAGGGCACTTCGATCCCAGTCGTCGGGAAAGCCAGCCGCAGCGACGCACGGAACTCGAGTTCCGGCATTTCGTTCGGAAACGGTCGCTCGTCCAGGAACCAGGGAGGCTGTGATCCAGCGTCCGATGGCGGGGTGGCCGCGATTTCGAAGTCACGGGCGGCGGCCGCCGAAATCAGTTTCGCGGTACTGGAAGTTCCCAATGCAATCGTCACTCTAGGCTCCACTCGTCCAAATTCCCGCACCTCCAATCGCGATTCCCGCGTTCGGGTCTTGTAATCCCTTGGCGCACTCGCCTCCCGCAGCGCGGCGAGGCTCATAGGCTGGGCAATCGAAAGGTCCACGTCCTGATCCTCGATCTCGCTCTCCTCGAGCAAGCCGACTGCGGCAGGCGGAACTGGCTTCGGTGCGGGAGCGATGAACTCCGTCTCGACGGCGCGTATGTCGGGCGACTCCCACCAGATGGGATCCGGGACCTCCCAGAGAAAATCAAGCGCATCGGCAGGCGCCACCGCTTCGTCCTCTTTAAGGGCGCTTGTGGCAACGGCCTTCGAGGTTCGCACAGGTGCATGCTTCCCGTTGGCAACCGCTTCGAGATGCGAGGACCCGGTGCCGTTACCAGCGGTCACCGGCTTTTCGGTGTATCCCGCAGCAACGGGTGACAGATCGGCGTCTGGCCGCTTGGCGGATTTTGCGCGGTCTTCGGACGTCTGCGCCTGGAGCAGCCGGTTCAGCGCCAGCCGATTATATTCCTCTTGATAGCTCACCCGGTGAGCTTCCGAGCAGAATTCTCCGCCACCGGTCAGCTTCCGAAAGACCGGCAACTCGTTTCCGCAATACAGACACCGCATGCCTGTTAGATCGTCCCCTTCACCCTAATGCTAAAGGCGAGAAATGAAGGATTCGATGCGGTAAAGCACTTATATGTGGTTTTTGGGGCTGATCACCTAGGCCGTTTTAAGGTTCCACACTTAGAAGCCTGTCATGGGGTCAGCGGAGACGGAAACGGCCACTGCGCCCCTGAGTTGCTAAAAGCCCTAGTCCTAAAATAATAGGTTTCCCCGGACTATTGCACTAAAGTTGTCGCCCTATTGACCGATAAATAGAGTGCTGCGCGAGACGCTTGCAGACAGCAAGTCCCCAACCTGGTTGGATGCAGTTAGGTGGGGCCGGCGGGCATTGGCAACGGAAGGCATAGGACAAGGCAATGGCAAAACAGGACGCATTGAAGAATCATATTGAGATGCTTCGCAGCTCAATTCCGGAATTGAAGGGTGTGTTGTTGGCTTCCTCGGAAGGGTTGCCAATCGCACATTCTCTTTCTAACGGCACGGATCCGAACCGTGTGGCGGCGATGGCGGCAGCGGCGTCGAACCTAGGCCGGCGCATCAGCGACAGCATGAGCGTGGGTGTGCTCGGAGAGATCTCCATCCAAGGAGAAGAGGGATCGCTCTTCATCTACTCCGCTGGCCCGAAGGCCGTACTGGCGGTGATCGGACCGCAAGGGTCGAACGCAGGTCTCATTCACTTGGAAGCGCGCACCGCGGCGAAAGAGATCGGCGAACTGTTCTAGATCCATCCGTTCGGTAGGGGCCTTTCGGATAGCCCGGAAAGGCGCCCGAGCAGCGACGGTCCGTTCGAGAAGGATGTTCGAGAAGGATAGCCTCGGGGGAATCGTTTCGGCTATACTCCTCGAAGAAGCCTTCATTGCAGTCGGAGTACGGGCACGTCCTTGCAGAATTTTGGGATGGCGTTAGGAACAGTTCATGTTTGAGATTCGTTTAGGAGACGTCGTTGATGACTACTGCATCAAGTGCCGGCGTCTCACGAATCATTCGATCGTGTCAATCGTTGAAGGAGCGGCGGCCAAGGTACGGTGCCGAAGCTGCTATAACGATCATGACTACCGCAACGAACAAGCCCCACCAACCAAAAAAGAACTGAAGAAACTTGCCTTGTTCAACGAGGTCCTTGCTGGCGCCGTCGGTGCCGGGCTGGACCTCGATGCGCCAGTCGAATTCGTAGCAGCCGAGTCGGAGGCTGCTGCTGCCGCGGAGTCGTCGGCAACGGCAGCAAAGCCAGTAACCAGCAAGAAGACAACCAAGAAGTCCAGCAAAGCAACGTAACCCACACTGTGCGTTCCCGGGGGGAGTACTGCGGATTCAAGTTGTGATCGCGGACGACCGGCTCGGCGAAAACCAATTGCTCTTCCCATCGCGCCCCCCCCATGACCACTTTCGTCCATGAGAGATCCCTCAATTGATCAGGGTCAGGCGATTGACCAGTGTGACAGGCGCGTGATTGAGTCCTTGGTCTTGAGCCTCTTGCGTCCATGATAATGCGCAGTGCACGTACCGAGTTTCTCGAAACCGCTCGATTGGCGTGAGACAACGGAAGACGACGAAGCCGCTGCGCAGTGGCTGGTGTGTATCTAGCTTAGCTAGTGTAGTGCGGCGCATGACCTGAGCGGACCCAATCGCAGGTCGACGCGGTCTAACAAACTGATAGCACTGAACCGCTCGCCGTCAGGAAGCGGACATCATACTGCGCGGGATTTGCGCCGCACTACACGAGCAAAGAACGGCGAACGAAGTCATGGACGCGCGCGCGTTGTGCCTGCCATGAACCAGCACTGCAGTAAGCGGACCCGCCCGACGGCAAAACTCGAGTCACTAATCAATAACGTACGGAGTGGTTTCCGGAAAGTGAGCGGATCGGGCCGAGTGCTGAAGGCGCAAGCCTAACGCCGGTCGTCAACCAGGGGATTCCACACATTCAGCAGATACCATCCGAGCTTCTGATGGCGGAGTCGGTGTCGAGAGCCCCTCCGAACAACGACCCCGCGCCCTTACAGGCGCACCTGCCCGGCTTTGGGCGCGAAGTTTACGCAGCTTTGGCGATCGGCGTTCTGTCAACTTCCGCGAGACCGGCGATTTCGAGCAAGCGGATTACGGGCCAGGCCGGGTCGATCTCGCGGCCGCGCAGTGCGAAGAGCGCGGATGTGGGGTACTCGTGATGGTTGTTGTGTAGGCCCTCACCGGCGGTGAGCAGCGCGATCAACTGAACATTCGTCGCTTTGTTCTCGAAGTTGCGATAGCCTACCATGTGGCAGATGCTGTTGATGGATGAGTTCAGCAGGACGTAGGCGACGATGTGGAACACCCAGGCGGCGGCTCCCCATTGCCAACCGAACATCAGCATGAAGATGGCGAGTCCGCCGTAGAGGCCCCAGCGAATCCCGGGAATCTTGTCGACGAGATCGGGCTTGTAGTCCGGCGTGTACTTCAGCACCAGCGCCTGGTTTCGCGTTTCCCTTTTGTACATCCAGTAATTCCCGAATAGCACGTGCCAAAGGCCATAAATGTAGGGGCTATGCGGATCGCCTTCCTTGTCGGAGAAGTGATGGTGCTTCCTGTGCACCGCGACCCACTGCCGCGGGATCACTCCGGTGAAGAGGGATAGATGAAGGTGGAACAAGTTCGCAACCATCGGATGCAGCGTGAGACCACGGTGGGTCTGCGAGCGGTGCATGTAGATGGTGGTGGCGAAGACTGACGCCTGCAGGATCACAAAGGTGATCAGGAACATCCAGAGAAGGGGCATTGAGACTCCGAAATACGATGCTATCAGGTCGAGATGGGCCCGTTGCGGCGTAATGCGCGCAGGTCAACTCCTTCGATGCAATAATGGACCAATATGAGTCTCGCAGCGGCGTTAGACGAGGTCCTCGAACCACTGAGCCAGTGCTTGCATGCTGAGTCAGCAAAGCGGGTTGTGGAAATGCGCGTGAGCGAGCCGGTTTAGGCACGAGTGGCAGAGTGGGCGGAGCTTTCGAACGAGGGCCAACTCAGCGAAGACGAACGCTCGGAGTACGAGGCACTGAATAGTGTCGCCCATTTCATCTCGATCTTGAAGAGGAAGGCTAGCGGACACTTGGCGCTCAGCGGCCAATAGCTATGGACGCAGCGCAGCGGGTCTTCGTCATGGCCACTCGAGGAGGGAAATGGGAATCTAGATTCCCTTGGCCAGGAACCCGCCGTCGACCGCGATCACTTGGCCGGTCACGAACGACGAGGCTTGAGAGCCCAGAAAGATGGCGGCTCCCACGAGTTCGTTGACGTGGCCGAAGCGGGACATTGGCGTTCTGCCAAGGATCATGCCCGCCCGATTCGGATCGTCGAGTGCCTTCGTGTTCAGCGCCGTGCGGAAGACTCCGGGCGCGATCGCGTTCACGCGGACTCCCTTGGTGGCCCACTCCGACGCGAGTTGCTTGGTCAGGCCCATCACTCCGGACTTGCTGGCGGCGTAAGCCGTGACTTCGTTGAAGCTGACGAACGAGGTCATGGAGCAGGTGTTGATGATCGAGCCCCTGCCTTGCGCGAGCATCTGGCGGCCGAAGATCTGATTCGCGCGGAAGCTGCCTGTCAGGTTGGCTTCGATCACGCGGGTCCAGTCCTCGTCGGCGAGGTCGGCGGTGGGGACGCGGTGGAAGATTCCGGCGGCGACCATCAGGATGTCGACGCGGCCGTATTCCTTGACGACGGCATCGCACAGAGCCTGCACGCTGGCGCGATCCTGTACGTCGGCGGTTAGGGCTATAGTCTTTGCGCCCAGTTTCGCGATCTCAGCGGTTTCGGCTTCGACTTTCGCGAGGTCGCGGGAGGCGGCGATAGTGATCGCGCCCCCGCGGGCGTAGCCTCTGGCGATGGCTTGCCCGATTCCGCTGGTTCCGCCCAGGACGACGGCTACTTTGTCTTTCACGGAGAACAACGTGTCGATCGAGTAATCCACGTTCTATTTGACCTTTCGGACGCTGACGGGGGGATTGTGCTCGCAGGCGAGCGAATCGGTGACGCCACTGACGATCTGGGCGCAGGCGTTCGACGTCGCGGTGCGGATGGCAAGCGTTTCATCCGCGGCGGCTGCGGTGCGGCACGCCTTGAGCCCTTGATGTTGGACGCAGACTTCCATGCGAGCCTGGGCGAGGTTCATCGTCGAGTAGATCAGCACGCCGAGAACGCCGAGCCCGAAAACGATACCGATCAAGACAGGTTTCTTCATTTGGGTCAAACGGCGGAGTCGGCGAAGAAGGATCCCATCTGGCGGAACTTCTTGTAGCGATCGTCGATCAGTTGCTCGGGTGTCATGCCGGCGAGTTCGACGAGGGCTTCGCGCAACGTGTGCCGCAGAGCTTCAGCGGCGATATTGGGATCGGTATGCGCGCCTTCGCCGGGTTCGGCGACGATGCCGTCGATCAAGCCGAGTTCCATGAGATCAGGCGCGGTGACTTTAAGGGCCGCGGCTGCGTCCGGAGCGCGTCCGGCGTCGCGGTAGATGATGGTGGCGCAGCTTTCAGGCGTAATGACGCTGTAGTAGGCGTTCTCCAACATGTAGACGCGGTTGCCGACTCCGAGGCCAAGCGCGCCGCCGCTGCCGCCTTCGCCGATTACGACGACGACGATCGGCACGCCCAGGCGGGACATTTCGCGGAGGTTGACGGCGATGGCTTCGGCTTGGCCGCGCTCTTCGGCGTCGATGCCGGGGTAGGCTCCGGGGGTGTCGATAAGGTTGATGATGGGGCGTCCGAATTTGGCGGCGAGGCGCATGGCGCGCAACGCTTTGCGGTAGCCTTCGGGCTTGGGCATGCCGAAATTGCGGATCAGCTTCTGCTTGGTATCCCGGCCCTTCTGCTGGGCGCAGATCATGACGGGTTGGCTTTCAAACCAGCCCATGCCGGTGATGATCGCGGCGTCGTCGCCGTAGGCGCGGTCGCCGTGGATCTCTTCGAAGTTGTCGATCAACCGCGTGATGTAGTCGAGGGAATGCGGGCGCTTAGGGTGGCGCGCAAGCTGGACGCGCTCCCAGGCGGGGTTTGACGGCGAAGGTGCTGGTGATGCCATTCGATGATGCGGGCCTGGCCCGGTGAGGCTATCGTAACTCGTTGCGCCGTACGGCGCGGGTTCACGGCCTTCTTTGGCCGACTCTTCAGGATAACCGAGATTTTTGGATCAGGCGCTGCGCAGCGCCACCACCAGGGCGTCGAGGGCAAGGCCCTTCTGGATGTTCCGGCGCAGCAGGTGGACCAGCTCGTCCACTTGGCCGACGGCTTTGCGGAGCCACTCAAAGCGAACGCGGGTTGCAAGGCCGCTGAGTTCGCGGCCCAGGTCGGGATTGCGAAGCGCGGATCCGCCGTTTGCGACGTGCAAGAGGTCTTCGATCAGCAGATAGAGCACGTCGAGATAGTCTTCAAGCTTTTCGGACTTGCGGGCGGCGATGGATTCGGAATACTTGGCCCACTCGGCGAAGGGCGCTTGTCCGGCGGCGACTTCGAGCAGTTTCCACATCGCGGCGCGACGTTTGTCATAGGTTTCGAGGTCGAGCGACACGGCGATGCCGGGGCTGCCTTGCGCCAGGGCGAGGCGGCGTTCGGGGTTGTCGAGGCCCCGCTCGTGGATGAAGGCGCCCATCTCGGCGTCGGTCAGGCGGGCGAGGTGGAAAGGCACGGTGCGCGAGCGGATCGTCGGCAAAAGGTCGTAGGCGTTCTGCGCGGTGGCAATGATCAGCAGGTGCTCCGGCGGCTCTTCGAGCGTCTTGAGGAGCGAATTGGCCGCTTGCTCGTTGGCGCGATCGATGCGGTCGATCAGGAAGATCCGCCACCGGCCTTTCAGCGGTTTCATCGACGCACGCTCTTTCAGCAGGCGCATTTGCTGGATCGAGATCTGCCGCAGCGGGCCGTCCGGGGGGAAGGTCAGGAAGTCCGGGTGCGAGGAGAAGAGCAGAGGATCGTCACCGCGCTTGTCGGAGGGCCATTTCTCGCGGTCGGCGATGACGTCCTGATTGGCGGGCAGACTGAGGTCGTCGAGCGCGATGCGATCGGGGTTGCCGAGCAGGGTGGCAGCCATGTGGCGAGCAAAGGTCGCCTTGCCGACGCCTTCCGGGCCGCTCAGCAACAGCGTCTGCGGGACGCGTTCGCTCTGGAGCATAGCCGTAATGGTGTCGGCGACGTTGCGGTTGCCGTGAAACGAAAGAGACATCAGACAACGATCAGGCTAGCAGTTTCGGGTTCGGCGGGGTCCAAGGAAGACGAGACAAGGAAGACGAGCTCAAAACACTCGCTCGCGGTTCTTGCGCGCTGGATGGGAGTATGCGCGACCTTACAATTGCCCCTCGGATGTTGGACACTCGCCAGTGACGCATTTCGCTACCGCACGTGTATGAAACGCCGGGCGCGTCGCGGTGCAGTGCCGGATAAAGATTTTGCGGAAACTATTCGTCCTGAGCCGGCTGACGGACGATCAGTCGCGAGGTAGGCCGCTGGCCGCCCCGACGACACTTTGCTCTCCATTCGCCAGAATCGGCGGTAGCTCAGCATTGGGAGGTCCGCTTACATCCTGGCACGGAGAAGGCGTTCGCGGTGCCTTGCAGGGTGAGGTCGGCTCACTTCCCGTAACGGGTAGGCTGTTCGCGGTTGCTCAGAAAATGGGGCAGTAGAGTCCGCTCCCTGATGGTCGCGGTTCGGTGCTGGTGTAGTACGCGCGACCCTACGGTCGCACCCTCGGTGTTCATCCTTGCGGGTGCACGGTCGCCGTTCATACAGAGTTTTTACTGGGCCAAAGACCCGTCCGCAGGCCCGGAGGCCTGTCCCGGAGGCCTGTCCTACTGGGGTTCGAGGGGTGCTGTGATACATTGGCGGGCATATGTCTGATGAGCAGAATGCTTCTGGACGCCGCGATTTTCTGAAGACCGGCGGGTTGGTTGTTGCCTCTGGGTTTCCAGCGATTATTTCGGCGCAGACGGTGACTAATGCCGTGAAGGTGGGGTTAGTTGGCTGCGGCGGGCGCGGGACTGGCGCGGCGGCTCAGGCTCTTCGCGCGGATGACCTGGCGGAACTCGTTGCCGTTGCCGACATTGACCAATCGAGCATCGATACGTCGCTTGAGTCGCTGAAGAAAATTTCGCGGATTACGGGGCGCGTGAAGGTCGACGCTGCGAAGCAGTTCCTCGGGCTGGATGGGTTCCAGAAAGTAATCGACGCGGGCGTGGATGTGGTGCTGCTGGCGACTCCGCCGGGGTTCCGGCCTCCGCATTTGGCGGCTTGTATTGCGGCGGGCAAGCATGTGTTTTGCGAGAAGCCCGTGGCTACGGATTCGCCCGGAATCCGGTCGGCGCTCGAGACGGCGGAGAAGGCGAAGCAGAAGAATCTGGCGTTGGTGGCGGGGTTCTGCTGGCGCTACAACGACATGATCGTCGATACGTTCCAGAAGGTGAAGGACGGAGCGATTGGGAAGCTGGCGGCGTATTACGCGACGTACTATACGAGCCCGGTGAAGCCGATGCCTCCGGCGAGCACGCGTCCGGCGGGGATGAGCGATGTCGAGTGGCAGACTCGCAACTGGTACAACTTTGTGTGGCTTTGCGGCGATAGCTTGGTCGAACAAGCTGTGCATAGCGTCGATAAGATCGCGTGGGCGATGGGCGATGAGCCTCCTGCGAGTTGCGTGGCGGTGGGCGGTCGTACGATTCCGGCCGAGGGCGGCAACATCTACGACCACTACGAAGTGAATTACCTCTATGCGAATGGGTTCCGCGCGTTCTGCGCGAATCGGCAGATTGAAGGCTGCCACAACGAGAACGCGGATTACATGCTGGGCAGCGAGGGAACATGTACGATCGGGCGGGGTCCGGTGGCGCGGATTGAAGGAAAGAATCCATGGGCGTGGAGCGGCCGCCAATACGACATGTATCAGCGTGAGCACGACCGGCTGTTTGCGTCGATCCGACAGAATCAACCGATCAATGATGGGAAGAGACTCGCGACGAGCACTCTGCTGGCGATTATGGGGCGGATGGCGGCATACACGGGTCAACAGGTGACCTGGGAGCAGGCGCTGAATTCACAGGAGAAACTGGTGCCGGACGTGATCGATTGGAACGGGAAGTTAGAGGTTCCGCCGCGAGCGATGCCGGGGATTACGAAATTGTATTAGTGCGGAATCCCCGCCCTGACGGGCGGGGTTATAGAAGCCGCTCACTTACGTTCGCGGTTCTTCAAGAGGGATCGCCGCGCTGGTGGACGGGGTTCAGTGCGTGCGACCTACGGTTGCGCCTCGGTGAGTTGAGTTCAGATGCTGGCTTACGCAGTTCTCGTATTGCTCGGGTCGGTTGCGGCGTATGGCCAGATACCGGCATCTGCGCCGATTTCCTTCAGGACAGCCATTGCCCCGATTCTCGAAGCGCAATGCTTGGGGTGCCACAACGCCTCGAAGCTGGGTGGCGGATTGTCGATGGCTTCGCGAGACGCGGTGGTTCGCAAGACCGTGGTTCCGGGGCGGCCGGAGTCTAGTTCGTTCTACTTGTTGACTGCTGCGGGCGCGATGCCTCCGGGCGGGCCGAAGTTGCCTGCGGAGCAAATCGAAAACTTGCGCCGATGGATTGCGACTGGCGCGGAGTGGCCTTCCGGCCTGACGCTGAAAGTTCCTGCGGCGGTGTCGGCGAAAGACTCCGCGGAGCGCATAGCGGCGCGGATTGCGAAGGCCCCGAAGCGGGCGTTTGCTCCGTATCGGCTAACAATTCCGAACAGCACGGTGGCTTACGACATGGTTCCGATTCCGGCGGGCGAGTTCATCATGGGGTCGTCGGCAAACGCGGATGAGAGCCCCGCCCGCAAGGTGAAGCTGGATGCCTTCTGGATGCAGGCGCACGAAGTCACTTGGGACGAGTATCGGCTGTTCATGTTTGCGAAGATGGCGGGCGAGTCGGGCAATCCGGATGAGGCTATCGATGGCGTGAGCAGGCCGACGCGGCCCTATGTGGAGATGAGCTTCGGCATGGGGATCGACGGGTTTCCGGCAATCAGCATGACACAGCATGGGGCGAACAAGTATGCCGAGTGGCTCAGCGCGAAGACGGGCGAGTTCTACCGGCTGCCTACGGAAGCAGAGTGGGAATACGCGTGTCGCGCGGGAGCTTCGGGTGCACCGGCGGCTGTGGGAGATTCGGCCTGGTTTGCTGCGAATAGTGCGGGCAAGTATCAGTTGGTGGCGAAGAAGAAGCCGAACGCGTGGGGCTTGTACGATATGCTCGGCAACGTCATGGAATGGACGCTCGACGAGTACAAGCCGTATGCGACTCCGGAGCAGGAAAAGCCGCAGGCGAATCCGTGGGCGCAGGCTACGGCATCGTATCCGCATGCGGTGCGCGGCGGGTCGTGGAACGATCTGGCGGCGGCCTTGACATGTACGGCGCGAGTGGCCAGCGATGCGTCGTGGAAGCAGCAGGATCCGCAGTTGCCGAAGAGCATCTGGTATATGACCGACGCGCAGTGGCTGGGTTTTCGGTTGGTACGGCCGCGGAAAGTGCCGGATGCGACGGCGATGTTCGGGTATTGGAATAGCGGCCTCGAACGCGATGAGCAGTAGGCTAGCCGCGCTTTTTCTACTGGGCCTTCGTTGCGCTTCGGCGCAAATGCTGGAGTCCGTTGAGGCGCACATGGGCACGCTGGTGCGCATCCGGCTGTATGACGCGAATGCGGCGCAAGCCCCGGTCGCGTTTCGGCGTGCGTTTGCGCGGATCGCCGAACTCGACGAGATTCTTTCCGATTACAAACCAGACAGCGAATTGAATCGCGTGTGCCGGGAGGCGGTGGGGCGTCCGGCGCGGGTGAGTGCGGATCTGTATCGCGTGCTGGAGGCGGCGCAACTGCTCGCGGAGCGCAGCGGCGGCGCGTTCGATGTGACGCTGGGTCCGGTGACGCGGCTGTGGAGAGGCGGGCGGGTTCCCGATGGCGAGACGTTGCGGAGCGCGTTGCGGCGTACGGGGTTTCGCAAGGTGCATCTTGAAGCCGGGACCGTGATGCTCGATGAAGCGGGGATGCAGTTAGATCTCGGCGGAATTGCGAAGGGCTTCGCGGCGGATGAGGCGTTGACGGTGCTGCGCGGGTTAGGCTTGCAACGCGCGCTTGTCGCGGTGAGCGGAGATATTGCGATCGGCGACGCTCCGCCGGGCGCGGTGGGTTGGAAGGTACACGTTGGCGATGCAATGCGCGAGTTGAAGAACTGCGCGGTGTCGACTTCGGGCGATGCGGAGCAGCATTCGGACAAGGGAGGCGCGCGGCATTCGCATATTGTGGATCCGGCGTCGGGGATGGGGCTTGTGCGTTCGATTACGGTGACGGTGATTGCAGGGCGCGGGCTCGATGCCGATGGCCTGAGCACGGCGATCAGCGTCATGGGGGTCGAGCGGGGCCGGGCGTTGTTGGGGATGTATGACGGCGCGGAGATGGTGGTACACAGTCGCTAGCCTGGCTTAGCCTTACAATCGATGGGATGGCTTCCTTTCGTTTAGATGGACTGACGGCGCTGGTGACGGGCGGCGCGAGTGGGATTGGGGAATCGACGTGCCGGGCGTTTTCGGCGGCTGGCGCAAAGGTTCTCGTCGTTGATGTGAACGGCGACGCCGCAGCGAAGTTGGCGGCGGAGCTTCCCGACGCGCGGGCGCTGGTTTTGGACGTTACCGATGAGGCCGCCGTGTCGGCGTTGTTCGCGGGGCTTTCGCACCTGGACGTTCTCGTCAACAACGCCGGGATCGGACTGGTGGGCGGAATGGAAGAGACGTCGCTTGCGGATTTCCAGCGGCTATTCAAAGTCAACGTCGAGGGTGTGTTTTTGATGAGCCGGGCGGCGGCTCCGTTGCTGGTGGCGTCGCAGGGCTCGATCATCAACATTGGTTCAGTGGCGGGATTGATCGGGATCAAGCGGCGGACGGCGTACTGTGCGACGAAGGGCGCGGTGATCGCGATGACGAAGCAGATGGCAGTGGACTACGCAACGCAGATTCGTGTGAACTGCATTGCGCCGGGGACGGTGGATACTCCATTTGTGGAGGCGTACCTGGAGCGGTTCCACAAGCACGAAAAAGAAAAGACGCGTCTAGAGTTGAATGCCCGACAGCCGATAGGTAGATTAGGGCGGCCGGAAGAGGTCGCGGACCTGGCGGTATACATTGCGTCTCCAGCGGCTAGGTTCATGCAGGGGTCGGTAGTTACTTTGGACGGCGGTTGGACGATGGCGTAGTGGTTTGTGTGTGCTAGATGCGGCCGCTCCAGGCAATTGGGCGCCGAGTGATTTTAGTATCCGCTCCCTAACGGTGGCGGTTCGGTGCTGGTGATCGAGACAACTTAGGACAGATCGAGGGTTGACTCACGGTCGGCGTAAAAGTCATAGTAGATAGATACTCTTCGGAGCGAAATGTAAAGCGAAGGGATAGAGAAATTTTGCCCTTAATCCAAAGGCTTCCGCTGGCTCAGATTGTCGGCATCCTCCTGGCGCTGTCCGTAGCGGCAAGCACCGCGTTCGGCGTCACCCCGCAGAAGAAAAAAAAGTCAGCGGCGCACGCGCTGGCGGCGAAGAAGGCGGTTCCGGTAAAGACGGCGTCGCGGAAGGCGGTTTCGGCGAGGAGCGCCGCCTCCAGTCGGGTTTCGGCGAAGCTCGTGGTACACGGGCGTCGCGTGACGCGTGGGATCTGGAAAGAGCCGACGTACGCGGATTCGACGATTGGGGATAACATCGACGGCGAGGATCTGATCGTCCGGCGCGCGGCGGTAGAGGCACTGGGTCCGCTGAACGGGACAGTGGTGGTTTTGGATCCAAGCAATGGGCGGCTACTGACGATTGTGAATCAGAAGCTCGCTTACAAGAGCGGATTCCAGCCTTGTTCGACGATCAAGGTAGTGGCTGCGCTGAGCGCCTTGAGTGAGAACGTCGTGGAGCGGACGACGCCGGTGATCTTGTCGCGGCGCAAGTCTATCGATCTGACTGAAGCGCTGGCGGTTTCAAACAATCCGTATTTTGCGAAGATGGGCGAGCGGTTGGGCTTCGAGAAGGTCAGCTACTACGCGAAGCTGTTCGGGTTGGGCGAGCGCGCTGGTCTCGATATGCCGGAAGAGCAGCCGGGTACGTTGCCGGCGACGATGCCGGAAGCGGGCATGGGAATGATGACGAGCTTCGGCAGCGGAATTTACCTGACGCCGCTGCAGCTTGCCGGACTGATGTCGGCGATCGCGAACGGCGGTACGCTTTACTACCTGCAGCATCCGAAGTCGGCGAAGGACGCGGAGGCGATGGTGCCTCGCGTGAAGCGTCAGTTGGATATCGAGAACTTCATTCCGGAGATCAAGCCGGGGATGATGGGCGCGGTTGAGTTCGGCACGGCGCGGCGCGCGGGATACGACCAGAACGAGCCGATCTACGGGAAGACGGGGACGTGCACGGACACGCGGTCGCCAACGCACCTGGGCTGGTTTGGATCCTTCAACGAAACGGGCAAGCGCAAGCTGGTGGTGGTGACGCTGCTGACGGGCGGCAAGCCGATAAGCGGTCCGGTGGCGTCGGGCGTGGCGGGACGAATTTACAAGACGCTCTCCGCGCAGAATTACTATTTGCAAGCGGCGACATACTCGCCGGCGACGATGGTGACTTCGCAGGCCTGCTGCTCGCGATAGGCGTGCGGGTTTGACGAGCGGGGCGGAAATCCCCGGGTTGAGGCCCGCGGTACTTCGTTGCAGTGGGTGCGCTCGCTTTACGCTCGCGGTTCTTAGAGATCTCTGCGTCGTGGAATTGGACCCGGCAATGGCGCGTCCGATGCCCGTCTCGATTCATGCCACACCTCCCTCGTCTTGATCGACGCGGCGAGATCAGACATCAGACGTTAACAACAGACCTCCAAACGCGGATGATGCGTTTGTTATCGTAGGAACTCACCCGTAAGCTTCTTCATGCCGTATCAAATTCGCCCACTCCAGGAAATCCTGGTGCGCCCGGCCGTTCCGGAAGCGCTCTCCCGCATTCACGAGATCGCGTACAACCTGATGTGGAGTTGGGATCATTCCACACGTGCGTTGTTCCGCCGGCTGGACCCGACGCTTTGGAAAACCTGCAATCGGAATCCGATTGCGCTGCTGGCGCGGGTTTCGCAGCAATCGCTCGAGAGAGCGGCGAGTGATCCGCGCTATCTGGCGGTTTACAAGCGGGCGTGTGAGGCCCTGGATCAGTATCTGAAGCTTGCTCCGGCGGATCCGGGCCAGTTAATCGCGTATTTTTCGATGGAGTACGGCCTGCTCGATTGCCTGCAGATTTATTCGGGCGGCTTGGGCGTACTGTCGGGCGACCACTTGAAGTCGGCAAGCGATGCGAATATTCCGCTGGTGGGTGTCGGCCTGCTGTACCAGAAAGGCTATCTGGAGCAGTCGCTGAACCAGGATGGATGGCAGCAGGAGCGGACGCCGGTCAACGATTTTTATTCGCTCCCGGTGTCGCCCGTGATGCGCGCGGACGGCACGGAGTTGGTGGTAAGCGTCACGCTGCCGGGCGGGCCGCTGTTCATCAAGGTCTGGCGAGTGGATGTGGGGCGAGTGCGGCTGATTGCGCTCGACACGAACATTCCGCAAAACCCGGATCCGGAGCACAGGGACATTACCGACCAGCTCTATGGGGGAGACGCGAATACGCGGATCCGCCAGGAAATTGTGCTGGGCATCGGCGGGTTGCGGGCTCTGCGGGAACTAGGCCTGGAGCCGACGGTGTTCCACATGAACGAAGGGCATTCGGCATTTCTGGCAATCGAGCGCATCCGCGTGCTGATACAGGATCACGCGCTGACGTTTGACGAAGCGCTGGAGGCGTCGCGGCTGAACAACGTGTTCACGACGCACACGTCCGTGCCCGCGGGTATCGATCTATTCGATAGCGGCACGATGTACCGCTACTTCGCGGAGTATTGCAAGGAGTCGGCGATCCCGTTCGAGCGATTGCTCGCGTTGGGCCGCAAGCAGCCGGAGGACGCGGAAGAGCCGTTCTCGATGGCGATTACGGCGATCAAGGCGTCGTCGTATCGCAATGCGGTGAGCCGCCTGCACCGCGCGGTTTCGCAGGAGATGTGGCAGGAGCTTTGGCCGAAGCTGCCGACGTGGGAAGTGCCGATCACTTCAGTAACCAATGGAGTGCATTTGCCGACGTGGGTAAACGGCGATCTCGCGAACATCTACGATCACTACCTTCCGCCGGACTGGCGCGAGCGCCACACCGAGACGAAGGTTTGGGAGATGGTGAACGAGATTCCGGACCACGAGCTTTGGGAGTCGCACAAGCGGCGTAAGCGCCGCCTGGTGCAGTTCGTGCGGGAGCGCGTGGCCGCGAGTGCGGCGCGCCGCAAGGCGGCTCCGGCGGAGATGCGGCGGCTGCAGGACGTGCTGGATCCGGAAGTGCTGACGCTCGGATTCGCGAGGCGGTTCGCGACGTACAAGCGCGCGACGCTGGTGTTCCGCGATCTCGAGCGATTGAAGAGCATCGTCAACCACCCCAAGGGCGCGGTGCAGATTGTGATTTCGGGCAAAGCGCATCCGAAAGACAATCCGGGCAAGACGTTTATTCAAGAAATTGTGCGCTGGGCGCGGCAGAGCGATCTCGAACACCGGATCGTGTTTCTCGAGGACTACAGCATCGCTGTTGCGCGCGAGCTTGTGCAGAGCGTCGATGTGTGGCTGAATACGCCACGGCGCGGAGAAGAAGCGTGCGGGACCAGCGGCATGAAGGCCGGCTTGAATGGCGTGTTGAATTTGAGCATTCTCGACGGCTGGTGGGACGAAGCGTGGGAGCAGGCCGGTGGCTGGGCGATCGGTGATCGCGTTCCCTATTCGCCGGATCAGGACGACGCGCACGCTAGCGCGATCTATTCGCTGCTCGAGAACGAAATTGTGCCGATGTATTACTCGGGCGCGACGCGCGAAGGCGGCATGTCCGAGGAGTGGATGAAGCGCGTGAAGCAATCCATCCGGCACGTGAGTACGCATTTCAATTGTCAGCGCATGGTCGAAGAGTACAACCGCGAGCTGTACGTGCCCGCGCACGACGCCTTTGTGAAGATGCGCGCGGGCGGGTTCGCAGAAGCAAAATCGCTCGCGCAATGGAGCGCGAACGTCGCGCAAGCGTGGAGCAAGGTGTGTTTTGGCGCGATCGGGCCAGTGCTGGATCGCGCGATGGTCAGCGGAATGCCGCTGCTGCTGCGCGCGGAAGTGGATCTGGCGGGCTTGCAGCCAGCGGACGTACGCGTGGAGGCAGTGGTGGGGCGCATCGGAATTTCGGGGGATCTGGAGGATCCGGAGGTTCTGCTGCTGGACGCTGCGCCGGGCCGCGATTCCGGATACATCTTCTCCCGCGAGTTTGTTCCGCAGCACACGGGCCGACTGGGCTACAGCCTGCGGATCAGCACGAATCACTTCACCGATCCGCTGACGCGGCCGTGTAATCCATTGCTAACGTGGGCAAACGAGGGTTAGTACCAGCCATTTCGGCCAAGCTTTGCGGCCAACTGGCGTGAGCCCGGCGATTTTCTAAAACATTTTTGCTTTGCTTTCGGAGCGAAAGCATGGTACATAAGTGTTTGGCAGTCGACTGGTTCGCTCATAGTGTGAGCAAACTGAGCACAGATCTTCCGAACTAAGTCCCTCAACCTCGACAACCCGACGCTGGATCCTCAATCGGATTTTTGTAAGCAGGAAACTGCGCGGGCTCTAGGTCTAGGGTGATATTCCTCCAAGGAGCGTGTCTCGCAGCCATGGACGGTGATCGTAAATACAAACAACGGGGCTATCAGGAATCGGAGCGCGACCGGAGTTCGAACGGCAACGGAGGGTTCCGCGAGGATCGCCCGAAGCCGCAAGGACCGAGGCCTTCGATTGACATCACGGGCCCGCGTCTACCCCGGTTAGTGCAATCGGTAACGGCATCGCGCTGCTACAACTGCGCGACGACGCTGCCGCTGGGTACCGACTTCAAGGGCAAGTGCCCGAAGTGCAATGCCGCATTGCATTGCTGCAAGCAGTGTTCGCACTTCGAACCTTCCACGCGGTTTCAATGCTTGAAGCCAATTCCCGCGCGGATCGCGGTGAAAGATCAAGCGAACGAGTGTGAGCTCTTCGGCGCGCGCGTCACCGTCGCGCGAGAAGTGACTTCGCAACCACAGCAGATGTCGCGTCCGAGTGGCGGTGGCGGAATGGGATTGCCATTGCCGCAGGACGGCCGACGGCCGAACGACACGCGGTCGGCGTTCGACAACCTCTTCAAAAAGTAGCCGCTACGCTCGCGCGGGCGGGTTGTGCGCGGCTGCGAGCTCATAGGCTCCCCATAGAACGCTCTCGTCTCCGAGCGCGGCCTGACGCACGTCCAGCCGCGCGCGCGACCAACTGGTAACCTGACGCCGCAGTTCTGCGCGCAGCGGCGTAAACAGCCGGTCTCCGGCTTTGGCGATTCCGCCACCAATTACGATTGCGGCAGGATTGAGAATCATGATTGCGGCCTTCAATCCTAGTGCGAGGTCCACAACATAACGCTCCACAAATGTTTCATCGAGAAAAAGCTCTTTGGCTGGCTTGCCGTAGTCGCGTTCGAGCCAGAGGCCCGCGCAGAGGCGCTCCAGGCAGCCGTAGGCGCCGCAGAGGCACTCGGGGCCATCGCGACGCACGGTAAGGTGCCCGAGTTCTCCTGCCCACGAATCCGGGCCGCGATAGACGCCGTTTTCAAGAACGATGCCGCCGCCGATTCCGGTAGAGACGGTAACGTAGAGCAGCGGTTTGGAATCGATTGAGGCTCCGGCGCCGTGGACGGCTTCGCCGAGCGCACCGGCGTTGGCGTCGTTGTCCATGACGACGGGCGCGCCGCCGAGGAGGTGGGAGATGTGTTCGGAGAGTTCGAAATCCTGCCAACCGCCGACGTGTGTGGAGAGCGCCACGCGCTGGCGGGCGAAATCGACGGGACCGCCGAAGCCGATTCCGCAGCGAGCGATAGCGGTGTCGCGTTGCCAGTCGGCAAGAATGGTCGCGAGGCGCGCGAGCATCCAATCGTGGCCACCGTCGCGATCGGTGGAATGCGATTCGCGACGGGTCATGTTTGGAGCGCCGGCGAAGCCGGCTTTTGGACCGTCGGCCGAGTCGGCGACTGGAACGCCGGCGAAGCCAGCTGTTGGAAAGCCAGCGGGGTTGCTTTCAAACAGAGCAACCGTGAACTTGGTTCCGCCGATGTCTATGGCAAGCGTGTTCATGCTTCGAGAATCTCGTCCGGTGACGCGGTGCCGGTGCCGGGCTTCATGATGGTGATGCCGGCGACTCGATTGCCGAACGCGGCCGCCTTCGTGGGCGAGCCGGTGATGCGCAAAGCGAGGGCTGCGCCTGCGGAAAAGCTGTCGCCCGCACCACAAATATCGACGGGCTGCCTGGTAGTAGCGGCCGGCACTGGCGTTTCCCCATGCTCGTCGACAAGGACAGCACCGCGGTCGCCTTGCGTGACTACGAGCAGCGGTGCCGCGGTGTGCGCGCGGAGAGCGCGATAATCGACTCGACCGCAGATGCGTATCGACGCGGCCGCTGCTTCTGTCTCGTTCGGTTTCACAATCACGTTGCGGAAGTGCTCGGCGCGCATACGGGAATCGACCCAGACGATCGTATCGCGATGCTTGCGCGCGAATGCGGACAGCTCGTCGCGCAGGGCGGGTGTGACGACTCCGCCGGATTCCGTTTCGGCCTGGTCCGAGACGAGAATGACGTCAAAGGCATTTGCGTGTTCGCGGAAGTTTGTGATGAGTTGTCGCTCGATATCTTGCGCCAGCGGTTTCGTAGAGACGAAGTCAACGCGGGGCAGGTCTTCGATGCCGGTTTGCTGGTTGATGAGCTTGGTGTAGGTGAATGTCGGCGTGACGGGCGCGCGCACGATGAGGTCTGTGGCGATTCCGGCGCGAAGTAGCGCGCGATTCAGTTCGAAGCCGAAACCGTCGTCGCCGATGACGCCAAGCACGGATGCGGCTCCAACACGCAAGGCCACAAGGTTGGCGGCGATGGTTCCAGCGGCGCCGGGCGTGGTTTCGGTGACGGTCACGGCAATGCGGGGCATACCGGTCTCGCGCGAGGGTTCGGCATGTGCAGGATCGTAGCGGCACCAACGGTCAAGACAAATGTCGCCGACGACGAGGGCGCGGAGGCCGGGTATGCGAGCGAGTATCTCGGCGTTGGTCATGGCGTTGCCTGTAGCGCGCGCCAGAGAGCGGGCAGCGTTGCCCGGTGATCGCCGCAGATGTAATAGCTCTCTCCTCCATCGGCGACCGTTCGCACAAGGATGGTTTTGTGCGGCCGGAAATAGTAGCCGGCGTCGGACTTCGGAAGTTCCTTGCGCGGGTCGCCTTGGATCGGCACCATGTCGAACACGGCGGTGGTGAAGTCGCGGATCTGACCACCGCCTTGGTGCGCGACGTTTCTGGCCATGGCCAGAGCCTTTAGGTAGACTTCCGGGCCCATGATCGCGGAGCCGAAGTTCAAGAGCACGCCACATTCAAGACGTTCGACGACGCTGGCGAAGATCAGGAAGTCCTGATAGCTGGCTGCACCGAGCGCGGCTCCGTCGCAGTTGGGGTGCTCGTGAACAATGTCGTAGCCAATTCCAGCGTGGACGGTGACGGGGACTGCGGCGCGCCAGGCGGCAGCGAAGACACTGAGGTCGCGGTGGGGGTAATCGCTTTCGGCAATGCGGCGGCCGATATGTTCGCCGAGGCCGCAGCCCAGTTGGGCAGCCTCGGTTATCCATTCGTTCAGCTCGCCGGTTTCGCGCCAGAGACCGAACTCGCCGGTCACGACGTAGCGCGCTACGCTTTCTGTAGTCGCGCCGATGCGGGCCAGTTCGTAGTCGTGGATGGCTCCGGCGCCATTCATGGCAATGGCGTCGATCCAGCCGCGTTCGATCAGATCGATGAGATGGCGGTTGACGCCGGCGCGCAAGACGTGCGCGCCCATCATGAGAATGCGTGCCGCGCCACGCTCTCGCGCGGCGGTGAGGCGGGCGGCGACGGTTCGCAGATCCGGATGATCGAACGGTGGCGTCGCGTCGCCGAGGTTGAGCCAATGCGAAAGCTGAAGATCGTTGACGCGGTCCGCGAGGGGTTTGACGATCAGCCTCGAGCGATCGAAGACGGTGTAGCGCGAGGCACTTGCCTTCGCCTTATTAATTAGCGGCTCGTCCATGGGCGAAAAGCGTATCGAGCAGCATCTGGTGGTTGGTGAAGTTCGGAACGATGTAGTCCGCGCCCACGCCGATGAGGCGCTGGCGCTTCCAGGCGTCGACGACGCGGCACTCGGGTTCGGTGGTGGCGACTCCGACCGTGACGCCGCCGGCCTTCTTCACCTCTTCGATCTCGACGTAGCCGTCGCCGAAGCCGAGCAGTTCGTCACCCTTGCATTCCGCCGTGGAAAGAATGCGCTGGATGAGGATGGCCTTCGAGAACGCCTTGAGGTCGTCGAGCGCGCCGAAGACGCCGCCGTCGAAATACTTCGAGACATCCAGTAGGTTGGCTTCATTTTGTACGAAGGCGTGATCGGTTCCGCTGGCAAGGTACATCTTGATGCCACGCGCTTGCAACGCTTCGAGCAATCCGCGAGAGCCGGGCACGAGATGACTGTCGGGATCCGACTTGCCGGTACTAAGAGCGTCGACACGAGATTTGATCCGCTCCCAAAGAAGGTCGAGGTACTGCTGCTTGTAAACCTTGGGGTCGAGCGGTTTGCCGCCGCGCGCGGAGATTGCGTCGCAGAAAGCCATCATCTGATAGATGGTTTCCTTGCCGGTGAGACGCCAGACAAACTCGTCGACCGCGGCGCGGAGTTGTTCTTCGGACTCGCCGGATTTGAGGTCAAGCAGGATCTCGACCATCATCGGAACCATAATCTCGACCCATCCGGTACGAATCAGCGAGAGGGTTCCATCGAAATCGAAAATGGCAACGCGGGCGAGGGAGGCGGACGCGGGCCGGATAATTTCTAGCATGTTGAGTGGGTGGCGGAGAAGATCAGAGCCAGTATTCCCATTTTCCCGTAGCGACGACGTAAGCGCAAAGCAGGCCGTTGGTGAGGGCGTGGGCGACGATGCAGTCGCCGAGGCTGCGCGTGCGCATCATCCACCAGTTATAGGCGGCTCCGGCGATCAGGCCAACTTCCCAGAAGGGTCCGTGTTCGGAGGCGAACAGCACAGCGGTAGCCCAGAACGCGAGAGGCGTGTAGGCACCGAGCTGGACTTTTTCGAAATCGGGGTTGATGAGCCAGCGCATCAGCCAGCCTCGCCAGAAGAGTTCTTCGACGATGGGGACAATCAGGATGGCGCGGACGCTCCGGAGAACGAGAATGGCGATGTTTTCGCGAAGCTCCGCGGAGAGGGAACTGGTAAGCGTTCCCGTGATCGAGTTCTGAAACAGCCAATGAGCGCGATAGCCGGGGATCAAGGCGTCGGGCGCGATCCAGATGGCGAACACGATGGTGCCGAGCGCGAGCGTTCCAAGCGGCGCGCGGAGGCGAAAGTCGAGCAGGCTGCGAGAGAACAGCGCCAGCACTGCGGCGACAACGGCGATCCAGGCGATCTGTCCAGCGAGACCGCCGAGCGGCAGAACGCCCTTGAGCGCAATAAAAACCATGAAGGCCGCGAAGGGCGCGACGTAGGGAATCGCGGGATGAGAACGCATTTCAGACGCCGCTAGATTCGCGCCAGTACGTCTTTGATCTTGCTCGTTTCATCGCGCGACGGGTTCTTCTTGAGGGCTTCCTCAAATTCGCGCCGGGCGGATGGCTTGTCGCCCTTCTGCAGAAGGGCAAGGCCGTAGTGGTAGCGGAAGGTGGGATTACCGGGTTCCTTCGCCACGAGGTCGAGGAAGATTCGCACGGCGTCGTCACTGAGGTTCTTCTTGATATAGATCCAGCCCAGGGTGTCGGCGATCGAGCGATCGGTGGGTGCCTTCTGGCGGGCACGTTGCGCCATGGTCAGAGCGGAATCGAGATCCTGGCCTTCTTCCGCCTTGATGTAGGCCAGGTTGTTGAGCGCGACGGCGTGATCCGGTTGAATGCGAAGAATCTGCTCGTAGATGGGTTTCGCCTGCTCTCGTTTTCCGGTGCCATCCATCAGGAGGCCCAATTGCAACAGAGCCATTGTGTCGCTCGGCTGAGCGGCGCTGGCCCGGCGGAAGAACTCTGCAGCCTGGTTCAAGTCGCCCTTACGGCGATACGTTTCGCCCATTTTGTAGAGCAAGTCGGCGTTCTTTGGATTCGGTGCCAGCAGGTCGTTGTAGATCTTCAGCGCGTCGTCGTAACGCTCGGCCCGCACGTAGACGTTGGCGAGAGCGAGTTGGAGGTCGTTGCGTTTAGGATCCTTGCGGACCTCGGCAAGCATCTCGTCGATGCCTTCCTGAAAACGACCCTGCGCGACGGAGGTTTCAACGATGCCGATGAGTCCGCGTGTGTCATTTGGAGCTTCTTTGCGGAGACCGCGAAAAATATTCTCGGATTCTTTCCATCTGCGTTCGCTAAAAGAGAGGTAGCCAAGCTGGAACTTGGCTTCCGTGCTCTGGGGGTTATTCTTCAGAACATCGTCCAGTTCGGCCCGAGCACGATCGCGCTCACCCATGGCCAGCAGGCCGCTGGCGCGGATCAGTTTGGCCTGCAGCGAATTGGGATCGAGCTTGAGGATCTCGTCCGCTAGCTTGACGGCCTTCGCCGCTTCATTGCGGAGCAGGTAGATGCGGGAAAGAAGATCCTTCGCCGCGATGAAATCCGTGCGAAGGCGAATGCATTCTTCGAGCGCAAGGCGGGCCTGATCGAGGTCGCCCTTGGCGGCTAAAGCGCGAGCCAGGTTAAACCGCAATAAATGATTTGTGGGGCTCTTTGAAACCAGTCCCTGCAAATCGTTTACCGCAGCCTGGATCTTGGCGCTATCTCCCGTCTGCAGAGACAGCGCGGCGCGGAATGCAATGGCATCCGTGTCCTGCGGATTCTCCTTGAGAATCTGTTCGGCAATCGTGAGCGCTTCCGCTCCCCGGCCTTGTGCGGCCAGAATCTCAATGATCCGCTTCTGGTAGTTGATTTTTTCCTTCGGAAACTGCTTCAGGCCTTCCTGATAGTTCTGGTAAGCGAGTTCCCATTCGCGGATCCGGCCGTAGAAATCGCCGATCAGCACGTAGGCATCGGGATAATCCTTGAGGTTCGAAGCCAGCTTCTTGAAGATCACTTCCATCTCGGGGCGGCGCTTCACACCCAAATAGTGTCCCGCCAATTGCATCTGGAACTGCCCATTCTTGGGATTATTCTGGATCTTCAAAGCCAGAATCTTTTCGCCTTCGTCCAGCTTATTCTGCCGGATGAAGGAGAAGTACAGCAGGTCGTACATCGGGCCGAAATCCTTGTCCGAGTCGATAAAGGCGCGCGCGAGCCTTTCGGCTTCGGCGTTCTGCTCATTCGCTTGCAGAGCCTGGAAAAGCATGACGACGGTTTCTTGCTGCATCGGCTTTACTTTGTTCGCGGCCTGAAACTTATCGATCGCGACCGGGATGTCCTTGTTGGCAAGCGCGATGTGCCCCTGGAGGCGCAGGGCTTCGTACGAGTTCGGGTTCTTGCGCGACAGACGGTCGACCAGTTCCTGAATTTCCTGGACGAGGACTTTGCCCTGGCCGGGATTGGATGAGAACGCGAGCAGGGACAGTTCGCCAAGCTTCACCACGGCGTCGGTGTTGTCCGGCTGTAGTTCGACGGCACGCCGCAAAGCGCCGACTGCGTCCGTAAACGCACCGCGCTTCAGCTCATTGAGCCCGAGCCGGTAATAGCCTTCGCCATAGAGGCGGTCCTTCTGCAGGGCGCGACGATACATGATCGACGCCTCCTGATACTTTCCCTTCTCGAAAAATTTGTTGCCGTTGGCGAGGAATCGCTGCGCCTGGACCTTAGGATCCCGGCTGCAGGCGGCGGTAAATAGAAGTAAGGACAGAAGCAGAGCAGAGCAGTAGCGTTTCATTGGAGTTCCTTCAAACCAATCAGTTCCTCTTCAGTTCACCACAATTTCGCGCCGGGTTGCAATGAACTAAGGTACGGGCAAAGTAGTACGGGCAATCCCCGTCAATTGACCGGAATTAGAGGTACGGCTGGACCAGTGGAAGGACTGTCGACGCCCCCAACTCGAACGGTGACTTGTAATGCGTCGCCGCGCATCCGGTCGCCGGGAACGTAGACGTTGATTTGATAGACGCCAATGAACCCTGGTGCCAAGCCGCTAAATTCGACCACGACCTCAGCCTGCCTGATGCGCGGATCGCCAAAGAAGACGCGCGTGGCGCCGGAGATTGCCAGCGGGCTTGCCGGAGAAGGACTGGCGCTGACCACGCGACCGCCGGTGGTGGCTCCCAAGCCGACGCCGTACATGGTCAGCCGTTGATCGCGGGTCGCCGGATTGTCTTTGTTGACGGGCTTGCCGGAGTTCGAATGATAGATCGACGGCTGTCCGGCGGAGTCGACGAACAAGGCCGGCGCGTAGCGGCCAACTGTGATGTTCTGGGTAAGGCTTGGTGCCCGCCGATCCAAATTGCGTACGACCAGGGGATAGGTTCCGGGAACCAAATCGGGCGGGATCTGCGCGTTGATCTGCTGGGCCGCAGTGGCAAGCAACGGAAGTGGGCGGCCGCCCAATGTGACGCACACTCCACCCAGGATCGACGGCAGCGTAGTGGTCGTCGGCTTGTCGGCCGTGGCAAGGTTACGGCCGAAAATGGAAATCAAGGTATTGGGCGCAAAGTTTGCCAGGTAACTCGCCATGTTCACCGTGCCGCGCGTATTAATTACGGGGCGTTCGGCGGCGAGGATTCCACCGAGCGGAACGATAGTGAGCCCGCTGACCGTAACCGCATACGCATTGGTCGCGGTGCTGTCTACAGCGATCAGGTGCGAACCAATTGGAATCGGGCGTCCGCCGACTGCGGCCTGCAGCAGCGGCCCTTCTAGCGCCGTTGCCGAGCGGGTGGTGACGCCCGTAACCGCGTCCACGATCTCGATTGCTGTCGAGCCCACGACGGCAGCGCCCACACGAAGTGGCTGCGAGAAGCGGGCGTAGCTGCTACGGCCAACGGCCGTGACGGCGGAGATCAAAGGCTGTACCGGGCCGACGGCCGGCGTGCTGATCTGCACGAGAGACGAGTTCAGGACCGTGCCATTCAAGACATAAAACTGGCCGCCCGGGCCGGCCGTTATCGGACCCTGGTATCCGCTCTGCGCTACGGTGAACACCTGACGCGCCTGCACGAAATCGTCGACCTGCGCGTCGTAGAGGTAGACCGCGCCGTTCCCCGAAGCGAGGATCGTGTACTGGCCTTCCGGCGTTGTAGCCATCGCGCGCGGCGCGGGAATCGCGTTCGGTCGATTCTGTCCGTTCGCACCGATCACCGCGCTGACGTCGCGCGGAACGATATCGTTGCCCACTTGCTTCCACAGCGTGCCGTCGTTCATTACGATGAGGAGACCCCGCTGGGTGGCTGCAATCGCGGCGGGCGCGACCAGCGGCAGAGCGGTATTGAAAGGAATCGGTGGATAGCGGAGAGTGCCTGTAACCACTCCGCGATCGGGATCGACAATACTGATCGCTTCGCTGGTGGAGTTGGCGACATACAGGATGGAGCCATCGGGCGTCAGCGCAAGAGCTCGGGGTAACTGGCCGACCGGAATCGGCGCCAGCAGCTTCCTGGTCCGAATGTCGAATACTTCAACGCGATTGAGTCCTGAATTCGCGATGTACAGGCGCTCGCGGGTGGCGTCGAAAACCATGTCCTCGAGCGCTTCGGCGGACGAGATGCCCACATCAATCGGAATCACTTCACCTCGGCCTTCGGCGTCACGATTGTTTTGCAAAACGCGAACGCGTGGCGGAATATTCACGGCCTCAGGCGATTGGATCAGGTAGTCGTGAGCCGGGGCGGTAGTGCCCAGGGTCGCCGCGTTGCGCGCGTTGAAGGTGAAATCGACGGTCGGATTCGCACCTGCATTCGATATGGCCGCGGTCGGCGCGACAAGCGCGCTGACTGCGGGTTGCCCGACTGCAGCCGGCAGCGTCGTCAGCAGTTGGGCGGTAGCCGTGACGCGGCCGCGCCCCGGGTTCGTGATATTCAGCCGCGCGCGCGTCGAACTCGATGTCACGCCGCACTGATCGCTCAGCAGCAGCACGGAGGCGGATTCCGGCACCGCGAGCGGACTTTGGTTCAACTGTCCGATGGGAATAATGATCAACCCGGATTCCGAAAGCGCGTAGATGGTTTGGCCGTCCTGCGTAATCTCCATCTTCCCGGCGAGGTTCTCCGGCAGTTGAATGCCGAGCCGGATCAGCAGGTTGTTGGGGTCGGTTACGGTCAATTGCGTGACGTTCGGCCGCGCGGGCGGATTCTGCACCGGAGCGATGTCGAACGCCGAATAGATGGCGGATCCGTTCGGCAGGAAAATACTGCCGCCTTGGTTGATTTGTGCGTTGAAGTTCGCGTTCCCGGCGAAAGGATAGGGCGAGTTTGCGACGTTCTGCTGGGCCAGCACCTGAAGCGTAGCGGCGTCGAACAGCGTAGCGCCTGCCATGAACCTCGATCCGTCACTCGAAACGGCGATGACACTTGAGGGAAGCGCAACCGTGCGGCTCAGCAGGACGGTCGCCGAGGCGACTTCATAGACAAACACGGCCCGCGTCGCGAAGTTCGGGAGGTTGACTCCGATAATGCGACTGCCGTTTCGCGTGGCGCGCAATTGGCTGCGGACCGACAGGAAAGGCCGCGCCAACGGTGGAGGCAGAATCGGCGGCGTCGGTGCGGGCGGCGTGATGGTCACGTTGCTAATGGCCGCGCTCGATGCCGCAGCCGGGTTGTAGATTAGCAGGACGTTCTGCGCATTGCCCGCGCCGGTACCGATGGTTGAGATGAGCACCCGGCCGTCCGCACCCACCGCGACGCCTTCGGGCTTTGCCGGCAGCGTCACGCGACTAACGACCGTTGCCGTGTCGAGGTTGATGATGTTCAGCGAGGACGCGTCATAGCAGGTGACGAACAGTAGACGTCCATCGCGGGATATGGCGGCGGCCAGCGGCGTGGAGTCTACCCGGATCGCCGTGCGGAACGAACGGGGCTGCGCAAGCGAATAGACCTCAACGCGGTTCTGCGTCGTGTTGGTCAAGTAGATGCGGTTCCGGGCTTCGTCGAGAACGAGATCCGACGCGCCTCCAACGAACGGCACTACGGTCCCGAACGTCGCCGCACGCGCGGTCGGCGTGAGACAACAAAACGTCAGGCAGTAGAGAGCCAGAAGAAATGCCAGAGTGGAGCGGCCTGCGTGCATCGGAAGTCCAGTATAGCGCCAGAACCGCCCCCGCGAGTGTGGCCTTCGGGCGGCTCTGCTGGGGAATCTGGCGCTGGCTGGTATCATTGTATTTTGACGAATCGCCTCGTTCTCGAAAATCTGAAACACCGCCCGATCCGAACCCTTCTGAGCGCCCTCGCGATCGGGGTACAGGTGACGATGGTGCTGACGCTGGTCGGCCTTAGCCGCGGCACACTCCAGGAAATGGCCAACCGTTCGCGCGGGGTCGGCGCCGATATTATCGTGCGGCCGCCTGGATCGAGCGCGCTTAGTTTTAGCGGAAACATGTCCGCCGGCGTCCTGAAACTGATCCGCGACCAGGTTCCCCACATCACCTTGGCCACGGGCACCTTGGTTGAGCCGCTGAGCGCGTTCGATTCGATTACAGGAATTCATCTTAAGGAATTTTCAGAATTGTCCGGCGGCTTCAAGTATCTTGCCGGTGGACCCTTTGCCGGGCCAGACGACATGTTGGTGGATGAGGTTTACGCCAAGACGCACAAAACCACGGTCGGGAGTAAAATCGACTTGAAGGGGCGTGAATGGCGGGTCAGCGGCATTGTCGAGCAAGGCAAACTGGCGCGGATGTTCGTACCCTTCGATACATTGCAGGATATTTCCTCGAATACCAACAAGATTACGGCCGTCTACATCAAGTTAGACTCGCCCAGCAACGAGGCCGCGACCCTGGACCTGTTGCGAGAAAAGTTGTCGAACTACCAGGTCTATTCGATTGAACAGATGGCATCGCTCTTCTCCGCTGACAATGTGCCGCTGCTCGCGCAGTTCATCCATGTTGTCGAAGGGCTCGGCGTGTTCATCGGTTTTCTGGTCGTGTTCCTCTCGATGTACACGGCGGTGCTTGAGCGGACGCGCGAGATTGGCGTGCTGAAGGCGCTGGGCGCCTCGCCCGCCTATATCTTGAATATCTTGCTGCGGGAGACCGCGATTCTGTCGGTGGTCGGCACGATCATCGGGATCGCGTTCACGTACGGTTCTCGCTATCTGATCAACACCTTTGTTTCGTCCATGACCCAGGTGATTGTGCCCGACTGGTGGCCGATTGCGGGGGCAATTTCGCTATTCGGGTCGCTGATCGGCGCGCTGTATCCGGGCTTGAAGGCCGCGCAGCAGGATGCGATTGAGGCCCTGGCGTATGACTAACGGAACTGCGACAAGCGCGGGAGCAGGCGGCAACGGTTTGCATACCGGGCCGATTATCGAAATCCGTAACTTGCGGAAGATTTATCACCAGGGCGATGTGGAAGTGACCGCGCTCCGCGGCGTCAACCTCGACATCGAACCCGGCGAATTTGTGGCGATCGTGGGGCCATCGGGTTCCGGCAAGTCGACGCTGTTTCACATTCTGGGCGGATTGACTCCACCGACTTCGGGCGACATCCATATTGACGGTCGAGACCTTCTCGCGATGAAGGAATCCGAACGCACCGAGATGCGGCGATCGGCGGTCGGATTCGTGTTCCAGAAATACAACCTGTTGCCGACGCTGAGCGCGAGAGACAATATCGCGATCGCGAAGCACATCGCGGGAAAGCCGCTCGAGACCGATCCTTGGTTCCAGGAAGTTCTGGATCTACTGGGTATTTCAGGACGGCTGGATCACAAGCCGCGCGCCATGTCGGGCGGCGAGCAGCAGCGTGTCGCGATTGCGCGATCGATCGTAAATCATCCGGCGATTCTGTTGGCGGACGAGCCGACGGGCAATCTCGATACGGAGAATTCGAACGCGGTGCTCGGCATTCTGCACGATCTGAACCATCGACTGAAACAGACGATTCTGATGATCACGCACAATCCGGAAGCTGCCACGTTTGCGGATCGGATTGTCACGATGCGTGACGGGCGCGTCGTCTAGAGCATTTTTAGGGATTCGTACTCCGCAACCGAGGCGCGACCGTAAGGTCGCGCGTACTAAATCGATACTTGAAGGCATACGAAAACCCTGAAAATGTCCTCGGCATTGCCGCGCGACGGGCGTGTCGCTTCACGCATGCACACGGACATTGCGGGTCCAACACTGCTGCATCTTACGAGGTGGGGCATGGAGAGTGAGTGGATCAACCCGCGCCCCAATATAGCCCCGGACTTCATCCCGCGGGCAGAACTTTCGATAGATCGTTGTAGAGCACAAACACAACGATCA
>JAYVTO010000005.1:0-31860 GCA_043788745.1 Acidobacteriaceae bacterium
CTTTCAAAAAACGAAACCAAAAAACACAGAAAGGACCCCAGCAGCGTCCCAACCTGACTCTTCCCCCTTCAGGCTCATTCTCGGATTAGAAAATGCTTAGTGCTGATTCTATGCAATGCAACGTACTGTTGGCCGCGCGTCGGATTCGTTCGCGCGTCCTGTAGGCAATCGGCGTCAAGGCTATTGTTTTGTTGCGGTAAACGTACCGGTCGCCATCCCAGCCAGATCTACGGTGCCCTTCATCTTGGTGGGGCCTTCGAGCGTACCTGTGTAGACGATCTTGCCGTTTTCGCCAGAAATCGTGAATTCCACCTTGTTGCCTTTGATGGATCCCTCGATCTTGCCTTCGCCGACCTGCCCCTTGTAGTAGCCGGTCAGCTTTTCGCCTGCCTGCTTCAACTCGACCGCCGGAGTGCCACTGCCCTGGTCAGTGGTTACTTCAAAGGACCACTTGCCCGAAACGTCCGCCGCGAATGCCGCCACGGCCGCCAGTAGGAATACGAGAATTGTTTTCATGGCGCGAGGATAACACAGTAAAACGCAAATTTACTTGCCCTGCAATTGGGTCAGCATGCGCTCGAACTTGATTTTTTGGTCGGGGGTCAGAATCTGCAAAATGCGATTCTTGCCCGTGGAGCGCACGTCTTCGAGCTGATCTTGCAGACTCTGGTAATACATGTTGAAGTCTTCGAGCGCCGCCGAGACGTCGTGCACCTGGTCGGGCGTCAGTTCGAGTTCCTTCTTGAACTTCTGGAGAAATATTTCCTTGTTGCCGAGTTTCAAGGACGGCCCCGCGCCTGGCCGCGTGAGGCGTCCGGATTGCATGCCGTAACGAACCGTGAGGGCTCCGGCGATGCCGCCGGCAACAAAGACAAGTAGTAGCGTGGTCGCGATTCGAACGTTGGGGCGATCGCTGCCTAGCATTCTCTCTTACTGCTCCTGATAGGACGCCAGGCTAACCAAAACCGAATCCGGATCGCGGGCCTGGCCCGACTCAATGATGGGCATCTGGTCTTCGTGGATCATCTGGAGTTCCGTCTGTGCCATCTCCGGACCCTGATCTTCGTTCGTAAAGAGGACCGTCCCGATCAGCAGGGTAAGCGCCACCGATGCCAGCGCAATGCGCAATGCGAAAGGCGATTGCAGCAGCGACATCCAGCCGCCCGACGGCCGTTGCGCTTCAATATGATGCAGGACACGGGAATAAAAACCCGCGCGAACTTCCATCTCTTCCTGTACACGCAGCGCGCGCAACAATTGCGCGTGGCCGCGCAGCATCGCGATTTCGTCGCGGCACTCCGTGCACGTTTCGAGATGACGGCTCACGTCTTCGCCTCTGCCAGCCGGCGTAGCGCCGGACAGCAGATCCTCGAGTCGCTCTTGGATCAGCGAGTGCATACTATCCTTCCCTCAAATCACTGGAAGCACGGCGATCTCGTGCATCCTTTGTCCGCCCCGCCGCCTTTAGCGTCTTTCCGCGTTGGGCCGCCCTTGGCGTCCGGTTTCGCGGATCTAGTTCGTCCGCTGTTTCGTCTATCAAACCACAAAGCGTTAGGCGCCTGCGGGAGAACTGCCAGGAATCCGCAGCAACCGTTGGGCTGCTTTCAGCAATTTCTGGCGCGTCCGGAACAACTTCACTTTGATCGTATTCTCGTTCATTCCGGTCATCGCCGACAACTCCTCGACGGAGTGGCCCTCCACTTCCTTCAGCAGAATCAGCGTCCGATCCTCCGCCGATACCTTTTCGAGCAGCTTCGCAATCAGGTCGCGCTGCGCCAACTGCGTATCCACGGCGACCGCGCGATCGATCGCCGGCTCGGTGGTCTCCATACGCTGCGCTTCTTCCATCGAAAAATCGCTCTCGTAAACGAGCTTCCGGACCCGCTTTTTACGCAGGTAGTCGTAGCATTCGTTCACCGTGATCTTGTAGATCCAGGTCAGCAGCGAACTCCGGAAGTCGAACTTCCCGATCGAGAAATAAACCTTAGCAAACACCTGTTGGGCAATGTCTTCCGCGTCGTTGTGGTTGCGCAGAATGCCATAGATGATGGAGAAAACCTTGTTCTGGTAACGTTCCACGATATCCCGAAACGCCATTTCGTCGCGCGCCTGAGCCCGCCGAACCAACGTCGCTTCGTCCGTTTGCTTATGCTCCACTTTGGTCTTCGCACGGGCGGTTACGGGACGTTCTCCGGCGGCCGTGCCGAGCGCGGGGAAGGGGAACGCGTTTGTTAAGCTGCTCATAGCCAGTCTCTCCACTGCTATGTCGGCTGACGCGCCAATGCCCCATCCGGTTCCACATCTGGCCCGTTTTTCTGGTTTTCGTGCCTGCCGTTTGCACCCTGCTCACGCCAACCCCAAGCCTAACAGGATTGCTGTCAGCCTTCCAATATCTTCCGGCACCGGCACCTTTTGCCTAGGCAAATGCATCCTATTCGATGTAAGATCTTAGTAGGAGTATTGATAGCCCCATGGTGCAATTGACTGAAAATGCTGTGAGCAAGGTGAAAGAGATCCTCTCCACGCAGGAACCTTCACCCGCCGGACTGCGCATCGCGGTCGTCGGTGGCGGCTGCTCTGGCTTCAGCTATTCGATGGCGTTCGAGAATGCCCCGAACATGCTGGACAAGACCTATAACTATGACGGTTTGAAGATCTTCATCGATCAGGCCAGCCTGCTGTACCTCGACGGAGCGCAGGTCGATTACGTCGAGTCGCTCGAAGGCGCCGGCTTTAAGTTCAACAATCCGCAAGTGAAATCCACCTGCGGCTGCGGTAGCTCGTTTAGCGTCTAAGCAGGACGGCGGGTACCCCAAAGGGTGCCCGGTCGCAAAGGTTCCCTCAACGGACGGACTCCCCAGTCCGGCCGTTGGCTTTTACGAGCGTGGAGCACGCAGAGGAGTCAGCCTGGCGCGTCGCGCCACCGCAAGGGAATGAAAATCGGCAGCGACCGTCGACGGCATCGAGCCGCGCACGAAGCCCGACGAAGTCGGGCGAAGTAAGCGGGTGAGCAGTCACGGGCCTCGAAGGTCGCGCGTACGACAGCAGCGCCGAACCCCGCCCGAGCGAGCGAGCGCCCCCTCCACTCACCACCGCAATAACCCCGCCCTTCAGGGCGGGGATGCTAACTCCCCCGACAACCCGTCCTTCAGGGAATTCACCTCGACCGTGACACAACTTCCCCTCACACTCCGCCAACCCCGCCCGATAAGCGACAGTGCGTGTCGCCGCCAATACAATACCTCAGCCTCCGTATCGGACGGCAAGAATTTCTGATTCCGTCCGCTGACGTCCGCGCGGTTGTTCCGCTTGCGGATATGACGTCAACAGCGCACCCGCTGCCCTGGGTCATTGGTACAGTCCAAGTCGCCGGTTGGGAGTTGCCGGTGGCGAACCTTCGCGAACGGCTCAGCTTGCCGCCGGGCGCGCGTGGCAGGAAGCCGGTGGTGGTCGTCGTGCAGATGCACCGCGATGAAGGCCCTCGGTGGCTCGGAATCGTGGCCGAACATGCGGGCGAACTGCTCCATCTGCGCAAAGACGATTTTCGCAACGGAGCCGCGCGCATCTCGGGACGCGCAAAGCCATTGATCGATCTCGATTCGCTCCTCTCCGCCGAAGATCTGCGCGGCCTGCTCGAACCAGCCGTAATCACCGGCCCGGACGTGGTGAAGCACTCCAGTTCTCCGACCGCGTAATTTGGATCGAAACGGCTCCCCGCCGTAATCGGTGGGGCTACATCCCCGGGCTTCAGCCCGGGACGGCTCCCGCCATCGAACCCCATGGAACCAAGCCGCACACCCATTTGCCAGTGCGCCCACAACTTCGGATCGCGTCGTGAGATACGCGCGCCCCAGTGAGTCGCCCGGCGCAAATGACCGCGCAGCTTCTTGTACTTCCGCTCGGCCTAATGGGCCAAAGATCGATCCAGCTGACGCATCGGCGGATAGAGCGCCGACCGGTAAAATCGCCCATAATACTGGAGCCAGCCGCGAATGACCGGATTAAACATCCGCGACAGATCTTCGATTCGACTTGTCACTGCGTAAATGCAGATTCCAGCTCCGAATCTCTGTACGAATCTTCTCACCGCCTTATCGGAAACGGCCGGACTGAAATTGATGAAGAACTTCCTTCCCCTGGCGATACTTCGACCTCCGCGGCCGAAATGTATAGCCCATAAAATCGACCTTCTCGTTCGTGTAGGTCCTTCGCCGGTCATTCATCCTTGCAATAGACGATCTTCGTCTTCTCCGGAAGAAGCTCCAATCCGCATTCCCGCAAACGCGCGGCAATCGCCGCCCGCATCCACGGGCTCTTGCATCCCCTACGACATGCCGGTTGATCCCGGCGCACAAGTTGTTGAATCCAGGTAGCGGCGGGGCGGGGCTCAAGGCAGGGTGGGTGGCGCTCGCTTGCGCTCGCGGTTCTTCGAGAGGGGGTGGGCGCTCGCTTATGCTCGCGGTTCTTCGAGAGGCCGGCTGTTGCTGTCCTCAGTCGGACCTGGGAGGTCCGACCTGCTGCCGGCCCCGGCCCGACACTCGTGGGCGCGTTATCCTCGGGAGTTGCCTACGCACGGAGAGCTTTCGCATGGCCTTGGCCGCTTGACGACAGACGGAAATCGCATCGTCGATGCGGGTTCGCGTGCGCCGGTTTTGCTGCGCGGGGTGAACCGCTCTGGGTTTGAGTATGCGGAGCCTGGGGGCGATGGATTTCTGCACGCGGCTGGAGTTTCGCTCGAAGAGTGTCAGGAGATCGGACGGGAATGGCGCGCGAATATTGTGCGGCTGCCGTTCAATCAGGATTGGGCGCTGCATGGACGTTGGCCGAATTCGGCCGAGGATTACCTGGGTGCTATCGATCAGGTGATCGACTGGCTGGCGTTGTGCGGGTGTTACACGTTGCTGGATTTGCAGTGGCTGAGCGCGGATCTGGAATATGGTCGCTTGGCGAACGGCGATGTGAATCGGGTGGCTCCGTTGCCGAATGCGGAATCGGGTTGGCTTTGGGAGACGCTGGCACTGCGGTATCGGGAGCAGCCGGCGGTGCTGTTTGATTTGTTCAACGAACCTCACGATGCGCTGGCGGACGATCCGCAGCCTGTACTGGCGGTCCGCGAGGATGGGGAGACGGTGATGCTGGCGTCGCGGCGGGTTTCGGCAGCGACGTGGAAGGCGTGGGCGCGGTACTTGATTTCGCGGATTCGCGAGGTGCATCCGGCGTCGTTGATTTTTGTCGGCGGGACGCGTTGGGCGTACGATTTGCGCGGGATGGAATTGGACCTCGACAACATTGTGTATTCGACGCACGTGTACGCGGGGTCGACGGAGCATGGGGGTCCGGCGTGGCCGTCGGCGTTTGGGTCGTTCGCGCGGGCGCATCCGGTGTTTGCGGGGGAATGGGGCGGCGAGGCGGACGACGTCGAGTGGGGTGTGAAGTTGGCCGGGTACCTGCGCGCGCTGGGAATTGGATGGACGGCGTGGAGTTGGAAAGACTGGCCGCATTTGATTCAAGAAGGCAGTCGATGGACTCCGACGGATTTCGGGGCGCTGGTTCGGGATGAGTTGCGGGGTGGAAGCTGATCGAGCGCGGCAGGCTGGGACTGATAGATCCGACTGTAGCCGCAGGGACCGATACAGAGCTACCAGTACTCGTGACACGCAAGTAATGCGTCATGTAAACAACTCGAAAGAAATAGATTAGGCGTGCTCTACAGAGTTGCCGCACCTGCGCCGATTGTCCTAGCAGGGATAAAAGTGCGGACACAATGAAGCGGAATCTTGTACCTTTGCTCGGCATTGCCTTCGTCGTCGCAGTCGCGTCGACCGGCATCTTTTATGGCCTGTTCGTTGGCAAGCTGAAAAGCTCGGCGCCAGTTGCAACAAGCAATCTGGTGGTCGCAGCAAGGGCATTGAAGGCCGGCACTGTGCTCGCTTCTGAAGATTTGAAAGCGGTACCGTGGGCCGGGGAGAAGACGCCGTACGGAACATTCGGAGATCCGCGGAAACTCGTGGGGAACACCGTGCTCGGTCCTGTCGCCGAAGGCGAGCCTCTGCTGTCGGAGCGGATTGCCGGCAAGGAAGGCAGTAGCGATGGCAGCGGCGTCCCACGGGGATTCCGCGCTGTGTCCGTGCACGTCAGTGACTCCACGGGCGTACTCGCAATTCTGCGGCCCGGCAACAAGGTCGACGTGCAAGTAGTAACGCCCAAGGCAACCGATCCGGAAGCCCGAACCGTTCTTCAAGACCTCACGGTGCTGTCCGTCAGCACGACGCCGGAACTGGCAGCGCAGAATGGCGTATCGGCGCCGGTGGTCACGCTGTTGGCGAAGCCCGCCGAAGTGGATATCCTGGCTTTGGCCGACGCGGCAGCGCGAGTCCGCCTGACGCTCCGCAATTCGACGGATAGCGAGAAAGTGCGAACGGGATATTTGGCCTTGACGAGCCTGCTCCGCGCAGCTGGTCCAGCGAACGTGATGGCGGCGCCAGCGACCGCTCCGGTAGTGGCGAAACCAGCGTCGAGCGCGACGCCTGCGCTCGTCGGAGGAGACTCTGAGATGGCGCTGTCGGTTCGCTTCGCAAGCGTGACGCACGCGGCGCTCGAAGAGTTGAGCCGGGAGTTGGTTACGCCCAATCGGCCAGGTGAGTTCCAGGTGTCGGCGTTCCGCGCAGGGACGCAACCCGAAGCCTTGTGGAAGAAATTGCAGGATTCCCGCCAAGTCGACTTGATCACTTCATCGCGCTTGCAGGCTGGCGTGAACCGATCTGTCAGCGTCGAAGCGGGCTTACTCACGAATCAGAAGAACGACCTCGCCTGCGGCCTGCGCGTGCGATTCTCTCCGCTGCGAACCAGCACCGGTGCTTTGAAACTGCGTGTCCAGCCCGAGGTGACCTCTCCGAACGGCTCTGCCTCCGGAGTCCGCAGGTCGGAAACCGAGTTCAACGTCGAGGACGGGCGATGGTTCCTGGTGTCGGGGCTGACGGCCGGCCGCGAAAGCGCGGCTCTCGCCGAGAAGTTGTTCCCGCTGCAGTCGAAGGATCCCGGGCGGGAGTTCCTGGTGTTGGTCTCGCCGCGCCTGACGCGCACCGTATCGAACCGAAACCAGTAGCACCCGGAGTCGAATCATGATGATCCTCTCGGTCCTTGTCTTCTTCTCTGTCACCTTCCTGACCATCGCCATCACCGTGGTTGTGGCCTCGATGGTGATGCAGAAGATCTCGGGCGAATACGAGAGTGAAGCACTCACCGCACACCTCGGGTACGCGGAAGACTCGGGGCTATTGCGAAGCGAGCGGCTTAGTACCATTTCGATTTGGCACAGTCTGCTCGCTCGCTTCGACTTCGTGGATCGGATGACGTCGCATTTGGCGCAGGCCGAAATCGACTGGAGCGCCGGCCGTCTGACGCTATTGATGCTCCTGGTAGCCGCAGTGAGTCTCGCGGCCTTTGCACAGATCCCGTTCGCGCCTTTCTGGGCAATGCTCGTCGTCAGCGGCGTGGCGGCGTTCGCGCCCTACGCATTCGTGCTGCGGAAACGATCCAGCCGCTTCTCGAAATTCCGTGAGCACTTCCCGGACTCGCTCGATTCCCTGGCGCGAGCGCTGCGGGCCGGATACTCGTTCTCCGCCGCGTTGGAATCGGTCTCCTACGAATCGCCCGAACCGGTCTCGACCGAACTCCGGAAAACGGCAACCGAAGTGAACCTCGGCATGGCTTGGTCCCAAGCGCTCGCGAACCTGGGACGCCGCATGCCGGTGCTCGAGGTCAATCTCTTCGCCGCTGCGGTGCAGTTGCACTCGAGGACGGGCGGCAAGCTCAGCGAAGTGATGGGCGGCCTCTCGGAAACCATGCGCGAGGGCGTCGCGCTACAGGGCGAGGTGCGGTCGATGGCGGCGCACGGCAAGCTGACCGGCATTATCCTTACCTGTCTGCCGTTCGCGATCGCGGGCATGATGACCGTGGTTAACCCCGGCTACATGATGGTTCTGTTCGAGCATCCGCTCGGAAAGCACCTGGTGTCTGCGGCCTTCGTCTGTCTCGGACTGGCGCAGCTTGTCATCCGCCGGATCGTGGATATCGAAGTATGACGACGCCAAGGAGTCACGCATGAGCGGAAGCGAACTCGGGCTGCTGGTCGGCTTCTTTCTATTTATCCTCGCCGCCATCAGCGTCGCAGGGTATTTACTGATCGGCCGTTCGGCGGATACGGCAGGCGGGCCCAGCGGATCGATGGAGGCCGTGATGCCATCTGTGTTGTCGTTCGAATCGCAGTCTCCCGAAAGCACAAGCGCAAGTGTTCTGGATGCGTTCCGATCAGTCGGCGAGCTCTTCCCGGCTGCTCGTGAGGAGTCGAATCCACTTCGCCGCAAACTGATCACAGCCGGGTTCCGGTTCGCCGGATCGGTGCACGTTTTCTACGGAATCAAATGCGCCGGAGCGTTGGCGCTCGGCATGCTCGGCGCCTGGGCCGGCTTCACGTTTCAGCCGGAGCCCTTTCTTGCCGTCATGCCGCTGCTTTGTGCCGCGGCCCTCGGCTTCATGCTACCGGATAAGCTCCTCGGCGGAATGGCTGCTCGCCGACTCGTTCGCCTGCGGCGCGGGCTTCCAGCGGGGCTCGATTTGATGGTTCTCGGCATTGAGGCGGGACAGGCCATGGATCAGGCCGTGCTTGACACCAGCCGTGGATTGAAGAACACATACCCCGATCTCAGCCGCGAGTTCACTCTCTTGTCGCTCGAGTTGAAGGCGACCAACAGTCGCATCGACACGATTCGCGGATTCGCAGAGCGCAACCCGGATCTGGAATTGCGCAAGTTCGCAAACCTGCTCTCCGACACCGACAAGTTCGGCACCAGCCTCGGACCCGCGCTCCGTTCGCACGCCAAGTACCTCCGCATCCGCTTCCGCCAGACCGCGCAGGAACGTGCCCGGAAAGTCGGTGTCAAACTGATCTTCCCGGTCTTCTTCCTGATATTTCCGTCGGTGATTCTCGTCACCCTCGGCCCAGCCGTAATCCTGATCTTCAAGCAGATGCGCGTTCTGATCGGCGAATAGACCTCGCGACGGGATGGCTCTCAGGCGCATTTCCGACTTAGCGGCTTCCGATCTCCGTGCTGAATAGGCGTGCGCGCTGCCCATTTGCCATAATCGAGGGTTGGAGAACTGACCCCTATGAGTATCGAAATCAGCCGCCGCCAGTTGCTTGGCACAGCCGGACTCGCCCTTGCCGGCGCGCCGCGGCGCGCGCGCGCCGCTACCGACAAAATCCAGATGGGCTGGATCGGCGCTGGCGGCCGCGGTTATTACCTAATGGAGCGGATGTATCAAACCAGCAAGGACTCCGCAGTCATCAATTGGGTTTGCGACGCCTATGCTCCCCGCCTCGCGCGCGGCAAGGATCGGGTGCAAACTATCGGCGGCAACGCTGCCAAGACCACCGGCGATTACCGCGATATCCTGAACGATCCGTCCGTCGACGCCGTCGTCATCGCGACCCCGGAACACCTGCATGGGCCGATGTTTCTTGCCGCGCTGAAGGCGGGCAAGCATATCTATATCGAGAAGCCCCTCTGCCACACCATCGAAGAGGGCCAGGAGATGGTGAAGGCCGCGAAGAAGTACGGCAAGGTGATCCAAGTCGGCACGCAGAATCGCAGCAATAGCCTTTATCAAAAGGCGAAAGAGATGGTCGAGCAAGGCCAGATCGGCGAGGTCCGCTACGTGCGCGCCTTCTGGTATCGCAACTCGGTCGAAGAGAATCCGGCATGGCGCTACCCGATTCCGGATGATGCGACCGAACAGAACACCGATTGGAACAAGTTCCTCGGGCTGGCCACCAAGCGCCCGTTTGACAAGCAGCGCTTCTACCAATGGCGCCTGTATTGGGATTACTCAGGCGGTATTTCCACCGATCTCCTTGTGCACCAGACCGACGTCTCGAACTTCGTGTGTGGCAAGACCGTTCCGCTGTCGTGCATGGCGTCGGGCGGAATCTACCGCTGGACAAAAGACGACCGCGACGTGCCGGACACGTTGAGCGCGCTCTACGACTACCCGGACAAGTTCCACATCAACTACTCGTGCTATTTCGGCAACGATCATTACGGCTACGGCGAGCAATTCATGGGCAACGAGGGAACCATCGAGGTGCTCAACCGCCAGTACCTCAACTTCTATCCTGAGAAGTTCGGCGGCAAGCCGCCGGAGCGCGTTGCCGCCCGCAAGGATATGAGCATTGCGCTGCCCGGCAACGACAATAGAGCCGTCGAAGGCCACATGCTGAACTTTGTCGAATCCATTCGCGGCACGGCGAAGCCCATCGCGCCGGTCGAGGTCGGAATGCAAGCCGCAATCTCGGGGCACTTGGCAACGCTCTCGTACCGGCGAGGCCGCAAGGTCTTCTGGGACGAGAAGGCTGATAAGTATCACCTCGGCTAAAAACAGGCCCACAACACGAGAGTCAGCCTCCACGCATGCGCTGCAGACGCCGTGCGCATGAGCTGCCAGCCGCCAATAAATTTTGGCATTCTGACAGCAGTCGCGCGCATGCAGGGCGCGTCCTGTCCGCGGAGAGAGCTGCGCCCACCTGCAATTTCTTGAGGCTCGATTTTTGATGACCCACTTTCGCCTGTCATGCGGACCAGGCACACGAGGGAGGCAGTCTTGAATTTCGACCAACAAAGGGAGCAGGCTCGCGAGCTGCTGCGCGCCCTCCGCGCCGCAACCGCCAGCGCGCTTATTCGACTACGCAGTCAGCATCTCCGCTGGGTCAACATCGAAGAGGCAACCCTACGTCGGGAGATCGCGTTGCCTGACGCCCAATTCGTCATTGCGCGGGAGCAAGGATTCGCCAGTTGGACAAAACTGAAAGCCTACGCCGAATCGAGGTCACACGCTCGGCACACGCGACTCTTCGTCGCGGACATGCAATGGATCGCCGACCGAGTCCACGGCCTGTGCGGACCCGGCTCTCAGCGGGCCTGGCGGCGCTCGAACAGATTCGTGAATGGCACCTTCGCTTCGACGGGTGCTCGGACGAGGAGATTCGGCAAGCGCCCTTTACCGAAGCAGATGCCCAGCTCGTCTATGCGCAGGAGCACGGGTTCGATACCTGGGATGGCTTGAAGCGCCGGGTAAGCTTGCTTGCATCCAGGTCTGATGTGGAGGCAATCGAGCCTTTTCTTGCGGCATTTCGCGCTTTGCAGTCCAGCGACGTGGGAGCCCTAAAGGCGTTGCTTCGAGGGAACGCTCAACTCGTACAAGAACGTGGCACAAACGGGAATACACTCTTGAACTTGGCCGTCAGTCTCGCCGCAAAAGTACCTTCCGACTTAGGCTTGGCGCTGGTCGAAACACTGATCGCCAGCGGAGCTGACGTGAACGACTCAAAGGATCGGGGCGTGACGCCCTTGCATCAGGCCGCGTACTCAAACCAAGGTGCTGTTGCCTCGGTCTTGATTCAAGCTGGAGCTGATCTTGATGTTGAAGCGCACGGCTCTGGAGGAACCCCGCTGATATTTGCTCTGTTCTGGGGCCATCGCGAGGTGAGCGATATACTGGGCCGCCACTGCGTCGCTCCGGGGAATCTGCGGGCCGCCGCTGGGTTGGGCAGCAAAGATTTGATGGATCGATGCTTTACCGGTGATGCGACTCTTGACTTCGAGGCGTTCGTGGCGCGCGGCTTTTACCGGCCGCACAGCGGGTTCCCGGATTGGCGCCCGTCATCTAATACGCAGGAGGTTTTGGACGAGGCTCTTGTTTGGGCCTCGAAGAGCGGCCGCACAGAGGTTCTCGCCCGGCTCTTTCGGGCTGGGGCACGCCTGGACCCGGACCCTTACCGAGGGACTCCGCTGATTTGGGCCGCAGTGTGCAACCGCATGGAAACCGCCGCATGGCTGATCGACTACGGTGCAACCTTAGACCACAAAGGCACTTTTGGTGGGCTCACTCACGGCCAGGGAGTTACCGCGCTGCACATGGCATCGCAGTACGGGCATCTTTCCATGGTGAAGTTGCTGATTGAAAGAGGGGCCGATCCGGCCATCCGCGACGACTTGCATAATGGCGACGCAATTGGAGCAGCAACATTCTTTGGACAGGTGGCCGTCCGGGACTTCCTACTCTCCCTCGGGAGGTGAAGACCACCCAGGGGCTTTGTTGCCAACTCTCGTCGAACCCGCAAAGTCAAAATAGCATGCGGCCACTCCGAAACTCGTCTGCTATACTTCAGGCTGTCTGATCGAGCCGTGCAAGCGCACGGCACCGTTGTTTGATAACTTACACGCGAAGAATGTTCGGGAAGACGGTGAAAGTCCGTCGCTGCCCCGCAACTGTAAGCGGCATGTAGTTCGGCCGCCGCGATCACTGCGCCGATAAGGCGCGGGAAGGTCGCGGCTCTTCAAGATGCCTTGAAGAAAAGCCAAGCCGTAAGTCAGGAGACCGGTTCTTCGCGAAACCGCAACCAAAGAAAGGTCTCGAGGGAGGACCGTTCATCATGACTCTTTTTCTGTATTTTGCTTTGCTATTTTCGGTTCGGGGCGTCGTCAGCGACCCGTCGAACCGCCCCATTGAAGGCGCCCGCGTGTCTTGCGGCGATACATCCACAAAAACCGACGAACGAGGCCAGTTCTCACTCGAAGCCACTGCGCCGGGATGCATGTTGACGATCGCCAAAGTTGGATTCCTCGGCGTGACCGAGACGGCCTCGCCGGACGCGGAAGGAAAATTCGAGTTGTCGCTCGCGCCGCGCAGCGAGCGCGTCGTAGTTTCAGCGACCCGCAGTCCAATTCTGCTCGAAGAAGCCGGCGTATCCGCCAGCGTGATTACGGAACAGGATCTGGGTCAGCGTCAGTATCCGATGGTTCTCGATCTTTTGCGCGAAGTGCCGGGCTTGAGTATCATGAAAACCAACCGCGCCGGAGGACAAACCAGCCTCTTCACACGCGGCGGTTCGTCGAACTCGACGCTCGTGCTGCTCGACGGTGTGCCGCTGAACGAACCCGGCGGGCAAATCGATCTGGCCCACATTCAATCGACGGGCCTGGAGCGGATCGAAGCGGTACGAGGTCCGGGCAGCGTGGTCTGCGGCGCGGAAGCGTCGTCGGGCGTGATCCAGTTGTTCTCGAAGTGCGGCGACGCGGAGGCGAAGATTCCGCACGGATTCTTCAGCTATGAACGAGGCAGCTTTCAGACCGATCGCTGGTCGACTGGAATCGACGGCGGGCTCTTCGGACGGCTCGACTACGCACTCTCCGCCGAACAGTTTCACACGGTCAGCGAATTCCAGAACGACTTCTACCGCAACACGACGGGCACGGCCAACATCGGATTCAAGCTCACCGAGGCGACTCGCTTGCGCGCCGTGTTCCGCGAGTTCGATGCGACGGTCGGAACGCCGAATCAGATTGGCTACGGCCTCTTCGACAACGACGCCTTCTCGAGGAGCAGAGACGCTGCCTTCTCGTTGAAGCTCGACGATGCGCGCGGCAAGCGTTTTGTGCAGCGCGCGATGTTCAATTATCATCGGCTCGGCAACGGCTTCTTCGACCAACGGCGCGATGGACCGTACACGATTGCCGCGCTGGTCGAAACCATTCCGGGGCCACGGCCCTTGACGTATCTGGTGGCGCTGGTCGATCCGAAGCTGACGACTGTCGCGCCGCCGGGGCTGCGACTCATCAAGCAAACCACGTCTGTGTTTCCCTTCCCGAGCCGGTTCTTCACGCGGCGCGCGTCGTTCGACTATCAAGCGACGGTCACACATCGGGGCGGATCGCTGACCGGCGGATACCGCTATGAAGATCAGGGCGGCGTCATATCGAAACTCGATACCGGCCGCCGGAACAACGGCTTCTTTCTTCACGATCAATATGCCATCACGCGCCGCCTCTTCCTCACGGGCGGAATGCGCGTAGAGAATAGCTCAGCGTTCGGCACTCGCTTTATTCCGAGGGGCTCAGCGAGCTACTTGGCACTTGGCGAACGCGGCGTGCTGTCTTCAACGTGGCTCCACGTGAGCGCCGGCCGGGGCTACACAGAGCCGACACTGCTGCAGAACTTTGCGCGCGAGTCATTCTACGTGGGCAATACGCTGCTGCGGCCGGAGCGTACGACGAGCTACGAGGTTGGCGTTTCGCAAGAATGGCTGGGCCGGCGCATGCGCACTGACGTGACGTATTTCCGGAACTCTTTCACGGATCTCATCGCGTTCCTATCGGGCAATCCTTCGACGTTCAAGAATATTGAACGAAGCTGGGGCCGGGGCTTGGAGACGATTCTGAAAGCGCGAGTGACGCGTTACCTGTCGTTCTCCGGATCCTACACACTGCTCTACACGCGCGTGACGCAATCGAGCTCACCTCGCTCGAATATCACCGGCGACGGCTACGAACTGGTTCGGCGGCCGCGCAACTCGGGATCTGTTTCGACAACCATCGCAGGCAAACGCTGGGTTGTCGTCGCGGGCGCACGCTTCATCGGCGAGCGGCAAGACGCGGACTTCTACTTCGGTGTCAATCGCAATCCAGGGTATACGTCGGCCTTCGGCAATGCCTCGTGGCAGGTGACGAAACACATTGCTCCGTACCTGCGCATTGAGAACCTCGCGAACGAACGTTATCAGGAAGTGCTCGGCTACACTTCGCTCGCCAGGCAGTTCCTTGGGGGAGTTCGTGTTGCCTGGTAGGTTCGCCGTCCTCGCTGCGTTGGCGGTTGCGTTCGTCGCGAACGCATCCGCACAACCGCGGCGAATTGTCTCGACGACGCCGGGCATCACGGAGACACTCTACGCGCTCGGCTTAGGCGATCGCGTTGTGGGCGTCACGAACTACTGTCACTACCCGCCAGAGGTTGCGACAAAGCCGAAGATCGGCACGTTCACCGCGCCGAATCTGGAAGCGATTGCGGCGCTGCGGCCGGACCTGGTGATCATCCAAACGAATCCGATTCAACTGGGCACACGGCTTTCGTCACTGCGCCTGCGAGTGCTTGAAGTGAACCAGGATTCGCTGCCTGCGCTGATCGAATCGATTCGTCAGATCGCGACAGCGGCCGGTGTCGCGCCCCGCGGCATCGCAGTGGCCACTACGATGCGCAGCGGACTCGATGCGATCGGCAGCAAGCTGAAGAACGCGCCGCGTACGCGAACTATGTTCCTGATTGGGCGATCGCCGAATGCGCTCGACGGGATGGTGGCCGCGGGCGGCTCCACATTTCTGAATGAGCTGATTCAACTCGCCGGGGGAGAGAACATCTTTCGCGATGCCGTTGCTTCGTATCCGGCGATCTCTCTCGAAGAAGTTCTCTCGAGAAATCCCGCGGTGATCATCGACATGGGTGACATGGCGCAAACGGTCGGCGTAACCGATAAGCACAAGCGCGACGTGGTCCGACTCTGGGCGCGCTATCCGACACTCGATGCTGTGAAAAAGAATCGCGTGCATGCGGTGGCGTCCGATATCTTCGTCGTACCTGGACCGCGTATCGTCGAAGCGGTGCGGGAGTTTGCGCGAATGCTGCATCCGGAGGCGGGGCTCTGACAAACGGCTTCCACCTCGCGGACTGCGGATTCCGGCATGGCGCGGCTACGGTGTTGCGCGATGTGACGCTGTCCATGCGGGCGGCGGAATTCACGACGATTGTCGGGCCGAACGGCGCGGGGAAGTCGACGCTGCTGAGCATATTGTCCGGATTGCGCGGCGGATACATTGGGTCATGCCAGTTCGGCGGGATCGAGATACGCAATTGGCCGCGTCGCGCGTTGGCAAGGGATCTCGCGTTTGTTCCACAATCGTTGCGACTCGATTTTCCGTTTCGCGCGGAAGAGATCGTGACGATGGGAAGGACGCCGCACGGCGACGGCTGGTTTGAAACGGACGAAGACCTGGCCGCGATCGATCGCGCGATGACCGAGACTGACACGCAGGTGTTTCGCGGCCGCGATTTTCGTTCGCTCAGCGGCGGAGAGCGGCAGCGCGTCGTGCTGGCGTCCGCGCTGGCGCAAGAACCACGCGTGTTGCTGCTCGACGAGCCGACCACGTTTCTCGACTTGAAGCATCAGATTGCGATGTACCGGCTGCTTCGCGATTTGGCTCGGAACGGGCTGATGGTTGTTGCGGTGACGCATGACCTCAATCTTGCAGCGACGTTTGGCGATCGCGTGATTGCGCTCGATCAAGGGCGTGTCGCTGCCGATGGTTCGCCTCGCGATGTAGTCACCGAAGAAACGCTGCGCAGCGTCTTCGGTGTCGAAGCGCAGTTGCATCACGTGCAGGGAAAGAGCTGGATCGCCTATGAGTAGCCGGCGTCCGCGGCAATTCAGCGTCGCGATCGGCGGATCCATTGCGATGCTGCTGGTGACCGCGATGGTCGCGCCGCTGATTGGTTCGTCGCACATCGATTACGGGCGCGCGTTCGCCGGATTGTCGCCGGATCACGAGATTCTTTTCTATGCGCGACTGCCGCGCGTGTTGCTCGCGCTGCTTGCGGGCGCGGGCTTGTCGGCGACGGGCGTGTTGTTTCAAGCGCTGTTGCGCGACCCCCTTGCGGAGCCGTACACGCTTGGCATTTCGAGCGGCGCATCGTTCGGCGCGGTGCTGGCGTTATGTCTGGGGCTTACTTCATTCGGCGCGGTGCCGGCGATTCCCCTGGCATCGACGCTCGGCGCGGGTGTTGTGCTGATGATTGTGTTGGCGTTGGCGTACGAAGGCCGGCGCATCTCGTCCTTCACGCTGTTGCTGGCCGGCGTGACGATCAACAGCATCAGCTTGGCGCTGATTCTCTTTCTGCACAATCTCGCAACGTTTCAGCAGTCGTTTGCGATTTCACGTTGGATGATGGGCGGGCTCGACGCGGTGGAGTACACGACGCTTGGATGGCTGGCCGTGATTGTGGTGGTGACGTGCACAGCGGTGTCGTGGCGCGCGCGGGAGTGGAACCTGCTGGCCGTTGGTGAGGATTGGGCGGCGACGCGCGGGGTGGCCGCATCGCGATTGACGCTCATCGGCTACATTGCGGGATCCGTGATGACGGGCTACTCGACGGCGCTCACTGGCCCGATCGGATTCGTGGGATTGATCGTACCGCACGCGTTGCGATTATGGCTCGGCGCGGACCACCGGACTTTGTTGCCGTGTTCGATTCTATTGGGCGCCGCGTTCCTCACGATCTGCGATACGATTTCACGAACCGTGCTCGCGCCGACGGAGATCCCCGTCGGCGTCATCACGGCGCTGATTGGCGGGCCGTGTTTCATCGCGCTGTTGCGATCCCGCCGGAGGAGCTTATGGCAATAACGCTGGTGGGCGGCGGCGCGCGCAGCGGGAAGAGCCGGTACGCCCTGGAACTTGCGCGCAAGACGGGAGGCCGGCTCGGGTTTGTGGCGACCGCGGAGGCGCGCGATGAGGAGATGCGCTCGCGAATTGAGGCGCATCAAGCGGAACGCGGGCCCGAGTTCTCGACGATCGAGGCTCCGCTGGATCTGGCAACGGCGTACGCGATGCCGTACGATGTCTGCGTCGTCGATTGCCTAACGCTATGGTGTAGCAATCTGCTGTTCGCAGAGCGCGATATTGCCACAGAGACAAATGCGATGCTCTCGGCGGCGAAGGATCGCGACGTGATCCTTGTGACCAACGAGGTCGGGTGCGGGATCGTTCCGGACAATGCACTCGCACGGCGGTTCCGCGATGAGGCGGGCCGCATGAATCAGCGCTGCGCCGAGGCCGCGGATACGATCTACTGGATGGTGTTCGGCGTTCCTCTTAAAATCAAATGATCCGCTCGCTGCTCGGCGCCATTCAGTTCCTAACCATTGTCCCGGTGCGCGGGAGCACGGTTGCTCCGGGTGTGGCTGCGTATTGGTTTCCGCTGGTTGGGGCGGCGATCGGCGCGTCAGGCGCGGCGGTATTCGTTGTCCTCTCGCCTTGGATCGGCGCACCGATGGCGGCGGTGGGCGGCGTGGCGGTATGGTGCTATCTTGGCGGCGGACTGCATGAGGACGGCCTCGCCGATATCGCGGATGCGATTCGGGCGGGCCGGTCCGTCGACAAAATGCGCGCCATTCTCAAGGATCCGAGTATCGGTGTGTACGGCGGTTTGGCGATCGCGATTTCTGTACTGGCTCGCTGGCAAGCATTGCAGAGCATTCCGGCGCATCAGGTGATTCATGTAGCCGCTGTCGCGCATGCGCTTTCGCGCGCTTCGATGGTGATGGTCGGGTACATCAGCAAACCCGCGCGCACTGGTCTCGGCTATTTGTTCGCGAACACTCTTTCGCGAGAGGTGTTCGCAGTTGCGATTCTGTGGTCGCTGCTGGCGGCTGGTTCGCTGGGATGGCGGCCGGCGCTTGCGTTGCTGGTTGGCATCTACCTGTTGGTTCGTCTGGCACGATTCTGGTTTGACTGCCGACTGGGTGGCGTTACCGGCGATTGCCTGGGAGCCACCGGAATGTTCGCGGAGATCTTTGTGCTGGTGCTATTCACATGCCTACCCTGTACCTGGTAAGACATGCGGAGCCGGAGCTGACTGGCGTGATGCTGGGGAAGTTCGATTCTCCGCTGAGCGCCGCGGGTAAGCAAGCGGCGGCGGCAATCAAGCTGCGTCTGAGGCCTGCTGTCGTATTCTCAAGTCCTCTGCTACGCGCCCGGCAAACGGCGGAACTTCTTTCCGACCGGGAGCCGATCGTTCTCGCCGGCCTTTGCGAGATCGGCTACGGCGACTGGGATGGAATGAAGTGGAATGAGATTGACGCGCGCGATCCGGAGCTTGCGCGGCGCAAGCTCGCCGATTGGTTTGGTGTGACTCCGCCGGGCGGCGAGCCTTGGTCTGAGTTCGAAGCTCGGGTGCGGCGCGCGGGCGAAGAGATTGTGCGGTCCGCATCGCGTGCCATTGTTGTGGCGCACGCCGCGGTGAATTCCGTGCTCGCGGCGACGTGGAGCGGCGTGGATCCGCGAGAGTTCCAGCAGCAGTATGGAGAGGTGGTGGTGGTTGACGTTTGAATTCGCTCAGCGGGAGATCGCACGGATTCGCCCCATCGCCGACGCCAACCTCGAAGGTTGGATTCGCCAGCGACTAAACATGCTGACGAAGCCGCCTGGCAGCCTGGGCCGTCTCGAAGATCTGGCTTTGCGTGTCGCGTTGATGCGCGGCGAGATGGCGCCGGGAACCGGGCGAAAGAAGATGGTGGTCTTCTGCGGCGACCACGGCGTTGTTGACGAAGAGGTGAGCCCGTATCCGCAGGAGGTGTCGCGGCAGATGGCGGCGAACTTCGTTGGCGGCGGCGCGGCGATTTCCGTTCTTTGCCGGCACCTTCGAATCGAGTGCATCGTAGTGGACGCCGGACTGCTTGGCGGGCCGATCGCGGGCGTAGCGGCAGAGGGCAGAATCGCGGCAGGAACGCGCAATTTCACGAAGGAACCAGCGATGACGCGCGCGCAGGCTGAGGCTTCAATTGCCCTGGGCTATCGATACGCGGGCGCGAGCGATCTACTGGGCGCGGGCGAAATGGGAATCGGCAATACGACGTCGGCGGCCGCGATCCTGGCGGCCTGCACTGGGCTCGACGCGGCGGATTGCGTCGGGCGCGGCACCGGCATCGACGACGCAGGCCTCGCGCGAAAGGCGGACGCGGTGCGCCGCGCGATTACATTGCATCGGCCGGATGCGCAGGACGGCATCGGAGTGCTGGCCGCCGTGGGTGGCTTCGAGATCGGCGCGATCGCGGGTTACGTGCTCGGCGCCGCGGCGACGCGGACGCCCGTACTTCTTGATGGATTTATCGCATGCTCCGCTGCCTTGATTGCGCGCGCGATCTGCCCGGCGGCGCTTGACTATGTGATCTTCGCGCATCGTTCCGCAGAACACGGGCACGCGGCGATGCTTACCGCGCTCGGAGCCAATCCGCTTCTGGATCTCGGAATGCGGCTTGGCGAGGGCACCGGTGCCGCGCTTGCGATGCAGATCGTCGAAAGCGCGGTGCGGTTGTATCTTGAGATGGCGACGTTCAGCGACGCGGGCGTAAGCGAATCGCTACTTTAGCGCCGCCTGCAGCGTTCCTGTTTGCCGGAGAAGGACAAGACGCGCGCGCTCGACTTGATGCTGCGCGTCGTAGTAAACCAGCCAGTGCTCGCTTTCGGCGACGCGCGTTTCTTCGATCTTCGCGAGCGGCAGGCGGCCTTCTGCGTATTGCGCGAGGAAAATCGAAAGCTGTTCGCGCGTGAGATCGAGATCGGCGCGGGCTACTTCGCGAGCCATCTCGGCGCGATGGATGTCTTGATAAGCGCGACGGGTGTTGGCCGAGACCGCGGCGTGCGTGCGGTCGAAGTCGATCTGCAATTTGCGGAAATCGGCGTCGGCGGAGTTGGCGTTCGCATAGGCCGAGCGTCCGACAACCAGCGGGACAGTAATCGAGAGTCCGAGTTGGCCGTTGTGGCGTTGGAACCTTTGAAAATAATCCCGATAGTTTTGCTCGGACAACAAGGAGTATTGCGCAACCAGATCGACTTGGGGGAGCCGAAACGCGCGGAATCCGGCCAATTCAAGCTTCTTCGCGGCCATCTTCGAGGTGAGGATTCGCATCTCTTTGCTCGAGTCGAGTGCAAGGGTCACGGCGGCATCTTCATTCGGCGGCAATTCGAGAGCCGCGCGTTCCTGCTGCGTGGCGCGCACGCGATCTTCGGAACCGTACCCGAGCACAAGCGCGAGCGACGTCTCGGTATTCACGAGATCCATCTTCAGGTTCTCGAGCCGCTGGCGGGCTTTCAGAACGTTGACAATCGCGCGCTTCTTCTCGATCTCGAGTTCACGGCCTTCGGCGACGCGGCGTTCCACGGTCTCGCGGACGCGCTCCAGACTCGCGATCTGCTCTTCCGCCAAGCGCAGACCGCGCGCGAGTTGTTCGGCGTCGAGATACATGGCCGCGGCACGGTAGAGGACGTCGTCCATGCGAACGCCCGTTGCGAGTTCGGCACCGCGCAAGTTCTCGCTCGCGGCGGCCGCTTGAAACGATTGCGGCCGGTTGAACAGCGTCATTGGCATCTTCACGGTGAGGATCGACGGCGCGGAGCCATCGATGGTATTCGGGAATCCGCTGGTGTACGCCAAGCCGGTGCCGGCGATGATCTTCGGAAAAAACGGGTCTTTGGTGACACGAATACTCTCGCGCGCCTTCACCGAATCGAGGCGCGCCATCGCGACCTCGGGGTTCTGCTTCATCGCAATCGCCGCGGTTTCCTGCAGCGTCAGCGTGCGAATTTCGGCGGGCACAATCGACAGGGAGAGGAGAGCAAGAAAGGCAAGACGCATAGATTACTCGTATCGTAGAGCTTCAGTGGGATTCAGACGCGACGCGCGGCTGGCCGGAATGTAGCCGAAAATCAGGCCGACCGCGGCGGAGACGACGAAGGCAATCAGGATGGACCAGTAAGAAATTGGAATCGCGAAATCTTCAGCGAAGAACTGCACGGCAAGCGGAATCGCGAGGCCAACCATGATTCCCAAAGCTCCGCCCGCGACGCTGATGATGACGGCTTCGGTGAGAAATTGTTCAAGCACGGCGCGGCGTCCGGCACCCACTGCCATTCGCAATCCGATCTCGCGCGTGCGCTCCGTTACGGTCACCAGCATGATGTTCATGATCCCGATTCCAGAGATGATCAGCGCGATGGTGGACACGAGAACCAGCACCAGCGAGAGAATGGTGGCGATACTCTTCGCGGTATTCAGAATCTCGCCGAGGTTGTCCACCTTGTAGCGCGCGCCGGTGCGATGCCGGCTCTCCACGATCATCCGAACCTTCTTCGTGATGGTGTCTACGTCGCCCGCCGTCAGCGCTTGGACGTACAGCGGATCGATGCGCTCAATGGGAGCAAAGTTGCGCAGCACGGTAATCGGGATCAGCACGGTTTCGGCGGAGACCTCCGAAAGCCCGAAGCTTTCGGCTCGCTCTTTGAACGTTCCAACAATGATGAACTGCAGGCCGTGCAGCTTAATGGTCTGCCCAACGGCGGCGCTTTGGCTGCCGAAGATGCGCCGGGCCAGCTTCTCCGTCAACAGGGCGACGCGTTGGCGCAGCGTGATATCGCCGGCATCGAGAAAGCGGCCGGCGAGCAACGCAAGATTACGCACGCTGTGATAGTACTCGTCGGAGCCAATGATTGAAATGTCTTCGTCTTTGCCGTTGACGCGCAAGCGGTCGTAGTTGTTCATGACGCCGGTGGCGGCGACGATCTCCGATCCCAGCTGCCGGCGGATCGCGTCCACGTCCGCAATCTTGATGAAGTCGGCGTCGACGACAGCCGCGGAGGAATTGTTGCCCGCCTCGTACTGCGCGTAAATCATGTTCGATCCAATGCGTTGGATCTGCGTCAGGATGTAGTCGCGACTGGTGAGCGAAATCGTCACCACAAGAATGACGGAGGCATTACCAATCACCAGACCGAGAGCAGTCAGAAACGTCCGAACCTTGTTCGCGCCAAGCGCCTGCAGGCTGGTGCGGATTGTTTCGGAACGCTGCAAATCGTGCGGGTACTCTTCGGGCTTATGCGCCCAGTTGCTTTAGAAGTTGCGTGGCTTTCTCGCGCGGCGGATCGTCGGGTGACAACGTGCTCGAAACGTATTTATACAGCAGTTGCTTCGCTTCGTCGAGGTTGCGCTTGCCCTTGATCAACGCTTCGGCTCGAGTATACAGAACTCGCGGCTCCTTCGGCGCGATGGTCATCGCTTGTTGGAACGTCGCGTCGGCTTCGGAATTGCGCCCCCTGTTTGCGAGGAATTTTCCGAGGTCGAGCAACCGGCCAACCTGCTTCGGAGCGAGTTCGAGAGCCTTGCGAAAGTACTGTTCCGCCATTGCGTAGTCCTTTTGCTTTTCCGCGATCTGGGCGCGCGCATACTGCCCTTCGGCCGGATCTAAGGCTTCGATCTTCGAAAGCAGCTTCTCCGCTTTGTTCGAACCACCGCCGAGGAAGCCCGGCGCGTTCAGATAGTAGTCGAAGAGATCGTTAATAGCTTCGCCGTTGCGGGGATCGAGCAGGACAGCCTTCTCAAACAACTGACGCGTTTTCGAGGCATGACCCAGCGCGGTAAACGGGCTAGCGGATTCGGCGCGGCGTCCGCACGTACGGCCCAGCCAATGCACGTACTCGGAGTTATTCGGTTCGGCAATTACGGCCTTCTCGAACGCTTCGGTCGCCTTCTTGAAATCGCCATCCATGAAGTACGACTGCCCGACGAGTGACCAAGTTTTCGCGTCCTTGTTCTCAATCGGCACCAGAATCCTCAGCGCAGCCTGGTAATTGGTGCGTTGATACAACTCCTTGGCACGCTCCAAATCAGCACCTTCGGCGCCGATGGAGAACCCGAGAAAAGCGACAGAAAATAATAGACTTAACTTCATTCCAAACAAACCGGACCGTTTCATCCAACTCCCTACCCGCTTCGTTGGATGCGCCGAGACTAGCCGAGGATACCGCTAGAATCAAATTCCTTCAATCTGGCAACCGGGCGGAGTCATCCAGCCACGGTTACAACCTAAGACCTGCAGGGGCGGGCCGCTGACCTAGCGCCCAGTTTCATCATATAACAGCTGTCGGGACTGGCGCTCGAACCAGCCGTCCGCCTTGGGCAGAAAGACGTTGCATTGCTCCATCTCGCCGCCGTAGATGTGGAGCGTCACCGCCACGCGATCCGTCGGATTGGCGAGAATGTGATGCTCGTACGGCGGAATCAGCCACCCGGCAGATCCCACGCGCGCCGCAATACTGGCTTTCCTTGAAAACCGGAAGGCTCCGTCGCGCTCTTCCTCAAGTTCGAATTGCGTCACTTCCATTTCACCCTCGACGACGCCCTCGACGCACCAGATGCCGGCGTGATCGTGGACCGCGGTGCCTTGGCCCGGACCCCACGTCATCGCGACCGCAGTGTAGTCGAGTTCGGGATTCGAGAACATCAGGCGTCGCGCGTAGCGATCGGCAATCGGCGTCCGAACAACTTCGGGAAGCCGCAACGAGCCGGCGCGAATCGCCCGCGACAGATCTTCGCGAATGCGTTCGACAATGGCCTGCGGATCTTGTAGCTGGACCGCGGCGTCGATCTGCGCCTGCAATGCCTCCGTCGCGATTCCAGTGATCATTTCTTCGCCATCTCGTCGTAGAGTGCACCAATCGTACGACTGAAGAACGGGCCCGCGGTCTGGAAGCCCAAATCGTCGACCTTCACGAGCTTGGCTGCATCTTCTTTCGATTTACCGTCGCGGTGGATCGCGGCGAGGCGCTCCTTGAAGGTGCCGAAGTTCTTGTTCCACTTGATGAGGTCTTCGCGCGTCGAAACGTCGCCGTGGCCCGGAATCACAGTGTCGAAATCCCATGCCATCGCGGCGTTGATTGTCTTCGTCCATTCGGTACCGCTACCCGCGGACGTCGCATCAATGAACGGACCGCTGGTGACAAAGAGATCGCCGGTGTGGATCGTCTTCAACTCGGGGAAATAGATGATCGCGTCGCCGTTCGTGTGCCCCCGGCCGAACCAGCGCATGATCACGGTTTTGCCGCCAAGATCGATCTGCTGCTCGTCGGAGAAGCTGATGCGCGGCGCGCCGGGCTGCTTTTTCTCAACAATATTGATGCGCGCGTTCTTGTGCGCGATCACTTCCGCGTTCGGCAGAAATTTCGCATTGCTGCCCGTGTGGTCGGCGTGGTGGTGCGTATTGAGCACGTAGCGGATCGGCTTGTCGGTGACGCTCTTCACCTTGGCGATAATCTCGTCGTAGTTTTGCGCGAACTTGTCGTCGACCAGAATGACGCCTTCGCTCGTGACATAGACGCCGACATTGCCGCCGCTGCCGACGATGTTGTAGAGATCGCCTTTCACTTTGGCAATCGTCAACGGCGGCTGCTGCTGCTGCGTGTAGGCGACCCAAAGTCCGGCGGAGGCAATGGCGGCCGCGGCCAGACGAATTCCGAGACTTCGGTTGATCATACTGAGATGTAGGTTAACACCCGCGAAACGCTATGCGGGCGGCGCGGCGGGCAAAGGAGGCGTGGCCGTTTCGGTCAGTTTGCGCCGGGCGAGTTCGGTTTTCCATTCGTTGAGAATCGCCGCGGTTGCGGTGGTTTCAACGCGATCGCAGCCGGCTTCGTAGGCGCGCAGGACGTCGGCCAGCGTCGCGACGCCGGCGGCGAGTTTAAGTTTCACTTTGTCGTTCAAAAGCCGGCGCATCAGCGGGAGGTCTTCGGCGACGTTCGACTCCGGCGCGCCACCACCGGTTGCGATCTGCGCGTAATCGACTTCGGCGCGCTTCGACAGGCGGCAGCCGATCGTCTTCAGATCCTGCGCAAGATACGCGTTCTCGAAAATCACTTTCAGCACCGCGCCAGTCTCGTGACAGGCCTGCGCGAGTTGCGTCAGCTCCATCTCGATGTAAGGAAACTGGCGCGAGATCATCTTGCCGGCGTTGAGCACGGCATCGATCTCTTTCACGCCACGTCGAAGCAGATCGCGCGCTTCCCAAAGCTTCGCACCCGTGGTGGTGGAGCCATGCGGAAAGCCGACCACGCTCGCGACGAGCACGCCCGACCCCTCCATCCAACGTACGGCGGCATCGGCATCGGACGGACGGACAACCACCGCCGCCACGCGATACTCGCGCGCGACCGCGCAGCCTTCACCAACCTGGTCTTCCGAAAGATCGGGCCGGACGAGCGAATGCTCAATCAGCCCGGCGACGTCTTCATAGGTTTCAAGCGCTGGCCGCGCTATTGTTTCGGGGATGCTCACTTCTTGCGCCGCGGCGGCGTTCCGCCGATAAGGCCCATTTCTTTGAGCTTGTTCGTTGCCTTAGCCGCCCATTCGGAATTCGGATAGCGCTTGACCACGCCCCTGTATTCGACCGCGGCGGCTGTGCGCTGTTCCGCTTTAAACAAGCTGACGCCCTTCATATAGAGCGCCTCGGCGTTCTTCTTGTTTTCAGGAAACCCCTCAAGGACCTGATCGAAGGACTTCGCCGAAATTTCATAGTCGCCCTTCAGGTATTGCGAGTACGCGATGTAGAACTGCGCGTCGGGCGCCTGCTCCGTTTCGCGGAAATACTTCAAGTACGCGGTGAATTCTTCAATCGCGAGGTCACGTTTACCGGCGACGTAGTCGCGGTACGCGTTCTCAAACGTGGTGGCTGCCGACAAGCCGGGCGGCGGAGTGTTACCGGCGTTCGCGTTCACTGGGGGCGCCGTGCCCGCACCGCCGGGATTCGCCTGCGGCGGTGGAGCCGGAGGATTCGCCAACAGCGAAAGCGTATTCTTGATGTCGACCAATCGGGCGTCGAACTTGCCCAGCCGCGAGTTCATGTCCGCGACCGACTCCTTCACATTGCGGATCTCGTCGCCCATCTGGTCCACCTTGACGCCAAGGTTCGCCATCGGGCCCACGACGTTCTTCGCTTGTTCGCCGAGCTTTTCCGCAATGCCGCTCTGCAATACGGCGACGCCGGTATTCGCTTTGTTCGAAGCATCGAGCGACTGCTGGACGAGAACCGTCAGCGCGGACAGCTTCTCGTCCAGCGTCCGTTGCATGGTGCGGACCTGATCCTGCAGCAGCGCAACATCACGCTGCAGTTCGACCATTTCGTTCTTCTTCTGCCCGAACCCGAGCGGAGCCGCCAGCACAGCACACATCAGAATCCAGCGAACTTTCATACGTTAGAACCTCTTCCGCGAAAAAGGGCCGCCGCCCTGCGGCAGCGGCCCCGTTTGTGATCCGGACCGAACTATTGGGCCGCTGCCATGTGCGCGCGCCGATTCTTCTGATAGCAATCCTCGGCCGCGTCGGTGCACTGCGGACGCTCTTTACCGTAGCTGAGCGTTTTCAGGCGATCCGCCGGAACGCCGAGCTGCATCAGGAACTCCTTCGTCGCCGTCGAACGGCGATCGCCGAGGCCGAGGTTGTACTCCGCCGAGCCGCGCTCGTCGCAATGTCCTTCGATGACGACGGAGAACTTCGCGTCGTTCGCGAAGATCCGTTTCAGCACGTCGGCATTGCGGGTCAACGTCGCGCGGGCGTCTTCGCGGAGGTCGTTCCTGTCGTAGTCGAAGAACGCGTCCTGCGTTTCGCGCGCTAGGATCTCGTCCGACGTCATCGTCGGACCCTTCGAAGGCGGGGGAGGAGGAGGCGTAGTAGCGACACCCGCGACCTCAATGGTCACCGTCCGCGAATCCGTGCCGCCAGGGCCGTTCGCCGTTAGCGTGTAGGTCGTGGTCGAGGCGGGGAAAACTTGGCGGCTGCCGTTCGCCTGCACAGCGCCAAGGCCGGGTTCAATCGAAATCTCGGTCGCGTTCGCAACGGACCAGCGCAGTGTCGCGCTCTGTCCGCGCTCGATGCTGCGTGGCTCGCCGGTAAAGCTATTGATGCGCGGGCGCGCCCCCGTAGGCGGAGGCGTCGGATCTGCCGGCCGCGCCGCGGCAGGCGTCGGCGGAGGTGCAGTCGCCTTCTTCGTGCAGCCCGCGCCGAGCAGCGCAAGGCCAATCGTCAATCCCAATGCGATGCCCGGTGTCCGCTTCAGGAACCCGCTCCGCACCAATGTGTCTGTTGTCTTCATACTCAAATCGCTTGCCTCCCTCGCCCCGGCCGCATCCAGCGGCGCAGGTTTTACTGCGAAATCCCCTTCGCCCACGCGGGCTGTGTATTGTTCCCTGTCGTCGTCAGCTGCTGTTGTTGCGTGCCATCCGCGAGCATCGTGTAAATCTGGTTCGGACCACGCCCACGCTTCGACGAGTATACGATATGGAGGCCATCGGGAGCCCAAACCGGGTTTTCATTTTTACCCATGCCCTGGGTCAATTGGGCGACCTCTCGAGTCGCCACATCCATAACAAAAATATTGAAGTTGCCCGGCTCAAAGCCCCTGGTCCAACTGAATACGATGTGCTTGCCGTCCGGGTGCCACGACGGATTCACGGCTTCGCCTTCGCCGGTCGTCAGGCGCACCACGTCACCGCCGTCTATATTCATCTTATAGATTTGCGGAGGCCCGCCGCGCCCCGACACGAACACGACTTCGGTGCCCGACTTCGGATTCACTTTCGGCTCCACTTCGACGGCACGCACTCGGGTGAGGCGCGTGATATTTGAGCCGTCGGCATCCGACAAATAGATCTGCGCGTAGTCACCCGACGCCGTCGACGAAAACAGAACGCGTTTGCCGTCCGGCGTGAAGGATGCTTGCGAATTGACAGAAGCCCTTTGGTTGTAAAACGGAACCATTCGCTTGGTTTCGGTCGACATCACCACGATCATGGGAGTTTTGCCCGGAGGGAAGGTGGTGAACGCGATCTTCGAGCCGTCGGGAGAGACGTTCGGCATGATGGTGAGCGTCCGGTACGAGGTCATCGGCGCCTGATTCTTGCCGTCGTAATCCATGGACCAGATCTCCTTGTTGCCGCCGCCGGAACGGTCCGACGTGAAGAAAATCTTCGACCCGACCAGGCTCGTGCGTCCGAACTGCGCAAGGATGTCCGCCGCGAACTCGCGCGCCGCCTGCCGTGCGCCGTTCTCATCCGGCGTCGAAAAGTAGACTTTGCCGATCACCTGCGCCGACGCGACGTCCGGCTGGCCGACGTTGTAGAGCCACCCGAAGAAGACGAGCTTGCCGTCGCGGATCGCAGTGTAGCCGAACGCAAGATAGTTGCTGCTTACCGGCGGCTGAGACCAATCCGTCAGCCAAGGTCCGTTCGAGCGGCCATTCGTAGGAGCCTTGAAGTCCGAGGGCTGCTGTGGCAGCTGCAGCGGATAGAGGGTCTTCGCGACCATCTTCAACTGGCCTGAAGACTGGATTTCGGTGAACAGTGTCTGGTTGAACGTGCCCATTTGCTCCTGCGCCGCGCCGGAGCCGCGCATGTCGGCGATCGCGATGGCGGGCAGCGCGCCTCCGACGATCTTGCTGACGATGTCGGACTGCTGCGCGAAGACCACCACACACAGGATGGCTGCGACCGCTGTCGCGGAAAGAACAATACGCTTCATACGAATGATTACCTCTTTAACTGAAATAAGATTTCCACGCGGGCGCTGTCCCGCTCAAACCCAGGCGGCAGCGGCGGCAGCGGATTCGCATCCAGCACCGCACGCTGGGCCGATGTATCCAACGCAAAAACTCCGGAGCTCTGCGCCAGCTTCACATTCCGAATATTCCCGTCGCGCATAATTTCAAACGTCACGGTGACGATCGGTGCAGTGCGCATATTGCTATCCACTTCGCCTGTCTGCCACTTCGACGCGATGATCTGCCGCATGCGCGATTCGTATTCGCCGAAGCGCGTTCCGATCGAGGTGGCGGGTCCGGTACCGACTCCACCTGCGCCGGGCGCGGGCGAAAATAACTGCGACGACATGCGCTGCCCTTCGGTCGACGTCAACTGATTGGGCTGCACATCGGGTTGAAACTTGCGCACCACCGCCGGTTCCCGGCGCTTGGGCTGCAAGCGGTCTTTGATGGAGAACGATTCGCGATCCGGCTGCGGCTCGGGTTCACGCTCTTTGGCAACAGGCTTGGGCGGAGGCGCTGGCACGTTCGATTCCGTGTCGCGCGCCACCGGACTTCGCATGCCTTGGCTCGCGAGCGGAATCTTGCTGACAGCTTGTACGCCTACCGCGCCGCCGCTCGCGTCGGGCGAGCCAAACTGGTCTCCGCGCGACGTCCACCAGCCGTAGAGCGCCAGGCTTCCGAACAGTACGCCGTGGAAGAAAGCCGAACGCACCAGTCCGCTGCGAAGCGATTCCGAGTGGTCGAGCATCTCCGCGTGCGGCGCGTTCATCGCGAGCGGCTTCCATCCATGGGCAGCGTCACAATCTTGACGTCGTACTTGCCGTCACCCAATTTCGCGATGATCTGCACGGCCGTATCCCAAATCGCCGCCTTGTCGGCGCGCAGGTAGACGGCCTTCGCCTTCGGAAAGCGGTTTTTCAACTCCGAACTCAGTTGGTTGATGTTGATCGCCTTCTCGTTGAGATGAATTTCGCCGGTCTTCGAGAGCGTCACCGTCGGCAGCACTTCGGCCGTGTCTTTCACGCGATTGATCTTCGGCACGTCGACTTCAAGGCCAAACTCCATCACGTGCGCGGTCAGCATAAAAATAATCAGCAGCACGAGCACCACGTCGACCAACGGCACCACGTTAATCTCCGACAAAGCGCTGGAGCCGCCGCGGAATCGCCCTCCGCGAAAGCCCCGCCCACCCGAGGTTCCGTTACCCACTGAAAACGCCATAATGCCAGCTCTCTCTAAACCCAGTAGGTCGGACCGCCAAGTCCGACTCCTCCCGAGGCGCGACCTTTAAGGTCGCGCGTGCCAACCACCGAGGTGCGACCGCAAGGTCCCGAGTACAACTTCTCAGCAACCGGGGCGCGATCACAAGGTCGCGCCTACGAACGAAACGCCCACCATAACCCCGGGCGTAAGCCCAGGGGTTACAAGCTCTAGCCCCGCCGGTGACGGCGGGGATCGTCCCAACACTCACCCAAACAGTAGATGCCTACCGCTCGTAATCCCTTTCAATCATGTTCAGAAATTCCAGCCCAAAATCTTCCATCTTCGCGCCGAACTCCTTAATGCCTTGCCCAAAATAGTTGTAGCCGATCGCCGCCGGAATCGCCGCCACCAAGCCCAGCGCGGTCGCCACCAGCGCTTGCCCGATGCCCGGACCCACAGTTCGCATACTGGTGCTACCGCCGGCCGACAGCGCCTGAAACGCGTCGATGATGCCTAGCACCGTGCCGAGCAAGCCGATGAATGGCGTCGTCGTCGCGATGGTTGCCAGCCAGTTCATGTTGCGTTCGAGTTTCGTGATTTCTTCGCTCATCCCCAGTTGAATGCTGCGCTCGACGGCGACTTTGTTGACCATCTTGCCGCGCGACGAGAATTGCCGGCTGACTTCGCTAAAGCCGAAATCAAACACAGTAACCAGCGGAGCCGCCGCGAACTGCTCGCCCGACGCGGCGGCTGCATTCAGGTCCGCCGACTTGCGAAACGAACGCAGGAACATCTTGTTCGCATCGCGCGCCGCGCGGAACGCGCCCCACTTCGAAAAGATGATGGCCCAAGAGAGCAGCGAGAAGACGAGCAGAAGCACCATCACCGCCAACGGAATCGCCGGCGACGTCTTCACAAGCTCCCAAAGACTGATATCGAGGATGGGTCCGGCAAATGAGGGCGTCAAGAGACCATTGTAAACAACGCAGCGCAAAGGACAATCACCAAAACAACATTTGTGGCAAGAAATGTTTCCGTAGCCGCAGCTCTCTGGCGGCGTGATAACCCCGAGCTTCAGCCCACCAAAGCCCGCAGATGTTTCTTGCCGGTCAAAGCAATAGGGATTGTTCTGGGTCGGGTGGCTGTAGGGTGTTGATTTGGAGGGAGTTATGGCGTGAAAGGTCCGGTTCCGGCATATAGCGCTTCGAATCCATGTAACATCTGTTTATCAATTCCATGGAAACGCTCGCTGCATCCTACCAGGATTGCCCTATCACGTAACCCAGCGCGGTACTGACCGCAAAAATGTCTTTTTTACTGCGGGCGACCGGCAGACCTACCTGTCGCTTGCTGGCCGACAACCTCGCGGATACTGGCACTCGCGTACTGGCCTATGCTCTCATGACCAACCACGTGCATCTGGTGGTGATTCCGGAGCGGGCAGATTCTCTGGCCGTCCTGTTCCCTCGCGCGCATGGAGCGTATTCGGAAGCGCTGAACACGAGGAGAAGGCGGACCGGCCATTTCTGGCAGAGCCGGTTTTACTCGTGTCCGATGGCCGGAAGCCATCTTTGGATCGGCCTGCGGCAGGTCGAGAAAAACCCGGTGCGGGCTTCGATGGTCGCCCGGCCTGA
>JAYVTO010000006.1:0-16134 GCA_043788745.1 Acidobacteriaceae bacterium
GGGTCGGCGGCGGGGGTCGGCGGCGGGGGTCGGCTACGAGGGTCGGCGGCGGGGGTCGGCGGCGGGGGTCGGCTACGAGGGTCGGCGACGGGGGTCGCAAGTCACTGGATCGGGCGCTTTCACGCCGTACAGCAACGATTCGAGGTATCGCGAGAGCGCCAGCGCTGGCGCTCCAATCAACCCGACGCCGAGTACGAGCGCGGCGCAATCCACCGTGACCCAGTCTGGCCCATACGCACCCTCGCCCACAGCGCTCGGCCTTCCCGGCGAGCGCATCCTCAATAGCGGCGAGGTACGGGCGAGTCTTCGCCTGCCGCGTCCGCGGTCAATCCTTGGTGCTGACCGTATCGCTCTTCTGCTGCTTCGCAAAGAAGTCAAGCATCGCGCCCATCTTCGGAGCGACGACGTCGCTATGGCTGCCGCCCGGAACTTCGACGTACTCGATGGTCACGCCGAACTTCTTCCCTGCCTCGACCATCGCGCGCGACGAACCCACAGCCACCGTCTTGTCGTTATCGCCGTGCACAACGAACTGCGGGATGTGCTTGATTTTCTCCATGCTCGCCGGGCTGCCGCCGCCAGCGAACGGCCCGAGCGCCGCAAAGATCGCCGGATAGTTCGCGGCGATGCTCCACGTGCCGAAGCCGCCCATCGAGTGGCCCATCATGTAAATGCGAGTCGCGTCGACCTTGTAATCGCGACGGACATCGGCCAGCACGTCGAGAACATCCTTCTCGGCGGAGCCGCGATACATGGACGCAATCGAGCGGCCCTTGGGACACGCCACAAGGAAGCCGCGCCGCGCAGCTTCGCGCTTCAGCGTCTGATTGTATTGATCGAACATGGAATCTTCGTCGCCGCCCATGCCGTGCAGCGCGATCACCAGCGAAATCGGCTTTGTCGCGTCGTATTCTTCGGGCACGAAGATGCGATACGGCTGCAGCGTGTTGTCGACATCGGACTTATACGCACGGCGGAAATCACCCTTCTTCGCGCCAAACGGATCTTTGCCCGCATCGAGCGAATCGAGCAGCGCCATCGCGCTCGCCATCTCCTTGGGGAAATCATAGCGATGCGCGTTCGCGAGTCCCGAATCCACGCGGTCATACAGCGACGCAACGTATTCGGCGGAAGCATACGCCGCCGTGTTCTTGCCTTTCGCCGCCGCGAGACGCGACCGCAATTTCGCGATGTCGGCGCTCAGCGCTTCCACATGCACCGGAACGGACTTTGTGAAGGAAGCTTTCGACTTCGGATCCATGACGCTTGTCGCCGGCGCGAACCGGACTTCCAAAATGTCATTGCCCTCAAGATCGGCCGGCATCGTCGCCGTGATCGCCTGCGGCAGTTGCTTCGCGTCCAACGCCTCTAGTTTCGCCAGCACCTTCTCGCCTTCTCCCCGCGCCGGACGCAACACGATCAAGGCGGTGAGCGATTCCGAAGCAGGCAGCAGCGGCGCGTACATCGCCGTCAGGTTGATCGTAACCGGCTTGCCCGGCTGCGCCAGCGAGTGATCCACCTTCGCCGTAATCGACGAGGCCAACTCCAACGGAGCGCTCCACGTCACGCCCTGCATCAGCGCCGTCCCCTGATGAAACTTACGCATCGCTTCGCCGAACTTGCCATTCATGCCGAGCTGCATGGCCTGGGTGCCGAGCAAATCGGCTTCCTTGCGTTGCTCATCGGTAAGCCGCGTGTTCGACGCTTTCTGCGTGTTATAGATGACCGACGTGAACAGGACAGTATCGGAATCCTGAGCGATCGCGGCGACGGAAAGCGAGAGAGCAAGCGTAATCCAGAGAGACAAGCGCATACAGTCATCGTAGCGGTTCGCCACGAAGCAGGCAATGATTACCGCGTAAGGAAACGAAAAGAATTGCGCGGCAGCCGCATAGACTGCAATCGTAAACCGAGGTGCGACCGTAATGGTCGCGCGTACTTGTAAGCACGGAACGCGACCGCCTCGCCCGGGGAAAGGGGGACGCCGCATACCCTGGTTTGTGGCTGGCCGCCAACAAGCGGCCCATTGGGTCGTACGCGCGGCCTGACGGTCGCGCGTACAGCCCCGCTGTAATTCCTGCGTTACGCCAGGTCGAACTTCTCGTGATGCAGCGTCGGATCGCTTTTCACCAGCACCGGACGCCGCAACACTTCTTCCAGCTCTTCGAGGTACTTGTTCGTGCTCGACTTCATCACCTTCGCGACGTCGGGGTGGATGCGCAACATCACATCCTTGCCTTCCACGCTCGACGCCATCTTGCGCGCCTCGGTGAGAATTTCGCCGACGATCGTTTGAACGCTCTTCACATAGCCCGCGCCTTCGCAATGCGGGCACGGCGAGCACAGCGTGCGCTCGAGCGATTGCTTCACGCGCTTGCGCGTGATCGCCACGAGGCCGAAATCGTTGAACTGCAGAATCTTGTACGGAGCGCGATCGACGCGCATGGTTTCTTCGAGCGTCTGCATCACCTTTTGGCGATTCTTCCGCTCGTCCATGTCGATAAAGTCGATGACGATGATGCCGCCCAGATCGCGTAGGCGAATCTGCCGCACGATCTCTTTGATCGCTTCCGTATTCGTCTTGACGATCGTGTCTTCGAGGCGATTCGACTTGCCGACGTACTTGCCGGTATTCACGTCGATCGCGACCAGCGCTTCGGTCTGGTTGATAACGATGTAGCCGCCCGACTTCAGCCAAACCTTCGGCCGTAGTGCCTTCTCAAGCTCGATCGTGATATTGAACGCATCGAAGATCGGCGCTTCGCGCGTATAGAGTTTGATGCGCGCGACGAGAGCCGGCTGGAAGCGCTGCACGAAGCTGAGAACGCTTTCGTACATCTCTTCATTATCGACCCAGATCGCCTTGAAGTTGTCGGTTAACTGATCGCGCAGAATGCGCTGCACGATGTCGAGATCGTGATGCAGCAGCAGCGGCGCAGGCTTGCGATCCGCCTTACGCTTGATCTCGGTCCACAGCGTATGGAGGAAGTCCATGTCCGCCGCGATTTCTTCTTCGGTGCGGCCTTCGGCAGCCGTACGCGTGATGTAGCCACCCGAGCCCGCGGGCTTGCGGCCCGTGAGAACGCGCTTGAGGCGTTGGCGCTCTTCATCGCTGCCGATCTTGCGCGACACGCCCATGTGCTCGAGCGTCGGCATGTAGACCACGTAACGGCCCGGCAAGGCGATATGCGAAGTGATGCGCGCGCCCTTTTGTCCGAGCGGCTCCTTTGCAATCTGGACGATGATCTCCTGGCCTTCTTTGAGGAGGTCGGTGATCAGCGGCATCGGCCCGCGATCCGGACGCGAACGTTCGCCGCGGCCTTCCGGGCGGCCTTCCGGACGGCCTTCCGGCCGCGGTTCCGAACGCCCTTCGATTATCGTTTCCGTGCGGATTTCCGGACGCGCTTCCGGAGCCGCTTCGCCCGCGGGGCGTTCTCCGCGCTCGCCACCACGTCCGCGGCGGCGCACCCGACGCGACGTACGGTGCGGATAGCGTCCGTCCTTTTCGCGAACCGATGCGGTCAGCGGACCGCCTTCTGCGTTCGGTTCGCCTGCGCCCGCTTCCGCGATCGGACGGCCCTCAGCCTCGGCCTGCAGAGCCTCTTCGGCTTCCGCCTGCGCGATGTCGGCCTCGTCCATTTCTTCTTCGTCTTCGCCATCGACGCCGTCGAGAATCATGGATTGAATCTCACGGTCTTCGTCGTCATCGAGCGGCTCGACACCGGCCAACTCCTCCGGAACATCGACCGGCGCGGCATCGATCGGAAGATCCGGCGGTTCGACAAAAGCTTTGGCTTCCGGCAGGTGCACTTCGGCAACGGGCGCCTCGAGTTCTTCCGCCACCAGGAAGGGCTCGGCGCCGGCGTGATGCACCGGCGCATCCGGCTCGGCGTTCTCCGGCGGAAAAATCTCCGCCGCGTCGAAGATCGGATTCACCCCTTCTTCGGCAAGATCGAAATCGCGCGCGGGTGCCGGCTCAACCGCCCGCGGACGATTGCGATACTTCGCCAGGGATTCGCCCGGCAGCACGATAATGTCAGCGGCGGGAGCAAACGAAGGGGGCTGCGAATGGGACGGCGAAAGCGATTCCAGGGTCTCGACAAGCGGAGGGCGCGTTGCGCCCGGGCGCGCATCACCACGCGATTCGGGGCGCGCGTCACCACGCGATTCGGGTCGCGCATCACGAGAATCTTCGCGGCCTCCAGCGTACTTTGCATCCGGGAAGCCTGCACGGCCACCACGTCCTCGACGCCGTCCGCCGCCACGTCCTCCGCGATTGCGGTCGGCGCCGCGATCGCCGCCACGGTTACGGTCACCATCCTGTCCAGCAGGGGCTGGACCGCCCTCGGGCCCGGCAATCACCTCTACTCCCTCTTCGACCGGCGCGGCTTCCGTTACCGGAGGCGCTACCATCGTCGCCGCTTCGGCAGGCGTCGGCGCAGCCGCAACGGGCGTGCGGTCGCGATCCCGATCACCGCGATCGCCACGGTCTCCGCGATCCCGATTGCGATCGCGCCCATCCCGGCCGCCTTCGCGTACTTCACGGACAGCGCGTACCGGACGGTCCTCGACCTTGTCGATATCGTCGTGCTCTTCAAGGAAGTCCGACACGTAGAGGAACGTATCGCGTTCGAGACCGACGTCGACAAACGCAGATTGCATTCCGGGAAGCACGCGCGTCACGCGGCCCTTGTGAATGCTGCCGGCGAGCGAATACTCGTTGGCGCGTTGGAAATAGACTTCTGTCAGTTGGTCGTCTTCGAGAAGCGCGACCTTGATTTCGTGGCGATTGGATGCAATCACCAGTTCCTTGCTCATGGGCTCATCTCCTTCACGCAGGCCGGAGAGAACTTACGCAGCGACCGGAATCAACAATCGACTCCGTTCGCCGCAAGTCCGGAATTCCGGAATGCGGCAGGCCCGGGTTGACCGGACCGCGCGCCATCGCCTACGCCGCGAGCGGCAAGGAGTGAGAGAAGCGAGGACTGGTTTGGCATCAGCGACAGCCAGTGAGCTCCGGCAGTCCCGAAGGACCCGGCCCGTTACCTGGCTTCGCACGAATGGGGCGGTCGCGGCCGGGAAGGCCAATTGTCAGCGCCCGTTAACGACAGGACGCGTTCACTCCCGGATTCGCGGCGCAACCCACAAAAAACTGTTTGTACTGCGCCAATCCCTGCATGCCCTATCCTCGTGATTCGCACGAAGACGCGGGGCGCGCTCTCTTCATCATCTACACTGCGCCGGCGGATGTCCGCCAGCGGTCTTGTCTGGCGAACGTTCCGCCAGCTAGTTCACAAATCGCCGGAGCCGGACATTGTTGACCAACCCCAACATTAAGAATACAGATAAAAGGTTCGATCCGCCGGAGCTCATCAGCGGCAGCGGGATTCCGGTCACCGGCATCCGCCCCACCGCCATGCCGACGTTCACCAACAAATGGAACAGTAGCAACGTGGCCACACCCATGCAGATATACATTCCGGCCCTATCCGGCGCTGTTTGCGCGTTCTGCACAATCTGCATGAGTAACAGAAAGAACAAGCCTAACATCACGACCACCCCGACGAAGCCATGCTCCTCGGCGAAGGCGGAAACGATAAAGTCCGTGTGCGGCACAGGCAGAAACTGCAACTGCGTTTGCGAACCGCGCGTGACACCCCGTCCCCACATCCCGCCCGAACCGACCGCGATCTTGGACTGGATCACCTGATAGCCTTGACCCTTTGGATCTTTCCCGGGATCGAGGAACGTCACGAGCCGAGCGCGTTGGTAATCCTTCAAGGCGTACCAGCCCGCCGGCAAAACCATCACCGCCAGTACGATCAGGACAATAAGATGCCGCCACCGGACGCCTGCAATGAGGGCGCCGGTGATGGCGATCGGGAAAAACGTCAAAGCGGTGCCGAGATCTGGTTGAACCATCACCAGCAACGCCGGCAGCCCAACTAGACCCCCCAGTTTGAGCAGGTCGCGGCCCTCGACAGCTTCGCCTTTCAGCTCCGCGAGAAACCTCGCCACAACCAGGATTAACACCGGCTTCACAAACTCCGAGATCTGTAGCTTGAACCCCCCGGGCAGCGGAATCCATCGTTTGCCGCCGAATACCGCATAACCGAGAGTGATCGTCACCAGCAGCATTATGATCCCAGCGGTATAGAGAATCGGCACTTGCCCCAACAGCGTGTGGTAATCAATCGACGTGATCACCCACATCAGTCCGATCGCGACCGCCAGCCAGATCAGTTGCTTCCACCACGCGTTATGCCACTTGGTGTCGTGCGTCGCCGAATAGATCTGCAGTACGCCGAGCGCGCAGATCGACAGTGTGATCACCAGCATCGGCCAGTCGAAGTCGCGGATGGAGCGGTAATGAGCCATTAGGAATAATGAATGTCGAATGACGAATGGAGAATTGCCACGCTGCTGGTTCTCTGACCGCGTGATTCGGATCGAAACCAATTCTCGCCGTAACCGGCGGGATGGTAACCCCGGGCTTCCGAGCGGGGTTGTTGTTTGGCGGTCAAAGCACTAGTCAAGGGTTGAAGTCGCATACTGGATCACTTTCTTTTTGGCGACGGGCTTCGGAGGCTCGGCTCCTGGAAACGAGAAGAGGCCGGCTGCGGCGCGCAACTGCGCCGGAGCCGCCTGACGCGCCTTCTTATCGAAGTACGACTTGATTACGTCGCGCACAATCGGAGCGGCAAAATTCCCGTGCTCGCCGGCTTCAAACAACGCGACGATTACGATCTCCGGCTTGTCGCGGGGCGCAAAGCCGACGAACCACGCGTTGTCTTTCAACTCTTCGCCCGGCTTCAGGCCGCCAGCCTTAATCGCTTTGATGAGATCGTTCGAAGCGCGCTGCGCCGTGCCCGTCTTTCCGCACACCTCGACGTTTGGCAGCCGCGCGCTCGCGCCCGTGCCACCTTCGTTCACGACGCCGTACATTCCGTAAACGACTTTCTCTAGATTCGCTGGGTCATATTGGGCCTTACGCAGCGGAGCCGCTTTGGCGGCATCCTTCACCATATGCGGACGGTACCATTCGCCGCCGATGGCCATGCCGCCGATCGCGGACGCCAGTTGCAGCGGCGACACCGTCACGGCGCCCTGTCCGATCGCGACTGAAATGGTTTCGCCGGCATACCACTTCTCGCGCTGCGTGCGCAGTTTCCATTTCGTCGACGGCATGGTGCCTTCGGCTTCATGCGGCAGGTCGATCCCCGTCTTGCGGCCGATGCCGGCGAGCGACGCCGTCTCGGCAATGCGATCAATCCCAATGCGATCGCCGACGTTGTAGAAATAGACGTCGCACGAACCCGTCAGGGCGCGATGCAAACTGACGCCGCCGCCGTGGCCGCCCTTCGAAAACAAGTGGCACTTGTGGAAGTGCCCGTAGAACGAGGCGCCGCCCGGGCAACTGACCGCGAAGCGATCGTCGATGATGCCGCTCTCAAGCGCCGCCAGGGCGACCAACGGCTTAAACGTCGAACCCGGCGCAAGCTGCGATTGCATCGCGCGGTTGAACAACGGCGTGAACGGATTGGAATTGATTTCCTTCCAATCCGCGGCGCGAATGCGACCCTGAAACATGTTCGGGTCGAACGCCGGACGGCTGACCATCGCGAGCACTTCTCCGTTGCGCGGATCGAGCGCGACCACCGCGCCGCGCCGGCCTTCCATCGCCAGTTCGGCGACGGCCTGCACATCGAGATCGATTGTCAGTTGCAGGTTCTGTCCCGGAATCGCTTCTTTATTTTCGAGCACGTCGCGTTCGCGCCCCAGGTTGTCGACCATCACGCGGCGCTGGCCATCCACACCAATCAACAGTTCGTTGTACTGCTTCTCAAGGCCCGCTTTGCCGATGATGTCGCCTTGCGAATACTTCGCAAACTCAGCGGTGTTGAGCTCGGTTTCACTCACTTCGCCGACATAGCCGATGGCGTGCGCGGCCAGCCCGTCTTTCGGATACAACCTGCTCTGGGAGTGAATCAGCAGCAGTTCCGGAAACGTTTTTGCGTCCTGATGCGAGGCCACGAAAGAAAGTTCGCCCGCCGAAAGCTCGGTCTTGATCACCATCGGTTCGTACTTCGGCCGCGACGCGAACCGGCGAATGCGGGCCTGCAAATCGTCGGGGTCAAGATGCAGACCTTCCGCAATCTGCCGCACGTGATCGAGATTGAGATTCTCGCGCGTCAGCATCACCTTGAACGACGAGTGGTTATCGACGAGGATGCGCCCGTCCCGATCGACGATCTTGCCGCGCGGCGCAACCAATGGCGTCGACCGGATGCGGTTGCGCTCGGCGCGGTCGACATTGCTCTCGTAGTTTGAAACCTGCAGATCCCAGAAGCCGGTCAGCAGGATCAGGAAAATCGCGACCGTCAAGTACTGAAACGTTGCGATCTTCCCGGTCGCGAATTGCGTCTCGTCGCGCAGCAGGCGGCTGTTGGCAAGCTCGTGCTCGCGTTCCCGTTCGGTATCCGGACGAATATGTGACTCCATGGTGATTTATGCCGCCACCTTTAGTTTATCGAGAACGTGAAACAACGGGACCGCCACCGCCGCGTTGAGAATCGCCAGCACCAGCATCTGCTGCAATTCGAAGTTGACGTTCAGATCCAGCAGGGCGTGCGCGAGAACCCAATAGAAAAACTGGTGGAAGAAGAAAAAGAAGAACCCCAGCAGGAATCGCATGAGCGAATTGTCGACATCGAAGCGCATGCCGACCGATGCGGCGAAGTAGCCCACCAGCGTCTTCACAATGCCAAACATCCCGAGCGGCTGGCTCGACAGCGAATCCTGCGCCAGGCCCACCACGGCGCCAAAGAATACGGCAGGCATGGTCGAACGCTTCATCAGCGCGAAATAGACGGTAACCAGCAGCGGCAGATCGAGGTAGCCGAGGTACTGAAGGAACCGCGGGACGTAGACCTGAAACAGAATCGCGGCCAGCGGGATCGCGATCAGCGAAACCGGCCGGAGTTTCGAGGCGCGCTCGCGCCGCGGCCGCGAGAAGGCCGAATCCTGGTACTCCATCATGGACGAGGCGATGGCGGGCCTCCCTGGGCTTCGCCGGATTTCGGCGAATCCGGCTTCGCTTCCACTTTCGCGGGCGGCGGCTGATTGAAGTTCAGCAGCTTGCCCGAGTTCTGGCCGTACTTGACGCCTTGGGCATCACCCATGCGTTTATATTTGTCCAACAATTGATCGGCGTCGGTAGACAGGGACGAACGCGTTACGCCGTTGGGCGTGGGCGTCGTTTGCGTCGGCTGTCCATCCGTCGTGACCGCGCCCGGCTCCGGCGGCGGCGGCGACATGCTGTGAATCGGTTGCTGGGCGCCTGGGGCGTCCGGCAACGGCTGATGCACGCCTTCAATCACGATGAGAACTTCCTCGAGCCCGTTCTGCAAGCCGCTCGGCACAACATAGATTTCCTTGAACGTCTTGCCCTGCCGAACCACCGTAGCCTGCCCCACGGGCAGCCCCTTCGGGAACACGCGGTCGTCGCCGGATGTAAAGAACCAGTCGCCGGTCTCGACCTTCTGCTCGTTCTGCACAAAGTCGACCAAGCAGGTCGAATGCCCCTGCCCGCGCAATGTGCCGTGCACGCGATTCTTCTGCGAGAGCACGCCGGCCGCGAAGGTGGGATCGGTTATCAGCAAGACCTGCGACGCAAACTGGTACACGGCGATGACCTTGCCGACGATACCGTCCGGCGTAATCACAGCCATGCCGCGCTCGACGCCCGACGTCGACCCGCGATCGAGCAGTACGACCTTCGAGGTCGCGCCGGGCGCGTTGCCGATGATGCGCGCGGCCACGGTCTTCGACTGCGCGCGCGTCTGGAATGCGGCGAGCGCGCGCGCGCGATCCGCGGTCGAGAGCTCGTTCTTCAGGAACTGGCCTTCCATCTTCAAGCGGTTCAGCTCGGACTTCAACTTCTTGTTCTCTTCGCGCACGTCGAGAAGAACGAAGTAGTCCGAGAAGAAGCTCGCCGTCGAACTCCGCGAAGCTTCAATCACGCGCGCCAGCGGCGTCACTGCCGTCATCGCCCAGATCCGAATCAGGCGCACGTCCTGTTTGCTCTTCACCTGATAGGCAAGCAACAGCAGTTGCGCGACGATAACGGCGAGCAAGACGCTGAGGCTGCGATAGCGATTGAGGATAGTGTCCATCAGTCTGCGGCACAAGCCTTGCGGCCTGTGGCTCCCGGTCTCCAGTCAACCAGACCCATATCTCCCAAACTCGTTATTCGATCGCGATTCTCCGCAACAGCTTGAAGTCGGTCAGCATGCGGCCCGTGCCAAGGACGACCGAAGCCAGCGGGTCTTCGGCAATAGAAACCGGCAGCCCGGTCTCATCCCGAATGCGCTTGTCCAGGTTCTTGAGCAGCGCGCCGCCGCCCGTAAGCACGATGCCGCGATCGCTGATGTCGGCCGAAAGCTCCGGCGGAGTGCGCTCCAGCGCCACGCGGATCGCATTCATGATTGTCGCCGTGCATTCCGCCAACGCTTCGCGGATCTCCGAATCGTCGATGGTAATTGTCTTTGGGACGCCTTCGATCAAATTGCGGCCCTTGATCTCCATCGTCAGCGGCTTCTCGAGCGGAAACGCCGAGCCGATCTGAATCTTGATCTGCTCTGCCGTGCGCTCGCCGACCAGCAGGTTGTACTTGCGCTTCAAGTACTGCATGATCGCGTCGTCCATCTCATTGCCCGCGACCCGCACCGAGCGCGAGTGCACAATGCCCGACAGCGAAATCACAGCCACGTCCGTCGTGCCGCCGCCAATGTCGACCACCATGTTGCCCGAGGGCTCTGTAATCGGCAGCCCGGCGCCAATCGCGGCGACCATCGCCTGCTCGACAAGGTGCACCTCGCTCGCCTTTGCGCGATAGGCCGAATCAATGACAGCGCGCTTCTCAACCTGCGTAATCTCGCCGGGGACGCCGATCACAATGCGCGGATGCACGAGCATCTTGCGACCGTGCGCCTTCTGAATAAAGTAGCAGAGCATGCGCTCGGTCACTTTGAAATCGGCGATGACGCCATCTTTCATCGGGCGGATGGCAACGATGTTGCCCGGCGTGCGGCCAAGCATCTCTTTGGCTTCTTTACCGACTGCTTCGACCTCGCCATTGGTCTTGTTGATGGCGACGATCGACGGTTCGTTGACGACGATCCCTTTGCCCTTCGCGTAGACGAGGGTATTCGCTGTTCCTAGATCAATGGCGAGATCCGAGGAGAAGAGGCTGAACAGCGAGCGAATATTCATGGACAAGTAGTAACTAACTCCTTCGGTAGGCGAACGCGAATTCATCGCGTCTGCCGCGACTGCACAGCGATCACCGGTTCCTTTTTAGTTTCAGCCATTTGGTAGCTGGAAGCAAAGGGCAACCGGGTATCTATGAGGATAGCGGATGCGATGCCGGTACACTAGTAGATTATGTGGACCCGTCGAGCGTTTCTCGGTACGCCGCTGGCAGTAGCACCAATCGTGTTCTCGGGCTGTACGAGGACGCCCGGCACCGGATTTCCGGGGTACGCCTTCGTCGCCAACAGCCAGGGACGCGCCGTGGCAGCCGTCGATTTGAACGCATTTGCAGTCAAGACGCGCGTGACCCTGGACGCGAATCCGACGCAGATTGAAGCTCCCAAGGGTCGGGCGGCTATCTATGTCCTGACTCCGGAAACCGGGGCTATCCACGAGATTACGACGGATACATTGAAGGCCGCACGGCGCGTCGCGGTGGCTCCGCGCGCGGATGCCATGCAGCTTACTTTCGACGAAAGCGCCCTCTGGGTTCTCGTAGCGGGTGCAAAAAAACTGGTGCGGGTGAGCTTGGATTCTCTGAAAGCAGATGCGCAGATTGCACTGCCCGCCGTGGCCAACGGCTTTCACGTGGCGGCGAATGGCTTGTCAGCGGCTGTCAGCTTTGGCGAGGCCGGCCTCGCGCTCGTCGACCTGGGCCAGCGGCGTTGCGGCGAGATCATTCGCCCCGGCGGCCGCATCGGCCAAGTGCGATTTCAGTTCAACAGCCGCGCGCTGATCGCGACTAATCTCGACCAACGATTGATCTCGCTGTACGAGGTACCGAGTGGCCGGCTGATCGTGCATCTGCCCGTCGCCGTTCGGCCCGACCGCCTGTGTTTCAAGGCGGACGGCGGACAAATGTTCGTGACCGGCGAAGGCTCCGACGCGGTGGTTGTCGTCTATCCCTACCAAACCGAAGTCGCGGGAACGATACTCGCCGGCCGCGCGCCGGGCGAGATGGCCGCCACCACAACGCCTTCGTACTTGTTCGTCGCGAGCCCGAAATCCGGGGAGATCAGCGTCCTCAATATCGACACACAGCGCCTGGTGGCCGTGGTATCCGTGGGTACCGAGCCAGCCTACATCGTCATTACTCCGGGCGACGAGTTAGCACTGGTGTTGAACAAAACATCGGGAGACATGGCCGTGTTGCGCGTCGGCGCGCTGGGCGCAAAGCGGGGCAGGAGCACGCCTCCGCCGCTGTTCACGATGATTCCAGTCGGATCGGGACCGTCGTGCGCTGTCGTGCGAGCCGTCTAACCGGGGGTGCTACGGCGTCGTGCACCGCGACTGTCCGCAAGCTACTGCCGAGGCGGATCGAGAACCGTAATCTTTTCCGCCGGAACTTCGTAGGCGCGATCCTCGCGGTCAATCTCGGCGGCAAGCGGATTCAGATCGGGCGGCGTGTACGCCCTCTCCGCCGCATCGCGCTGTGCCGCGTACGAATCCGGAGGATTCGTATTCCGGCGGATTTCCCGTAGCAACTCCTTCCACTCGTTGATCTCGCTGCTCAGCGTGAAGACCTTGTAGGCCATTGCGAAAAACAGGCAAAGGACGACAGCATTCAGAATGCTGCCAAAGAACATTGCGAAGCCGGGCACGGGCGATTCTCCTCACAGGAAGGTTCGGCGGGGAAGCGAAAAAGCTTTAGAGTCTTTCCCTCAGCCGGCGGGGCCGGCCGCGGGCGGGCGGGCGGGCGGGCCGGCCGCGGTAGCAGCGGGGCGGACCAACGGTTGGTGAATCCGCTCCCGACGCGGCCCTTCGGGCCGCTCTGGTCGCGGCTCGGATTTGGCGTATTTCGCAATGAACATCGCCCGGAATCGACTCATCCACGTCTATTTCGACATCGACTACGCGCTGGTTGCAGGAACCATCGCCGTCGATCTACGCCCACTGATCGCGCAAGTGACCGTCATCGTCGACGCCGAATCCGATAGCGTCTAGCGTCCGACGCGCTCGCGCTCGGATGCCATGGACTTCACCAGCGCTTCGAGCTCGGCAACGCGGCGCGTGAGATCGTCGATGGCTTGGCCTTCGGGATCGGGCAAGTTGCCGTGCTCCAGTTCTTCGGTCTCACTCGTCTTGCCGACGATGCGCCCGGGAATGCCGACCACGGTCGAGTGATCCGGCACGGGATGAATCACCACCGAACCCGCGCCGATTTTCACGTGATCCCCCACAAGGATGTTGCCGAGGATCTTCGCGCCGGTTCCGACGACAACGTGATTGCCCAGCGTCGGATGGCGTTTGCCCGTGTCTTTGCCGGTTCCGCCGAGCGTCACGTTCTGATAAAGCAGCACGTCGTCGCCGATCTCCGAAGTCTCACCAATCACGATGCCCATGCCATGGTCGATAAAACAGCGGCGGCCGATCTTGGCGCCGGGATGAATCTCAATTCCAGTAAGCTGGCGATTGATCTGAGAAACGACGCGCGCCACCAACAACCAGTGATTGCGCCACAGAGAATGCGCCACGCGATGCATCAGTACGGCGTGGAATCCGGGATAGCAAAGAATGATTTCGACAACGCTGCGGGCCGCGGGATCGCCGCGGAAGATGGTGTCGATTTGCTCGCGTATGGTCTTGCGCATCCTGTCGCACTCCGCTTTCGCGGACGCGGCTCCCTCTTACACTCTATAATGAGATGCCGTGAGACTTGTATTGGTCGCTGTTATCTCGTTCCTGACTTTGGCCGGCTGCTCCAGCGCGCCGGCTCCAGACAAGAAGAAGGCCGCCAAGGCCGACGGAGGGATCGCCGCTGGCACGTCGAAGGTGTTGAACCGGAAGCACCCGCTGGCGAAGTATGTCGAGCTTGGCGGATTCCGGCTCTCGGAGCCGTCCGCCGGAAAGCTCCTGGTGAAGCTTGGTGTCGTGAATCACTCGTCGGCCGATCTCGGCTCGGTCGAACTGAAAGTCTCGCTGGTGTCGGCTTCCGCGAAAGAAGGCGATGAGCCCATTGGCACGTTCGACATCAAAGTACCGAACCTCGGTCCCGAAGAGTACAAGGAAGTTACGGTGCCGCTCAAAACGAAGCTTCGGGTTTACGAATTGCCGGATTGGCAGTTCCTGCGGGCGGAGTTCGAAATCGTTAGCCCTTCGTAGGGCAATCTCAATCCGAAGAACCGCGACTGCAATCGCGCGGACCCGCAAGCCGCACCCTTAGCTACCGCTTACCGCTTGATCCACGAGTGCTTTGGATCGTCGGTCCACGCTCCGTACGCGCGACCCTCGCCCGCAAGGATCCACGTGTAATGCAACGTGTATCCGGGACACGCAACAACGGGATGATAGCCGCGCGGGATCAGCACGGTATCGCCATGCTCGACGGCGAAAGAATAGTCGAACGCCTTCGGATCCGCCGGATCCGTGTACAAGCGCATGAACCCGAAACCCTGTTGCGGATCGAGTTGGAAGTAGTAGATCTCTTCCATCGGCACTTCGCCGGGGCCGCCCGCGGGATCTTTGCGAAAGACGTCGTGCTTATGCGGCGGGCAACTCGACCAACCGCCGGGCCGATTCACGGTTTCGCCGCAGATGAGACGCTCCGCCGGCACGTTATCGGCGATGTGAGTAAAGACGGTCCGCGTGAAGGTTTCTTTGCCGACTTCCTTTTCGGTGCCACAAACAAAGGCCGCCTGTCCGGGCTTCGTGGCCTTGGCAGCGCCCATCGTCGCGCGGGCATCGCCGTCGAGCGTTTCGAGCTTCACCTTGGCATCGCGCGGGACCCAGATCATGACGTGGTTCGTCGCAATCGACGGCCGCCTCGCGACTTCGAAACCGCGGTGCCCGGCCGGCGAGTCGATTGTAACGCGCATCGGGCCGGTGTAGAAGTCGAGAGACACTTCGTCCTCGCCGGTCTCGAACGAATGCTCTCGCAGGGAGCCCCCCAATTCAACAATCGTGAACGAGAGATGCTTGAGGTGTTCGCCGTGGCGCGCGATCGGATAGACGCCGGGTTTCGTCCCAGGCGATTTAAAATGAAGCCGCATACTTTTCATCGTAATCGGTGGAGGCAGCGTGCCGGGCGAGAACAAATCGTTTAGTTTGGAAAGAGCGTTCGCGCGACGGCATGGTCACACTTCCCCGTTTCTATCCCATCCTTGACTCGATCGCGGGCACACGCGCCGGATTCTCTTTACGGGACGCAGCCGCGGCAATGCTCGACGCCGGCGTGCGGATTCTGCAGCTCCGGCACAAGGGACAGTACAGCCGCGAGATGTTTGAAACAGCGGAAGCCATTTCCGTCGCGTGCGCGAGGGCGGGCGCAACGTTTGTGATCAATGATCGCGCCGACATGGCGGCGCTGCTCGACGCCGCATTGCATCTGGGCCAGGAAGACCTCCCTGTCGACGACGCCAGAAAGTTGTGCCCCCGCGCTGTCATCGGATTCTCGACGCACAACAAAGCTCAGTTGCTGGCAGCCGCGGGAGAGCCCGCCGACTACTTCGCGCTTGGGCCGATTTTCGGAACGGCTTCGAAAGAGAATCCCGACCCCGTCGTCGGTATCGAAGAACTACGCCGCCTGCGGCCGCTCAGCGCGAAACCGCTGGTCGCGATCGGCGGCATCACGCGCGCGAACGCAGCGGAGGTCCTCGCCGCGGGAGCCGATTCCCTGGCGATTATCGGCGATCTCTATTCCGGACTCGCCACCGCCGCCGCGTTGCGTGCTCGCTGCGAAGAATGGTTGCGATTCTGAAAGCAATCGGCGAAACCCAAGCTCCGTCAGCATTTTCTAATCCGAGAATGAGCCTGAAGGGGGAAGAGTCAGGTTGGGACGCTGCTGGGCTCCTTTCTGTGTTTTTTTGGTTTCGTTTTTTGAAA
>JAYVTO010000007.1:0-4245 GCA_043788745.1 Acidobacteriaceae bacterium
GGTGAAACCAAGGCCCCGCTCGACAAGCTGGGCGGTATCACTTGGCAAAAGACGAAGTCCCGCGTCAAGGCCAAGATGCGCGACATGGCCGACGAGTTGCTCAAGCTCTACGCCCAGCGCCGCATGGCCGAAGGCTTCGCGTTCTCGCCCGATTCCAACTGGCAGCGCGAGTTTGAAGACTCCTTTGAATTCAACGCCACCAAAGACCAGCTCACCGCCGTGCGCGACATCAAACGCGACATGGAGAGCCTGCAACCGATGGACCGCCTTGTTGTCGGCGACGTCGGCTTCGGCAAGACCGAAGTTGCCATGCGCGCCGCCTTCAAGGCCCTTGGCGACGGCAAGCAAGTGGCGGTGCTGGCGCCCACCACCGTGCTGGCCTTCCAGCACTTTGAGAGCTTCAAACGCCGCTTCGCCGCCTTTCCCGTCGCCATCGAACATCTCAGCCGCTTCCGCAATCCCAAGGAGTCCAAACAAGTGCTGGCCGACATGGAGAACGGCAAGGTGGACATCCTCATCGGCACCCACCGCATTCTGTCCAAGGACATTGTCTTTCCCGACCTTGGCCTGCTCGTGGTCGACGAGGAGCAGCGCTTTGGCGTCGCTCACAAAGAGCGTCTGAAGCAGATCAAACAGAATGTCGACGTGCTGACGCTCTCAGCCACGCCCATCCCGCGCACCCTCCACATGTCGTTGGTGGGCATCCGCGACCTGAGCGTGATCGAGACCCCGCCCAAGGACCGTCTGGCCGTGCACACCGTCGTCGCCAAGTTCGACCAAGCCATCGTTAAGAGCGCCATCGAGCAAGAGATCGCCCGCGGCGGCATGGTCTACTTTGTCCACAATCGCGTCGAATCGATCTACGAACGCGCCTTCTCGATTCAGGAACTGGTGCCCGGCGCGCGCGTGGGCGTGGGCCACGGGCAGATGGTGGACGCCGAGCTCGAGAAGGTTCTCCTCGGCTTTATGCGCCATGAGTTCGACGTCTTTGTCTGCACGACGATCGTTGAGAACGGCCTGGACATTCCGTTGGCCAACACGATCGTCATCGAGAACGCGCAGAACTACGGCTTAAGCGAGCTCTATCAATTGCGCGGCCGCGTCGGGCGCTCCAATCGCCGTGCCTACGCTTACCTACTAGTGCCGCCCGATACCGAACTCACCGAGGTGGCGCGCAAGCGCTTGGCCGCGCTCAAAGAGTTCTCCGATCTCGGCGCGGGCTTCAAGATCGCCGCGCTCGATCTCGAGTTGCGCGGCGCCGGCAGCCTCTTGGGCGGCGAGCAGTCGGGTCACATCAACGCGGTAGGTTTCGACATGTACATTCGCATGCTCGAGGAAGCCGTGCAGGAAATGAAGGGCATCGAGGTGCCGCTGGAGATTCATTCGACGCTCAATCTCGGCTTCGAGATCCGGATCCCGCCCGAGTACATCCCCGAGGACAACCAGCGCCTGCGCGCCTACAAAAAGATCGCCGACGCCAAGAGCCGCGAGGTTGCCAACGAGCTTGTCGGCGAATTCGCCGATCGCTACGGCCCCGTGCCCGCGGCGGTCAAGCTGCTCGTCGACTTCGGACAGACCAAGAATCTCGCGCAACAGATCGGTGTCGAGAGCGTGGATCGTCGACAAGGCGTCTTCAACATCAAGTTCCACGCACAGGCCAAGATCGATCCACAAAAGCTGATGGAATTCATCCACCGCTCGCCCGGCGCGTCGTTCTCGCCGGCTGGAATCCTAAAGGCTGGCGACACCACCGGCTTCCCGCCGGAAGGCGTCGTCGACGCGCTAGATGAGCTGCTGGCTGGCCTTCGCGCCAACCCCTTGGAGGTTGGTCGAACATAGCGTCCGCATAATTGGGAGCACATGTCGGCAAGTCAGGATCGCTGGCGACAAATTCTGAAAGGCAAACGCTTCGCCCGGGTTCGTTACGCGACAATGGTGTAACTCTCTTCGCATCGCAAGGAAACGTTGAAGAAGATCATTTGAAGTGAAGCCACATCAGAGTGCGTCAAGGAAAGGGCGAGTAATTAATGAGTCTGCGCTGCAATGAATTGCCGGTCTTTGATTCCCCACAGCGTTCGGCAGTCAGATACCTGGTCGAGAATGCGATCGTCCTAAACCCAAAACGCGAAGGCAAGATGCCGTTAGGCCGAGCCAGTTGGTACCCCTACTACGCTGGTTTCTCGCACCGTTTCGCGCAGTCTTTAATCGAGTCTTTGCACATTCGACGAGGAAGTCGGGTGCTGGATCCATGGAACGGAAGCGGAACTACCACGTTGTCAGCCTTCCGTACCGGCCACGAAGCTTTTGGCTTTGACCTTAACCCGGTGATGGTTATCGCCGCTAAAGCCCAGATGCTAAGCCCGCTATCAAAAGACAGCCTAGCTCCGCTTACCGCTGAGATTGTAAAGATTGCCCGAAGCAGTCGAGAGACCAATCTAACGCGTGTCGATCCTCTGTCAACGTGGCTGATGCCATCAAGCGCCTGCGATCTCCGTAGAATCGAGGCAGCAATTCAGCACCTCCTCGTCGACAGCGACCCATACAGATTTCATTCGGATGCTCCTAATCGGCCAACGTCCGACTTGGCTGCGTTTTTTTACGTTGCGCTTTTCCGCAGCACGCGACTACTCTTGAAGCGGTTTTTCGCTACGAATCCCACTTGGGTAAAGCGCCCATCGACGGAACGGGTTCGAATAAGACCTTCGTTCGAGACAATCGTAGGGACCTTTGTTGCCCAAGCCGAAGAGATGGTCTCCTCTTTAGACGGAGATGTTCCAGCGATTCGAAAGGGAAGTGTTCACCTCAGCGCTGCATCCTCCGAAGAAATTCCGTTACAGAATGGAAGTGTCGACTTCGTGCTGACTTCGCCGCCCTACTGCACTCGGATCGACTATGCGGTTGCGACCAGCCTAGAGCTAGCGATGCTTGGCTACGACAGCGAGAACGGACTGGGTGAACTGCGAACAAGGATGATCGGAACTTCCATGGTTCGAATCATTCCTCCTGCAGCGCAACTCGGCTGGGGCTTAACATGCAACGATTTTTTGTGTCACGTCGCAACTCATCAATCGAAAGCCTCTCAGGGGTACTACCTCAAAAACCATCTCCAGTATTTCGACGGTCTCTTTAACTCGATCAGCGAGATCGGCAGAGTTTTGAAACGGGGAGGAATATGCGCTGTTGTGGTTCAGGATTCGTATTACAAGGAGTTGCACAACGACCTCCCTGGCACCTTCCTACAGATGGCTGGTAACCGTGCTCTAGAGCTCATTCGGCGCGTTGATTTTCAACATCAAAATACGATGGCTGGTATTAATCCAGGTACTAAGCAATATCGAAAACGCCCGGGTGCGACCGAGAGTGTTCTACTGTTGCAGAAGGGATAGTCGGAGAAGGAAGACCGCAAATCTTGTCGATTCCGTGACGTGGTCAGTTTGAAAGGTTATATGGCAGAACCGTTGGAACAAGAAAGCCTCATAGAGTTTGGTGACGATCCTTCGGGAGAGCAACCAGACTCAACCCCGCTGGAGAAGAAATATAGCCAGCAGATGCGCCAGATCATCTCGCAGAAGATCGATCTCCCCATCTCGACCCTTCCGGACATGATAAGGGATCAGATCAATCTCGATCCCGGATTTCAAAGACGGGATCGCTGGGACGAGGAAAAGCAGTCGAGGTTTATTGAGTCGATAATCATGAACGTTCCTATTCCGCCCGTATTTTTGGGCGAGGATCAATACGGAAGTTACGTCGTTCTTGATGGACGACAACGTCTCACGGCAATTGATAACTTCCTCAAGAATGCATTCAAATTGAAATCGCTCAAGGTTTGGGAGGATCTGAACGGTCAAAACTTTTTTGACCTTCAAAAAAAGAAGTTGGATCGCACGATCACACGCCGATTTGTTCCTGCGGTTGTCATCCTCAAAGAATCCTCTCCACAGGTTAAATATGACGTCTTCGACAGACTGAACACTGGCGGCGTGATCGCAGAACCCATGGAGATTCGGAACGCCGTCTTCCAGGGACCATTCAATAAACAGATTTGCGAGCTTGCAGCGAGTGCCGGATTTCGCCGGCTTTGGGATATCCCATCTGACCAGCAGGCTCTCGAACAAAATGGCTTATATCGGCGAATGAGCGACAACGAGCTTGTTCTCCGTTTTTTTGCTCTTTGGCACTATGACCGTATGGACATGAAGTTCAAGGATTACCTGGGCGACTTCATGGACGCGCGGAACAAGG
>JAYVTO010000008.1:0-30375 GCA_043788745.1 Acidobacteriaceae bacterium
GCCATCACAATCATGTATCCATGCGGACCCGGATACGCGATAGACGGAAGCCCCATCGATCCATCCGACCCGATGTCTTTGTTCGTCAGATTCGGCGCGTAGAACATCACGTGCGGCGGAAACGAATCCGTCTTTCCCGTCTGCGGATTGAAGTTCCGAATATCCCCCGACAGCATGTACGCCACGCCCGGTCGCTTCGGTGCTTCATACTTCCCGCTCTTGAACCCCTCGCGAATCTCCGCGCCGATCTCCGGCATCGGCTTCCCCTGCATCAGCAACTCGCCAACCCGCAACACCTTCGGCACAATCGTACGCGTACCTTCCGCGTCCCAGCACGTCGGTTTCAGATTCAACGGATGATCGCGATTCACGACGCAAGTAAATCCATTCGACGAATCCCGAACCTTCTCGAAGCCCTTCTCGCCCATCACGTAGACGCCGGCTTGCGCCTGCAAATGCTTCGGTGCCGCGCTGAGCGCCATCGCCATTTCCTTCTCGCGTGGCATCAACTCAGGAATCTGCGGGATCGCCGTGTGCTGTGCGAACAGGCGCACCCCTACCAGTAGCAAAAGGAATCTCATGTTCGCGATTGTGCATGCGAGTGGCCATCTAGACAAGATCCACTTTTAGCCCCAGGCAAGAGCCACGCCGCGCAACTCAGAGCTTCGGAATCGTGCAGCCGACCGACTTCGTTCGCGCCTTCGCCACCGGCTTGCCCGCCAGCACCGCGTCGATCGCATTCCGCAAATCGAACTCCGTCGCCGCGTACCGCTTCTGCCCGATCTGTGCATATAAGTTATCGATGCGGCCCAGGTACGCCGTCGCGCCCGACGCCGACAACAGCGCCACCTCCGGGGTCGTCACCGCGCCCGTCGCATTCACCAGCGCATGCTTCGGATCAAACAGCAAAGGGAAGGGAAGGCCGAACTCGCGCACGAACGTCGCTGCCTCCTCCGGCTTCTCCATCGCGTTTGGCTGCACGCCGTAGAACTTCACTCCGAGCGGGCTGTACTTTTCGTAGATCCGCCGCAGCTCTGGCACGTAGCCATTGCTGATCGGGCAGTCCGTAGCCAGGAACACGACGACAACGGCGCGCACGCCTTTCCACTCGGCTTCCGTGTGCCAGTCGCCCGCCGTGTCTTGCAAACGAAAATGCGCTGGCGGCGCAGCCATCAGGCCCGAAAGCCAAGCCGTCACCACCAGCGCAATCCATCGAACCATCGACGAACTCCCAATAACGCCGCCCATGAGGGCGGGCATAACGCCGAGGCGCGACCGTAAGGTCACGCGTACTACCGCCCCGGCCCCGCCGGCTTCGCCTTCGCTCCCGGAGGCGGCTCGTTGCCCGTCAGATCTGCATACTTGTACAGCTGCAGTTGCATTGCCAGCGCCGCCATCAGCTTCATGTGATCCGCGTTGTTCGGCGTTTGATACTGCAAGAAAGCGATGCACATCTCGTCCGTCGTCGCCTCGCCCCAATGCACGGCCTTCGGCGGATTGCTCGGATTGCGTGGATTCTCCGGCGTATTGTCGTACACCGCCGTTACATCAAACCGCGTCCCCTTCGGGAACAAAATCGGGTCCTGATAGATGTAGGAGCCCTGCCAGTTGAAATCCCAATCCTTGATCCAGATCATCGGCTTCACCGTGCCATCGGGCAGCGTCGCCGTCACCTTCATCTCGCGCCCCAACTGATGCATGTGCGGACCAACGCCCGTCACCTCGACATCGATCGGCGTCGTGTAGGAAACCTTCGCTTCATACGTCTTCTCGCCCGGTTTGATGTCGAGCTCATGCTGCAGCACCGGAATCGAACCAGTCGTCTTCGAGATCGGACCCTTCGCGTAGTAGATGCCGATCGTCGTCATGTCCTCTTCCGGCTTGCCCGACGGATGATAGTGCTGCTGGATGATCAGATCGCTGCCCTTATCGACAACCTTCGCCGTGCCCTCCGGCAACCGCCGAGGCATCCCGCCCGGAGCCCAACCACCCACCATGCTCGCCCGCGCAATGCCCGATCCTCCGTAGCACGTGTAGGAATTTCCGCTCTCTGACGCCGCCTTCTTCCGGCCTACGCCCGTCGGATCCGCGTACACAATCGTGTGATGCAACACGCGCCGGTTGCCCGGCCGCACTTCAAGCGCCGCCACATTCATCTGCCCGGTCAGCGCCGTCGGAATCACAAAGCACTCGTAGATGTCGTTGCCCTCCGCGGCAATCGTGTACTTCGCCGGCATCTTGATCACAAGGTCCGGCTCACCCAGCGACCAGCCAACCGGGAACTGCGGCACCGCCTGCTTATCCTTCGCGTCGCCTTCCGGCGCGCCCGACTTCGCCCACACCGCCAGAGTCGCCAACTCTTCCTTGCTCAGGACCCGCACATCGCGGAACTGCCCAAATCCTGGCTCCGCCTTCCACGGCGGCATGAAATGCTTCTGCGTCGCCACCACCATCGGCATCGCCCACCGCTTCGCGTCCGCATACGTCAACAGCGAAAACGGAGCCACCTCACCCGGCCGGTGGCAGTTCGCGCAGTTCTTATACAGGATCGGTGCGATGTCTTTGTTGAATGTCGGCGCTGCGGCAAACGCCCCACCAGATGCACTCAACAAAAGACACGCAGCGATGAAGCGGTGATGAGTCATGCAAAATCCTCTTACCTACAGAATAACGAAAATCCCGATTTTCCCGTGTAACGGATCATAAAGAGCCTCCACCGGAGGCTCAGTTCTTCGACCCTCAACCAGGCTTGAAGTCCGGAACCTTCTCGCCCCGAAACACCTCGACGCCCGCCACGGAACCCAACGCTGCAAACTCCGTCTTCGCAAATCCATCCGAAGCCCATGCGATCACACCGCCATCCAGCAGGAACAGCGAAGGAACGTTCGTAATCCCAAACGCGTTGCTCATGGCGTAACCCGCGTCATCCAACACCGTCTCAAACGTCACGCCAAACCGCTGATTGAACAACTCCGTCAACTGCGCCGAGTCTTGCGACACGCCGACCACTCGCAACGAACCCTCGCTCAACCGGGAAAGAAACGGAGCCGCCAACTGGCAAGTCGGGCAACTCACCTTGAAGAAAGCCAATAGAACGCGCCCTTCAGAGGCAAACGCCGCGATCGAATCCAAACCAGGCAAACGCGAGCCCGCACCAAGCATCGGCATAATTTCAGAGTAAGCGATCAACAACGAGGCCGTCGATCCAGTAGGTCGGACCGCCAGGTCCGACTGTCCAACGCGAAAGCATTGGCAGCCCCCGTCGGACACCTTCCCCGGCAAGGAACCACGAACGAATTGAGTGGATCAACCAGGATCAACCCCACCCGCCAGCCGCCCCCCTACCACGCCGCCGCCGACCGATACCCGTACGGATCCGCCCCCGCCTCCAGCGTCCCATTCGGCAACAGCCGGATCATCACCGGAGCCGCCCCCGAATTCCATCGCGACCGCGTCCCCGTCTTGTGTCCGCGCTCCGCCAACTCCGCCATCGTCGCCGCCGGGATCCGTTCATCCAGCAGCAAATCCCCGCGATTCCAAGCGTGATTATCGAAACTCGATACCAAGTGCCGCGTCTGATACCGCGGAGCCTCAATCGCCGTCTCCGCGTTCAACCCGTAATCGACCACGTTCAGAAACAATTGCAACAAGCTCTGATCCTGATTGTCGCCACCCGGCGTCGACAGCGCCAGATACGGCTTCCCATCCGGCGAAACAACAATCGTCGGAGACAGCGTCACGCGCGGCCGCTTCCCGCCCGCCAACTCATTCGGGTGCCCCGGAATCAGCACGAAACTCTGCGCGCGTTCCGTCAGCGGAATCCCCGTATCCCCCGCGATCACGCTCGGCAGCCATGCCCCCGACGGCGTTGCCGAAAACACCAGTCCATCCTTGTCGATCGTATCCACGCACGTCGTATCGCGAGCCATCAGCGCATCGTCGATCTTCAGATGCACAACCGATCCATCGGAATCCGTCGGATGCTTGCCCGTCTTTCCGTTGATCGCTCCCGGCAAAAACTCAAGCGAAGCATTCCGCCCAATCAGCTTCCGCCGAGTTGCCGCGTAGTCTTTCGACAACAAAACATCGGCCGGAACCTGCGAAAACTTCGGATCGCCATAATACGTATCGCGATCCGCATACGCCAGCTTCAACGCCTCCACTTGCCGATGGATCGCCTCCGCCGAATTGATCGGCGAACGGTCGAAGCCTTCGAGCAGGTTCAACGTCTCGATCATCGCCGGACCCTGGCTCCAAAACCCCGGCTTGTACACCGTGTACCCGCGATACGTCGTCGACACCGGCTCTTCAAGCGCCAGCTTGAACGCCGCCATATCTTCGTACCGCAACAGCCCGTTGCTCCCCTTGCTAAACGCATCGATCTTCTTCGCCACATCGCCGCGATAAAAATAATCGCGCACCGCATCGATCGCCACTTCGCGCTTCGCGCCGGACTTCAACGCCTTCTGCTCGGCTTCCACCATCGAACGCAACGTGCGAGCCAAATTCGGTTGCCGGAACACATCGCCCGGCGCGGGCACTTGTCCATTCGGTAAAAAATGATCCCGCGACGTCGGCCACAACGTGAAGAACTGCCGCGACCGCGCAATCGAGCCCGACCGTGTTTCATCGATCGGATAGCCATCCGCCAACTCAATCGCCGCTTGCACCGTCTCTGCGAAAGACTTCGTACCGAACTCCCGCAGCGCGAGCAATCCTGCGTCGACCATTCCCGGGACCAGCGCCGGCATCAGCCCCGCCACTGGAACCATACCCTTCAATCCGCCCGGATCCGTCTGCATCACTTCGCCCGCCTGCAATCGTCGCGTCCGGAAGAATTCCGCCGTCGCCAGCTTCGGCATCGTGCCCACGCCCGCAATCGCGAACACCTTGCCCTGCTTCGTGCGAATCAGAATCGGAGCCTCGCCGCCCCAACCGAAATGCGAATACTCCGTCACCGCCGCCGCGAACATCGTCGCCACGCCAGCGTCCACCGCGTTGCCGCCGCGGTGATAACTCCGCATGCCCGCCTCAACGGCGTAGTCGCTGCCCGCCGCCACCGCCCCGCGAGTTCCGCGCGACGGATTCCGCAGCGCACGTTCCGGTTCACCGCGCCGTTGCGCAATCACCATCCCCGCGAAAACCAGCAAACAGAGGGTGGAAAGAAGGAGGGCGCGACCAGCGCCAGTTCTAGGCATGATGTCCGTCATTATAATGGCAGACGTGGACCCTGATCGAGAGGTATCGGCGAAAGTCGAAAACTCGGAACCCGAAACCGTCGCGCCGCCGCGCAAAGAAGACGAGCCCATGCTCTACTGCCCCGTCTGCAGCAAGCGCTTGAGCGAACGCCAATGCAAGCTCTTCTGCGAACAATGCGGCTATTACATGAGCTGCGCCGACTATTATTGAGTACGCTCGCCGCCACCCCACCGAAGTCGCGACGTTCCGTCAATTCAACAAGGACTAGTTTGAAAGGACAAGTTCGATAAGGAACTGACGCGCTCCTCGACAAGGTGGTTCATGGAGGGTGAGCGGATCTCACCCGAACGAAGTCAGGGACGGGCGGGCGGGTCATGACCGCCAGGAACCAGTCAATTGTGGGAGTGCTGCTAGAAGCTAGGAAACACTTCAAATCCGAGCCGCGCACGAAGCCCGACGAAGTCGGGCGCAGTAAGCGGTCTCCGGCGCACTCCCATCGGCGCGGCTCCTTTTTTGAAGCCGACCACCACCACCTCTAGCGGAGCGGACATCATACTGCGCCCCACACCCACAGCACCCGGGACTACCCAGTGCCCAGCCAAATCAACGCTGTGCGCAGAGGCGCAAACAGAGTCGGCAGCATTGGAGTTTTAGCAGTGTGAGGGGTCTATACGATCGCCGCCAACTGACCATCTAAGAACAGCAGCGCCTCTTCAAGCTGCGCCCGATACCTCGGATTACATGCCAACTGCAAATCGTTCTGCACCCGTTGCTTCTGCAACTCAATGCTAGAACGCTTCATCTCTTTATCTCGCAGTTCGGCGTTTACCGCCACGCGCAACCGCTCCGAAGCCAGGTCGGCCTGCTTCAGCTCAAGCTGCGATTCAACATCTTTGCTTTCCCATCCGCGTGCCATGCTTCCACTCTAGCTGGATTAGGCCCAAAGGGAAAGCCGCCCGTTCGCCCCGCGCGAGATCACCAACCGCCCATCTCTGTCATAACGAGCGACTTTCACACCGCCAAAGCATGTGGAAAATTCTCGAAACAAAATTCATCGCCCCGACACAGAATTGAAGACACAGGTAGGACACAGAACCCAAGGCAGACGAAGGACAGCATTGAACCCCTACCAGGAGGGCGTTTAGCTGGACCCGTCTGCCCACCATCACAGATGACAATAATGTCGACGCGATGGCGACCCGACAAATCCGAGCCGCGACCCGATCGGCCTGAAGGGTCGCGTCGGAAGCGGACCGCAACCCAGCACCGAACCCCGACCGTAAGGAACTGTGAAAAAATCTGACCCTGCTCCTCTCGAAGAACCGCAAGCGTAAGCGAGCGTCCCCTCTCGAAGAACCGTGAGCGTAAGCGAGCGCCCCCTCTCGAAGAACCGTGAGCGTAAGCGAGCGTCCCCTCTCGAAGAACCGCAAGCGTAAGCGAGCGCCCCCCGCAACGAAGAACCCCGGCTGTAAGGCAGGGGACTCCACCGACCGAACTCCGGCCGGGAGGCGACCCCCAAACGCGAAAAAAGCCCGCCGGACCATCCGGCGGGCTCGTCATCCAACACAAACCAGCGCTTAGTTCGACGGTCGGCGCTTCAGCGTCGGCCGATCATCCTCGGTCGTCTTATCCTTACCATCGCCATCCGACGGACCGGACCCTGGAGCCTTCCGCAACCGCGGACGGTTATCGTCCTTCGCATCCGGTTTCCGCCGATTGTGCAGCGCCAACAACCGCGTCTTCACATCGTTGAATTCCGAAGTCGTCAGCACATACTCCGGCTTCTCCTGCAGCAACTCCTGAATGTTCTTCTGCGCCGTCGCAATCCGATCGCCCGTCAGCGGATGCGTCGAGAAAACCTTATTGAGCGTCCCCGGCTTCTTCTTCTCGAGCGACTGCAGCTTTTCAAAGAAGTCCACAAACGATCCCGGATCGTAGCCCGACTTATACAGATACTGCAAGCCCAGCAAATCCGCCTCTTGTTCGAACCCGCGAGAGAACGACAGGAAACCCACCGGAATCAAAACCTGCGCCGCCTGCCGAATCCCGTAGCCTGTCCAGCCGCCCATGAAGATCAGCGGAATCGAAGCCAGATTCACCAACTGCCCGCGCGTCGCTTGCTTGGTGCCATGCCGCGCCGCCACGTGGGCAATCTCATGTGCCATCACGCCCGCCAGTTCGGCCTCGTTATCGGCCTTCATGATCAAACCCGAATTGACGAAGAAGAACCCACCCGGCAACGCGAACGCGTTCACGTCCTCCGAATCGATCACCTTAATCGTGAACGGAACCTTCGCGTCCGAATTGCGCACCAGGTTCTGCCCAATGCGATTCACATACTCTGCGATCACCGGATCGTCGACGATCTTCGCCTGCCGCTCAACGTCCTGCGCCAATTGCTTGCCCAGCGCGATCTCTTTTTCGAGCGAGTAGAAATTCGTCCCCTTGCCGACATCGCGATTGCCGATCTCGTCAGGATCTTTCTTCTTGTCCTTGCCCCCGGCGAACACCGCCATCGGCAAAGTCAGCGCGAACGCAAGTAGCAAAATCCGGCGCATGTGTTTCTCCCGGAGAACCTGTCTCCGATACCACGAGTATATACCCGGCCCAACTCCGCGATTCAGGCCTCTGAAAATGCACCCCGCGCCATCATCGCCCGCCAAGCCACACTCATTGAACGTATCCCACAGAAATTGGGTTACCAGTTCTTCATCCCGCCATGCCGATCTGACGCCGAGCGGCTTCGCTTCGGGGCGCGCAAGAAGCGACCCCTTCTGCGGGCGTAGCAAAGCACCGCCGAACTGAGTCGCCGCCCGTTCGCCACCAATGATGGAGAAACAAAAGGGCAAGGGTGCCATGCCCTCGATCCCAACAATCCGGTTCACCTGCCTGTCACGAAATTTTGGTCAATCGCCAGCCCTGTGGTAAACTCTAGGTTCTTGCAACGAAGTCAATAGGCCGAGGCGATCCCAACATCCCAGAGCCAAAAACGCGGACCTCGTCAAGAACACGAAAGAACTCGCGGTGCAACCAACAACACCGGGTTCCTCCTTGTGCGCTTGTAGCTCAGTTGGTTAGAGTACTACCTTGACACGGTAGGGGTCAGAGGTTCGAATCCTCTCAAGCGCACCATCCACCTCATCCTTTTAGTACCGCCGATTCGCCTTCAACTTCTCCGTCAACCGGGAAGACCATCGCCCCGCCCGCAAAAACGCCTTACAAGAAATCCGCAGCGCACGCACTCGTGCCTGCCGCTACGGTCAATCGGTTGAGGGTTTTTTGATTCATCATTGCACCTAATGGTTTCGCCGCAGTGCGGCGTTTTCGGTCATTCGCTCCAACCGATTCAGCCCGCTAGCGGCTCGACCAACGTCATTAACCTCGCCGCGCCGCTCAGTAACGCGAACGCGTCATCAATCCAGTTGTCCCGCTCATGCAGCTTGTGGCTCTAAACACGGTAGCTCACGATGGCGACATCGGTGCCTTTCGTGCCGACGCGCCAGCGGTTCTTGCTGATCTTTGAAACCTTCAATTGCTCACCGCCGGGCGAACGCGCTTCCACGGCCGCGAGGTTCTTGGCGTACTCGCGAATCACATTGCGGTCCACACCGACATCTTCAAATCGACCGCAGCGCGTCCCGCCGGCGGGACGCGCATCTCCACTTGGGCGTAATGCGAATCGGGATTAGCCATCCGGACGGTGCAGGAGATCGGTCCTTGCGCCCAGGCGGAGCCACCGGGTGCGGCGCAGAGCAGTAGGCGAATCCAGTTTGGCATGGGCATACTGTAGCGCAACTACGGCCGTCATCGAGCCGTCATCGATACCCGAATTTCGTCTAGCCCCCACTCCGCTGCGGCCTATCGACCCATAACCACAATCTATAGAACATCCCTCCAGAAAATTGTTGACTCTCTCCCCAATCGGAGTTATTCTGCGTCTATCACTGAGGAAGGAGGTGATCCAGTCGAATGAGTTCTGACAGTAGTAGTAACTTAAATTCGGTTGATTCAATGCGCGAGGTGACCGACTGCTGAGTCTCACCTTCTGACAGTCGATGTTTCGTTCAGTGACGGGGCCGTCTGATCCATTGGACCGGCCTACCTCGCGCCGAAGAGACTAGAAGAAAATCCCCCGCTTGGGTTCGCCCAGGCGGGGATTTTTGTTGTTCAACGCAATCATTAGCCTAATTATAACCGCGGCATTGCAATATTAGCCCGACTGAATCTATACTGCCTTCAGTGACCTTCGAGCAAATCCGGCTCTTCAAAGACATCGCGCAAACACGAAGCGTCAGCAAAGCCGCCAGCCTCAGCCAAGTCAGCCAATCCGCCGCCAGCCAAAGCCTCCAGGAACTCGAACGCCTTTTTCAAGTCTCGCTCGTCGACCGCAGCCATCGTCCGCTCGAACTCACCGGAGCCGGAAAACTCTTCCAGGACTTCTGCCGCGACGTCCTTCGGCGCCGCGAGGTGTTCGACGTCGCGTTGGGCCAAGTCCGCGACCAAACCGAAGGTACCGTGCGCGTGGCTTCGATCTATTCGGTGGCTCTCTCGGAAATGGTCGACCTCGAACGCAAGTTCCGCGAGCGTCTGCCGGACGCGCATCTCGATGTCGAATACTTGCGGCCCGAACGGGTCTACACCGCCGTCGAAGCCGATGAAGCCGACCTCGGCCTCGTCAGCTACGCCGAGCCCACGCGCGAAATCACGGTCATTCCCTGGCGCGAAGAAGAAATGGTCGTCGCCGTGTCGCCCTATCACCCCCTCGCCAACAAAAACAGCGTCGAACCCGCCGATCTCCAAGGCCTCGACTTCATCAGCTTCGACGACGATCTACCCATCCACCACGACATCGAGCGCTATCTGCGTGAGCGCTCGGTTGAGGTGAACGCTGCGTTTCATTTCGACAATCTGCAAATGATCAAAGAAGCGGTTGCGCATCAGCGCGGCGTCAGCATTCTGCCCATGCGCGTGATGCTCGAAGAAATCGGCCAAGGCCGCCTCATCGCGATTCCGTTCGCGACCCCCGATCTCTTCCGCCCGGTCGGTATCATTCATCGCAAGCGCAAGCGCTTCCACAAGGTGGCGCAAGCGTTCCTCGATCTGCTGATGGAAGCGCCCATCGTCTAAAACCCCAGTACGTCAGACCACCAGGTCAGACCACCAGGTCCGACCAAAACCGCAACTACCATGAAACGCTTAGATCTCGCCGCGTCTCTAACGTAGTACACTGAGATTCTCGCCGCAGGCATTGCCCTAAATCGCGCCCCCGCGTGGCTGTCGGCAGCCCCAACGGCAAGGAGACAGCCCTATGTGGAATCGCCGAAAAGAAGATGATTTCGTGCCGAAGCCTGCTTCGGTTCCGCCGACCCCGTCGCAACTATCTCAGGAGGGTATTCCGATGTCGACCCTATCCGGCCGCGGCAGCGAGCCCGCCCCGCAGCAATCCGCCGCCTCATCCCGCTCCGCCAATATCGGCAAGTCGGTAATGATTAAAGGCCAGATTTTCTCGCGCGAAGATCTCACCATCGATGGCGAAGTGGAGGGCACCGTAGAACTCCAGGAGAATCGGCTCACCGTGGGTCCCAACGGCAAGGTGGTCGCCAGCGTCAAGGCGCGCGAGATCGTCGTGCTCGGCACCATCCACGGCAACGTCGAAACGACCGACAAAATCGATATCCGCAAAGATGCCAAGCTCGTCGGCGACATCAAGACCGCGCGCATTGTCATTGAAGACGGAGCGTACTTCAAGGGCAACATCGACATCATCAAGGCGGAAGTTGTAAGGCCCGCGGCCACTCCGAAGCCGCAGCCGATTCCCACTGCCGCCGCCGTTTCCTCGCCCGCTCCGCAGGCAGCAGCAGCCTCGGCCGAAGTGAAGCGGTAGAACAACCGAAGGAAAAGTGCCCGCAAGTTGGCGACACGCACCAGTCACGGGTTGGAACAATTCTGCGCTTCGATTCAGGAGCCGGAAGGTTTGTCGATCCTCGACCTTGCAGGCGCGAATCAAGGTACGGTCAGCTTCGTCACCAACCTCGGCCATCGTATCTATTCCGACGACATTCTCCGCACTCTCGAATCCGTCTACGGCTCCGACGATAGCGCGGTCTATAACCCGCAGCATATGGCGCAATTCCTCGAACAAAGCCTCGAGTTCCCGGAAAGCCACTTCGACGGAGCACTCGTCTGGGACACGCTGCAGTTTCTGCCCCCCCAAATTCTGCAATCCGCGGTCGACCGCCTCCACCGGATACTGAAACCAAACGCCTGCTTGCTCGCTCTCTTTCACGCGGAAGAGAATCTCGAAGCCGTGCCAGCCTGCTCCTACCGCATCGCCACACCAAAGTCCATCTCCATCACCCCACGCACCGGAACGCGCAAGGCCGAACAGCACTTCAACAACCGCAATCTGGAGAAGCTATTCCAGGACTTCGCCTCGGTGAAGTTTTTCCTGACACGCGATCATTTACGCGAAGTCATCGTCAAACGCTAGAACTAAAGCCGCGCCTCGCCAGCAAAGAACCGCGAACAGCCTGCCCGTTACGGGAAGTCAGGGAGGCGCCCGCGCGTAATGACCGCCATGAACCAGCACGACACGCCACTGCGCGAGACAAAAGCGCCAAATTCGAGCCCCGACCAAAACGGCCCGTAGGGCCGCGCCGGGAGCGGATTTAACCGGGCACGGATCAACCGCGAATCGTCGAGGCGCGCACGAAACGAGGCCGAAGGCCGAGCGAAGTAAGCACCCGCGCAGCACCAAGAATTCCGGCTTACAGGCGGAATCGCGATTCCGCCAACTCGGACCTTGACATTCGCCTAATGTTCGCCCATACTCAAGGGCAAAGAGAAAGCGAATATAGCAAGGAGCCTCCCCCGATGGCGATCCCCAAGACGAGTCAATTTTCGAACCGTCTCCTCCATGATTCGGCGGCTGTACCTAACAGCAGCCCCCCCGTTATTCACGTCGGACCCGCTGGCTGGTCCTACCCCCACTGGGCGGGCATAGTGTACCCGAAGGCCCGCCAGCGAGCTCCCCATCCCGTGGAGTACATTGCTCAATTCGTGGACGCGATCGAGATCAACTCGTCGTTTTATCAGTCACTAAAGCCTGAAGTAACTTCGGTTTGGGCTAAGAAATCAGAAGTAAATGATGCGTTCCAGTTTACCGCAAAGCTCAACCAACGCTTTACGCATGAGCGCGTCATCGAACCGACCGAAGTGAAGCTGTTCAAAGACGGACTCTGGCCACTGCTCCGCGCCGGACGCCTGGGAGCTCTGCTGATGCAGTTCCCCTGGTCGTTCCGCTTTACGGCTGAGAATCGGCAGTTCGTGATCAACCTGAGGCGGGCGTTTCACGAGTTTCCGCTCGTCGCGGAATTCCGGCACGAGTCGTGGATGGCGGACGAAGCGATCGGCGTTCTGATCGACTACAAGATCGGCTTCTGCAACATCGATCAGCCGGCTTACACCCGCGCCATGCCGCCGACCGCGTTCCTCACGACCGGAGTCGGCTACGTGCGCTTGCATGGTCGCAATCCAGACAATTCGCTCGGTGCGTACGCGCGGTCCGCCAACCGCCGCGACCAGCACAATTATCTCTATTCAGCATCCGAACTGGCCGAATGGATTCCGCGCATCCACCACCTGGCTCGGCATGCCGAGCGTGTGTTTGTCGTCGCGAACAACGACGCCGGAGGCAAGAGCGTAGTGAACGCGCTCCAGTTGCAGGCGCTGTTGGGAGATGGTCGGCGTCGCGCTCCGGAGACGCTACTGGCGAAGTATCCTTGGGAGCTCCACGAGTTCCGCGGTCGGGTGGCCGTGCAGGAAAGTCTGTTCCAGGCAGCGTAGCCTCGAGGTTCTTCGCTGGGGTGGGGGCGCTCGCTTACCCAAGTGAAAAATTGACCCCTGCTCTCTCGAAGAACCGCGAACGTTAGTGAGCGGGCCCCCGACAACAACCCCGCCCCTCAGGCTGAGGGCACCCGCTCGCTTACGCTCGCGGTTCTTCGTTGGGTGGGGCGCTCGCTTACGGTTCGCTACGTCCTCGGGCAAGGTGGTGCTCACCCCTCTGCTTCTTGCGCCTCATGATGAGATCTTAGTTGCTGCTGCTCGCACTTGGTTTCTGCCGGTCATGACGGGTGCCACGCGTCCGGGACTCTGCAGAAACCAGTCCGTAAGTTCCTGATTTCAGGTAGTACCAGTCATGACCGAGTAGGACTGGTTTCTGGTTTTCATGACGCGCGCAGCCCGTCGGTGACTTTGGTCGCGGCTCGGATTGCGTGGTTCGCATTTTGGACCGCAAGATCGTGTTAACTTCATTCCGGTCGTGGACCTCAGAACGTGCCAAATTTGCGGCTCGATTTCCGGGCCAGCAGGAGTGCACAAACGTATGCCAACCGGCGATAGTGGAGTAGTACAAACGGCACCGATTTGCGCCGCATTTCCTATTGGAAATGCCGACTTCCTATGGCATCCTTGGTTTGGCGCGGGGCCGGGTTCGGAGGAACGGCCCCGCGGGGCGGCGGGTCTCGGTGGGTGGGTTGAGGTAGACGAGACTCGATTTCGCGGAGCGCGCAGTTGGGGGCGTCCCAAGTCTTCTTGCCATTTCCGGGGTGCAACCGGCTGCGCGGCTTTTTTTACTCCGACTTCGCCTTCGCGAGCGCTGCTTCTACTTCCGCCTGATACGCCGCCAGCAACTCCGGCGTCGTTGCTTCAAACCGCATGACGAGCACCGGCTGCGTATTTGAGGCGCGGAGCAAACCCCAGCCCTGCGCGAAATTCACGCGGACGCCGTCCACCTGAATCACCTCGTGCGTCTTCGCAAACGCCGCCGCGACGTTTGCCACCAGACCAAACTTTGTGTCGTCCGGACAGTCAATGCGAATCTCCGGAGTCGTCACTGTTTTTGGAACGCCCGCCAATTGCGCGGACAATGGCTTTCCGCTCATCGCCACGATCTCCATCAGCCGGCACGCCGCGTAGAGCGCGTCGTCATACCCGAAGTAGCGATCGCCGAAAAACATGTGGCCCGACATCTCGCCCGCAAGCTCGGCGTGCTCTTCTTTCATCTTGGCCTTGATCAGAGAGTGGCCGGTTTTGTACATGATCGCGTTGCCGCCCAGCTTGCGCAGTTCGTCGTACATAATCTGTGAGCACTTCACTTCGCCGATAAACGTCGCGCCCGGCTTGCGCGTGAGAATCTCCCGGCCATAAATCAGCATCAGCAGGTCGCCGTAGATCACGTCGCCGTTCTCGTCGACGGCGCCAATGCGGTCGGAGTCGCCGTCGAACGCAATGCCCAACTCCGCCTGGTGCTCGCGCACCGCGCTCGCCAAGTCTTTCAGGTTTGAAGGTACCGTCGGATCCGGATGGTGGTTCGGAAAATGACCGTCCATTTCGAAGTAGAGATTCTTCGAAGCAACGTCGAGTTTCTCGAGAATGCGCCCGATCACCGGCCCCGCGGTTCCGTTGCCTGCATCCACCGCGATGCGCAAGTGCCGCTTCAGCTTGTACTCGCCTGCATTGAACTGCGACGAGATCTCGTCCACGTAAGGCGTCACCGCATCGTAGGTCTTCACCGCACCCGCGCCCGTCGCCAGGCCGCCGCGCTCGATCATGCGGCGGACGTCTTGAATCGTTTCGCCGTGCAGCGTACCCGATCCGCAGACCGTCTTGAATCCGTTGAACTCCGCCGGATTGTGGCTGCCGGTAATCATCACCGCGCCGTCGGCCTTCAAGTGAACGGCCGAATAATAGAGCACCGGCGTTGGCACCACGCCGATGTCGGTGACCTCGCAGCCACTCTTCAGGAGGCCGGCAAGCAGCGCCTTATGCAAGCGATCGGAAGAGAGCCTGCAATCGCGGCCAAGGTTAATGCGGCGGCCGCTCGCGCGTTGCAGATACGTACCCAGCGCCTGTCCGAGGATTTCGATATCAGGACTCAGCAGTTCGGTGTCGGCGACACCGCGAATGTCGTATTCGCGAAAGATAGTGGGGATGAGCATGATCTTTCAAGGTAACAAAGTGATGGTCGCGGCCTATCGTGTGCGGCTGACGAATGCGTTGCCGCTCTCAAAGAACCGCAGAGGCCAGTCCGCGCACTGCCGAATCCCGATGCGCGGCGATACCGAAATCTCTGTTGGCCGGACGCCGTCGTCCCGCACCGTGAGCGCTCCGCGCGTTACATCTTGTCCGTTGTGCGCGCGCGACACGGCCAGCGCAATCGTTAGTTTTCCTGGCCCGTTAGCAATCTGGCGAGCATCCGAAAGACCACGCCGCGCGCGCATCGTCGACACACCGTGCACTGGTTCCAGAGCGCGAATCAACACGCACCCCGGAACGCCATCCGCCTCGGCCGCCAGATTCAGGCACGCATACATCCCGTAAATCAAGTAGACATACGCATGGCCGGGCGGCCCGAAGATCACGCGTGTCGCCGGAGTCAGGCCGCGCGCCGAATGCGCCGCGAGGTCGACGCGCCCGGCTGCATCCGGGCCAAGGTAGGCTTCTGTTTCGACAATGCGCCCCGCCAGGCGACCATGCGCCAGGAGCTTGCCGATGAGATCGCGCGCGACAGCGATCGTCGGCCGCGCGTAGAATGAGCGAGGCAGATTTGGCGCCCGCAACATCGTTCTAAAACCACATCATCGTCAAACTACAGCGCCAGCTTCCCCGCCACCAGCATATCCTTCAACCGAAACTTCGCCTGCGCCGCACCTGCAGGCGTTGTCGCGCGAAACTCGACCTCCCGATCCTCCGCGCTGATCGCTTGCGCTCGCGGAAACAAAACGAATATCTCCACGCCGTTTCCGCGCCCCGCGAACTCCACTCTCTCCGCCAGGATCGGATCCCGGCCCTTGATCGAAAGCGAAGCCGAAATACGAATCTGCTCTTGCATCGCGCGCTGCGCCCCACCCAACGGAAGCGCCATGCGCAACCCGGACACCGCCAACACGTAGTGCGTCTCCGGTACTTCGAGCACGCGCTTCGCGTCTTCGGGCGAGGTCAGGTCGCGATGGCCCTTGCGTACCAAGAGAGCCTGCTTCACCGGCAGCGCGCTCTGCCATCGGACCACCGCGTGGGCAGCGTCCGAACCCAACCCCGCTTGGGTCGGATCGCCCGGCCGCCGCGTGCCATCCGGCAGTGCGCCGACGGCATCCATCGGACCCACGCCGCCGTCTGGCGTGTTCGCAACGGGAATCTTCGATCCCGCAACGCCCGGCCGCACTCCCGAATCGCCGTCCACCGAACGCGCGCCGACCGCAACGGCGCGCGCCCACGGCGAATTCGAGAGCAGCTTCGCCGCTTCCTTGCCGCTCCACTCCGTGTACGGCTTCGCAATCCAGAAGTCCGCCGCAAACGCGACGCCGACGAACGCGGCCAAGAATAAAAAAATGCGACGCATAAAGAAAAACGGCTCCCGGCGACATGCGCCGGGAGCCGCCTATTTCAGCTCCAGGTCCTAGAGAGCCAGCTTATCGCCGACAATCATGTCCTTCAGGCGGAACTTGTACTTGATCTCGCCCGTCATCTCGTTCTTGAAGACGAACTCCACTTCTTTGTCCTCTTCGACGATCGCATCTTTCTTCGAGAACATCAGGAACATGTCCACGCCACCTTGACGCGGCACAAACTGCACCTTCTCCGGCGCGATGGGTTCTTTCCCCTTGCGACGCAGCGACGCCGATTGCTTGATCATTTCCACGGCTTTCTCGGCTCCGCCGGACGCACCGGCACCACCCGCTCCGCCGGGGCCGCCGGGTCGCATCGGTGAGTTGACCTTCAGGATGTAGTAGGCCTCGTCCTGGTCCAGGAATTTCTTCGCCTCGGGCGACGTGGCCACTTCCGTGCCGTACTTCTGCTTTAGCAACGCCTGCTTTACGGGCAGCGCACTCTGCCAACAAAGCTTCATCACCATTGTCGGAGCCGCGCCGCCGCCAAAATTATCGTCAGCACCGCGACCGCCGCCCGCGCCGCCACGCCCGGCACCCGCGCCACCGCCCGCACCGCCGATATCGCCCGCTCCGCTGCTCGCGTCTCCCAGTCCACCGCCACCGCCACCGCCACCGCCACCGCGTCCGCCGCGGCCGCCACCACCACCACCGCGACCGGCCGCGCCCAGAGAAATCGGCACGTCATGTGCCCACGGCGAGTTCGTCAGCAGCTTATCAATCTCTTTCTGAGACCAATCCGTATAGGGTTTCGAAACCCAGAAATCCGCCGCAAACAGGCTGATCGCGGCCACTGCCCCGATCCCTATCATCGATGTGAATTGACGCAACATGAGAATCCCTTTGTGAGTGTCCGGGACGCGCCCGGCCATTGAAAACAGTCTACACTAATGCTGCATGCGTGTAGCCCCACCCTCGATCCCGAAACCGGACGCAACAACCATGAGTTTGCGCCTGTTCGCCGGCCTCGAACTCCCCACGCATGTCGCCGCCAACCTTGCTGCTCTTCTCGACAAGCTGCGCCCCGCCGCCGCTCTTCGGTGGAGCCCCGCCGGGAATCTCCACATCACCACCAAGTTCATCGGAGCGTTTCCCGAGCCGCGCCTCAGCGAACTCAAGCGCGCACTCACCGCAGTCGCGGCCGGCGCGTTCGACGTCGAGACTCGAGGCCTCGGCTGGTTCCCGAATCCCCATCAGCCCCATACCTTCTTCGCCGGCATCCACGCCGGAGACGCGTTACCGGCTTTGCACGCCGCGACGGACGCCGCCACCACGGCGCTCGGAATCTCCAAAGAGACGAAGCCCTACTCGCCGCACCTGACACTCGGGCGAGTGCCCTCCGGCGGCAAATCCGATCTCGCGCCGCTCCGCCGCGCCGTCGCCTCACTCGATTCCGTCGACTTCGGAGTCTTCCGCGCGGATCGTTTTTTTCTGTATCGATCGGACACCTCGCAACAAGGCTCGATCTACACCAAACTGGCCGAATTTCCCCTATGATTCCCGTTCTCTTACTCGCCGCCGCCTACCTCATTGGCGGAATCCCGTTCGGCTTTCTGCTCGTCAAGTGGAAGACCGGTAGTGACGTCCGCTCGTCCGGCTCCGGCAACATCGGCGCGACCAACGTGCTGCGAACCACCGGACGCGCCGCGGGAGTCGCGACCCTCCTACTCGATGTCGCCAAGGGCTGGGTCGCCGTGTGGATGATGGCGAAGTTCGGTGGCCTCCCGCCAGACGACGCGCCCCTCTGGCTCAGCCTCACCGCGCTCGCCGTCATGGCCGGACACGCCTTTCCCGTCTTCCTCAAGTTCCAAGGCGGCAAAGCCGTCGCCAGCTTCCTCGGAGCCTTTCTCTATCTCACGCCGCTCCCGCTTCTCGCCATCCTGTTGCTCTTCGTCGTCGCGGTCGCCGTCACGCGACACATCTCGCTCGGCTCCATTCTTGCCGCCGGCATGTTTCCGCTGGCGGTCTGGTTGATTCTGCATCCGCCGATTCCCGTTGTGCTCGCCGCCGCCCTCGCCGGAGGTTTCATCGTCTGGCGCCACAAGTCGAACATCGAACGCCTGCGCGCCGGCACCGAAAGCGTCTTCGCCTTCCGCAAGACTCAATAATGACGCTCGCAATCATCGGCGGAGGCAGTTGGGGCACGGCCCTTGCCATCACACTCGCGCCTCGCTTCGAACGCGTCCGGCTCTGGGTCCACGAGCCCGGCCTCGCCCTCCGCATGCGCGACACACGCGTCAACGATGTCTATCTCCCCGGCGCAACGTTGCCCGCCAATATCGAAGTCGTGAACGACCTTGCCCTCTGCGCTCCCGCGGCGCAATTCATTCTCGGCGTCATGCCATCGCACCACGCGCGCCGCGTGTATGGCTCGCTGCGTCCGTATCTCGACAACTCCGAAACCATCGTCGTCAGCGCGACCAAAGGTCTCGAACGCGGAACGCTTTTGCGCATGTCAGAAGTCGCCATCGAAGAAGCCGGCTCCAAGCGCGTCGCCGCCCTCAGCGGACCCACCTTCGCGAAAGAGATCGCGCGCGGTGAACCAGCGGCGCTCGTCGTCGCCTCCGCCGACGCCACCATCGCGAGCGCCGTCCAGACCCGCTTCGCCGGACCCGCCTTCCGCCTCTACACCAACCACGATCCCATCGGCGTCGAAGTCGGAGCCGCTTTGAAGAACGTCATCGCGATCGCCGCCGGTATCTGCCGCGGCCTCGGCCTCGGCAACAATTCCACCGCCGCTCTTATCACCCGCGGCCTCGCCGAGATCACGCGGCTCGCCGTCGCCATGGGAGGCGAGCCGCGCACGCTCGCCGGCCTCGCGGGACTGGGAGATCTAGTACTGACCTGCACCGGCGATCTCAGCAGAAACCGCACAGTCGGTTTCGAACTCGGCAAAGGGCGTCCGCTTGCCGAGATCCTTGCCGGAATGCAGATGGTCGCCGAGGGTGTCGAAACCACCGCCTCCGCCGCCGAACTTGCGCGCCGCCACGGAGTGCCGATGCCCATCGTGGAGCAGATGGATCTCGTTCTAAATCACGGCAAAAGCCCTCGAGAAGCGCTCCGCGATCTGATGGAACGCAGCCTCACCGCCGAGTAGCTAAATGGGGACGACGAGCCCGGTAGGTCGGACCGCCAGGTCCGACAAAGCACGATCAAACGCACGAGCGCAGTGCGTAATACTGGTACTGGTTGGGGCAGAGTCCCCGCATTGGATCTCCTATTTTGGCGCAACCTTCTCCTGACAACCGGGTTAACTCAGACATGGAAGCGGTGGCGATGCTCGAGCGTGACGCCGAACTGATGTTGCGGGTGCGCGACGGAAGTGAGACTGCGTTCGCGTTGCTCCTGGAACGGCATCGCGGACCGGTGATTCATTTCCTGTATCGAATGCTTCAGAATCCGGGTGTGGCGGAGGAGTTGGCGCAGGAGGTTTTCCTCCGCGTCTACCGTTCGCGCGGGACCTACGAGCCGACAGCGAAATTTACGACGTGGCTGTTCCGGATCGCGACCCGCCTCGCTCTGAACTGGATTCGCGACAAGAAGCACGAGCGGCGTCAGGAGAGCCTGGACGCCGAAGTGGCCGAAGGCATGGAACGTCAGGTTCCGGACCGGTCGCTGACCGTCGAACAGGCGATGCTGCGGGAATCGAGAATGGCGGAAATTCGCCGTGCGATTGAGGCGTTGCCGGAAAAGCAGCGCGCCGCGGTGTTGATGCACAAGTACGAAGAGTTGGAATACACGAACATCGCCAAAGCGTTGGATTGTTCTGAGTCCGCGGTGAAGTCGCTGCTGTTTCGCGCGTATGAGTCGCTGCGCGCGCGCCTGGCGCACATGGCGTAGGCCGATTACAAATCGGCAGAAAAGTAGATGCAGAGGATTAGATAATGACGTGCCCGAACGCAAGCAAACTGACGGTCGAAAACCTGGTGGATTACTGCGCCGGGACGCTGAGTGAATCGGCGTCGGCCGCAGTGAAGGCGCACGTAACGGAGTGCAAGGCCTGCGACGAGTTGGTGAAGGCACAGCAGAGCGCCTGGTCGCTGCTCGACGAGTGGCTGGCTCCCGCTGTCGCCGACGATTTCGACGCACGCCTGTATCGCCGCATCGAACTGGAAAAGCAGGAAAGCTGGCCGCGCCGCTTCTGGAACTCCATTCGCAACCCCGACTTTTCCCTGATCTGGCGTCCGGCGATTCCCGTGGCGGCTGCGGCCGTTGCCTTGGCCGTAGGGCTGTCGCTGCGCACGCCCTCGACGCCGGTGCTCACCAGCAGCGTCCAGCCGATGGGAACCAGTATCGAGACCGTCACCACCTCGGCCGCGCAGAGCGTCGATGTCGACAAGCTCGAAAGTGCCCTGGACGATCTCGATATGTTGACGCCGATGTCGAAGGGCGGGATGATTTAGCGGTCGCATCGGCATCTTCGTCTCCGAAGGCGTTACCTTTTGCCGGGAATGTGCGCCGTTATGAAAGGCGCGGTTCCGATCTCGCGATCCGAAGATCGTGGATCGAAGACAAGGTCGCGCCGGATGAATTCTAGAATGAAACTGCTCTTTTCCACGCTCGGCATCGCACTGGCCCTGATCGCGCCAGCCGGCGACTTGCTGGCACAGGCCCGCCGCGGCGGGCCTCTGGGAAGTCCTGGGCAGAAGAAGCCCGCCCGCGCGAAGAACGAGAAGCAACAGGCAGCCGAAGTGGAGCGCTTCGAAAGGATGTCCCCGGTCGAGCGCCGCCGGGCGCTCAACCGCCTGCCGCCCGAACGCCGCGCGCGCCTTGAAGAACGCTTTGGCAAGCTTCAGCAAATGCCGCCCGCCGAGCGCCTGAATCTTCGCAAGCGCTTTGATGCCTTTCAGTCGCTGCCGCAGGACCGCAAACAAGCTGTCCGGCAAGAGATCCGCCAGCTCCGAAACCTGAGTCCGGAGGAGCGCAAGAAGCGCCTCCAGAGCCCGGAAATGAAGAAGCGGTTCAACGAAGACGAACGGCATCTGCTCGAGGAAGTCTCGACCCCAGGTATCAGTCCGACGGCGTTCTAGCCCCCGGCCTGTATGCGACGTACCTCGACCGAAGCCGCATGAAGCCGGCCGAACCCCAATTTCCCGCTTCACACGTCGCGCCTGCAGCGTAGCCCGTTCCAGTGGATCGCTTCGCGATTTCTTGCGCTTCACGACCCCTTCCCCCGTAGCCTTCAAGCTATACTTCGCTTGAATGTCCTCTGCTCAGAATCGTACGATGCGGCCGAGCCTCGTCACGGGGGCATGTCTTGCCGTTGCGGCGCTTGCCGTGTTTGCTGCTGTCAATTCCTACCAGACCTCCAGCGCCTACGCCGGTCAGTATCCGGACGCCTATGGCGCGGCGAGTGCGGAGAAGCGTTTTGCTCCAGTTAACGCGCAAATTCCCGCGCATTGCATTCTCGGGTATATCACCGACATTGATCCTTCCCATGCCGGCTTTGCGCCCGCATTTCTCGCCGCTCAGTTCGCGCTCGCGCCGCGCCAGGTAGTTCTTTTGAAGCGGCAGAATCCGCCGGAGTGGGCGGTTGGCAATTTCTCAAAGCCGGTCGATTACGCGGCCGCCGGAGCGGTGTTCGGCTATCAGGTAGTACGCGACGAAGGCAACGGCGTAATTCTGTTTCGACGGAAGGCGTCCTAATCGCGCATGCTCTGGATGCTCCCTTTTCTCCTCAGCCTCGCCGCTGGCTGGTTTCTGGCTCGGACGCTCACCGCGCAGGCGTTCGCGGGGCCGCGCTGGGCCGCTGTCGCGGCGGAAGCGGGTCTCTCCGCGTTGTTCGGCCCGGGCTTTGCCTCGCTTGGATTCTTCGTTCTTACGCTTGCGAACGCGGCCAATCTTTCGACGGTACTTGCGATGTCGACATTGCTCGCGGCGTCGTGCGCCGCCGTTTGGTGGAAGTATGCAGAGCCCGCGCCCGCAGAGCAAACGCTCTCCCGGTCGTTCCCTTGGCCATGGGTATTGGTCGCGGCGGCGCTCGCCGGACTCGGTGTCTTTCTGCTCGACTTTCAGACCGCCACGGCCGCCAATCCGAACGGCGAGTGGGATGCGACCGCCATCTGGAACCTGCGCGCGCGGTGTCTCGCCGGCGGGGCAGAGACCTGGAAGCGCGCGATCTCGGCGGAGATCGGCGGGCACATGACAGGTGCGGCGCATCCCGGCTATCCGCTCTTCCTCTCTTTGTTCCTCGCGATGCAGTGGGTCGTTTCTGGAAACGCCTCCGGCAACTTCGATGTCGCCGTGCCGATCACCGCCAGCTTGTTGTTTGCGCTGGCGTTGTGGATGCTGTTGGGCGCGAGCTTGGCGCATCGTGCAACGGTCACGATGGGAGCGGTCGGATGGTTGTTGCTGCTTGCGTCCGAAGTATTCGTGTCGCAAGCGGCGTCGCAGTATTCCGACCTGCTGCTGGGCTTGGCGTTTCTGAGCGCGTTGGTGCTGATGGACGCGGCGGCCCGCGCCGCACGTGCGTCGCGGCTGCTGCTGGCGGCTGGCCTCGCGATCGGGTTTGCGCCTTGGATCAAGAACGAGGGCCTGCCTTTCGCAGTGGCCGCGTTCGCGTGCATCGCGTGGCGCTTTCCCGGTTCGGGAATGCTGTGGGCCGGGCTCGGTGCGGCTCCGGGATTGCTTGCGACGCTGGTGTTAAAGCTGATTGCCGAGGGCCGCGAGAGCATGTTCCCGGCGACTGCCGGTGAGGCGTTGGCGAAGATGGCGGATCCGTCGCGATGGTGGCAGATCCTGCTTGGGTTCGGCAAAGCGGTGTATGAAGCAGGCGCGCCGTGGGCGCATCCGGTGCTGCTGCTGGCGGTGTTGGCGCTAGTCCTGCGATTCCGTCCGGCGGCCGAGCGCCGCTCGATCACGTGGCTATGGATCCCCCTTGCAGCCGCGTTCGCGGCGGAGTACGGCCTTTATGTCGTGACGGCCGCCGACCTCACGTGGCACATCTCGACGTCGGTTAGCCGCCTGCTCGCGCAGTTGTGGCCGGCCTTGCTATGGATGATCCTGCTGCTGCTGCGCACGCCGGACGAGCATTTTCCCGAGTCCGGCGCGGTATCCGGGACCAAGCGCGTAAGCCGCCCGAAAAACCGCCAGTAGGTCGGACCGCCAGGTCCGACTGACAATGCCGAAGTGTCGAACTCGCAACCCCGACGCAAGATCAACCACCGATCGCGCACGTTCAAACGAGTGCTCGCGGTTGGGGCGAAGAGTCCCCTGCCAGGCGTTATGTCGAACGCAGTACTGGTGGCATTACGCTCGCGGACGGCGCATGCGGACGCCGATCAGCAGCGCGAGCCCTGCGCCGATCATTGAGATACTGATGGGCTCGGGAACCGCCGTTGCGTCGCGGGTGCCGATCGCCGTGATCAGCTGTGCGAATTCGGTATAGGAAAATGCTCGATCTTTCACGCGCTCGGCGTTCGGCATGTTGGTCGGCGTCGCGCCCGTGCCCATAATGCTGAACGAGGACGCGCCGGGGTTGGGCAAGGCACCGGAAGGATGATTGAGCGAGACGCTATGCCCGATTTCGTGAGAGATCGTGCCTGCCAGCAGATTAATGCGCTCGGCGTCGGTGGTTGCGAGGCTGGCGAGCGTCGCGATTGTGTTTGCAAGAATAGACCCCACCCTGGTCCCGTTCGCCGCAAGTGCTCCGCCGCGGACGCAGCCCAGGCAGGCTTGTCCGAAGAAACTGTTCGACCCGACGTCGTTTCCGATGTTCACGTAATGGAACTGCGGATCGAGCGAGGGCGTTCCGTAAATCAGAAAATCGATATTGAGTTGCCTGCCGTCGGGTAGAGGGCTCGACCCGTTGACGCCGATTGTGGGATAGCCGAGATAGTCTGTTTGCACGGCGCTAAGCAGCGATGCCTGCACTTGGGCGGCGTCTAGCGTGGTGAATCCGAAAGCGGTTACCAAGTTGGCCGTGGTCGTGGTCACGCCGAACATGTCGGCGGTATTGCTCGTGACGAAGTCGAGGAACACCGTAACCGCTTTGGCTTGCGGCATCGCGCCCGCAGCCAGCGCCAGTATCAGGGCGATTCGGACAAATCCCTTCGCCGCGTGCCTCACACCCGGCATCCCGAACAAACGTGCCATGCAACTCCTCCGAAGCCCATCAGCCGGAATGGTTCTCATCCCGGCCATTTCAGCAATTTACGGAAGCATAGCGCGGAATTTCAATGATGCCAAGAGCCTAGGAGAAGCCCTAGATGTATTACCCTAAGGCCACCTCGGGCGAACTCGCCGGTGGCCTCGCCCGCCGGATGCTACTTCGGTTGAGCAACCACGCGCAGATACGGTTTCACGGTCTTGAAACCTTCCGGGTACTTTTGCTTGGCTTCTTCGTCCGAAACCGACGTCAGAATGATGACGTCTTCGCCCTGCTTCCAATTCACCGGCGTCGCCACCTTGTGCTTGGCCGTCAACTGGATCGAATCGAGCACACGCAACACTTCGTCGAAATTGCGCCCCGTGCTCATCGGATAACTGAGCATCAGCTTAATCTTCTTGTCGGGGCCGATCACGAACACGGTGCGGACCGTTGCGTTGGTCGCAGCCGTCCGGCCTTCGCAGCTATCCCCGGCGTCGCCCGGGAGCATGTCGTATAGTTTGGCGACCTTCAATTCTGGGTCGCCGATCATCGGGTAGTTGACCTTGTGGCCCTGCGTCTCTTCGATGTCGGCGGCCCACTTGCCGTGGTTCGACACCGGATCGACGCTGAGGCCGATGATCTTGCAATTGCGCTTCGTAAACTCCGGCTCGAGGCCTGCCATGTAGCCCAGTTCAGTGGTGCAGACGGGCGTGAAATCCTTGGGGTGTGAGAAGAGCACGGCCCAACCGTCGCCAATCCAACTATGGAAGTCGATGGTGCCCTGGGTGGTCTCGGCGGTGAAGTTGGGTGCGTCGTCGTTGATGCGAATAGACATTCGAAGTTCTCCTGTGGGTCAGGCGCGGGCGGCCTGCCGTCGTTTGATTCTCTGGGCGCCATTAAGGGTTCGCCCTTTTCTTGCCGACTGGGTGCGCCCGGTGCGCTCCCCCCAAGTATGTTATCTGTTTTGGGTGTCCTTCGAATCCCGATTGTTCGTTTTGCTCTGGATGTCATTCGCGCTTTGCGCCACTACTTGCACCGCCGCCGAGATTCGCGTGTTCTCGGAACTCGCGCGGGTGGGGCTCGACGGCGAGGTGATCGCGGCGGACCGCGGAACGAACACCAAGCCGCGCGAGATTCTGTCGCCCGCGATCGCGCGCAACGCGTTCTCGTCGTTCCATGTCCACGTGGACGTGACGCACGCCCAGAAGTGGACGTTTTTCGTCGGTCAGAATCCGGATAAGGCGCTCGACGTCACCCTGTATCGCGAGGTGTTCGAGAATGGCGGTCCAGCGCGGTTGGAGCCTGTTTCGCAGCCGGTCGAAGGCACCGGCCCGGCGGTGATTTGGATGGATCTGTGGGCGGCCAGGAATGCCACTGTGCAGAGGGTGAAGATCGAGCCCGAGATGCAGGTGGAGGGCGTCGCCGATTGGATCACGTATCCGATGGAGGTGCGGGTGCAGTCGGCGATTGCGCGCGAGCCGCTATCCGCCGGTCCTCCGACGACGACTCCAGGGACGAAGGCGGATGCGGCCGGGATCGCGATGCTGACCGGGTGGCTGTGCCGGGGCCGCATGGAAGGCGTCCGGCCGGAAGACCGCACCTCGCTTTCAGTACAAGCATTTCTGGCCCGGAACGCCGCGCAGGATAGTGTCCTGATGAAGGCGTTGGACGATGAACGCTGGCTATGGCTACAGACGAAAGCGGAGAGCCGGGCCGCGTGGTGCAAGAGTCCGGCACGGCCTCCGGGAGCGAGCGCGGAATGGTATCTGCGGATTCGCGATCACGTGGTGAGCCAATAGAAATCGAGTTGCGCGGGACGCCTGTGCCACCGGCCTCCGTCGGACCTGGCGACACGACCTACCGGACGGGGTTCTCTCGTCACCCATTTGGTATACAATCTCGCCATGCATCGTAACGGGATTGTAGTGCCTCTCCTGCTTGTTTGTTCGGCCCTGTTGTCCGCACAGACCTTCACCTCCCGCGTCACCGGGACGATTACGGATTCGACCGGCGCGCCGATTCCGAATGTCACCGCCACCGCGCGCAACGTCGATCAGAACGTCAAGAAGTCGGCGCAGTCGAGCGCGTCGGGGACGTATACGATTCCGCTGCTGCTGCCGGGCAACTACGAAGTGACGATTGAATCGGCGGGCATGCAGACGATCGTTCGCAAAGAAGTGCTGCTCGAGGCGAACGACGCGGTGACGCTCGATTTCGCGATGTCGGTTTCGCGGGTGGCGACGAGCGTCGATGTCACCGGCGACGTACCGCTGTTACAGACCGAAAGCTCCGGCGTAGGGTCGACGATTGACGCGAAGACGATCGATGAGTTTCCACTCGTGCAGCGTGACGTCATGGGCCTGCTGCGAAGTCTGCCCGGCGTCACGGCGAAGAGCCAGGTGGGCGACACGCGCGGCGGGCGCAACGTGTTCGACTCGAATTTCTCGGTCGCGGGCGGCCGCACTTCGACCAACGAAGTGCTGCTCGACGGCGCGTCGAACACGATCGGCGATTTCAACGGCGTCGTGATTCTGCCTCCGCCGGACGCCGTGCAGGAGTTCCGCGTGGAGACGAATGCGTTCTCGGCGGAGTTCGGACGCACCGGCGGCGGCGCGGTCAACATCGTGACGAAGTCCGGTGGCAACGTGTTCCACGGGACAAGTTACTACTATCACCAAAACGACGCGTTCAATGCGAATTCTTTCGGCAACAACCGCTTCGGCATTGCGCGCCCCATTCTGCGCCGGCATCAGTATGGCGGCAGTATCGGCGGTCCGGTCGTGATTCCCAAGGTCTACAACGGCAAGAACAAGACCTTCTTCTTCTTCGCGTATGAAGGACGGCATGAGAAGGATCCGATTAACAGCGTGTTTAGCGTGCCGACGGAAGCGGAACGCTCGGGCGATTTCTCGAAGCTCGTGTTCCTCGGCACCGGCGGCGCGCAGCGCATTACGATCTACGATCCAGCCACCAGCCGCATTGTGAACGGCGTGCGAACCCGTGATCCGTTTGCGAATAACATCATTCCAGCGGATCGGATCAACAAGATCGCGGCGCGTGTGATCAGCGAGTACCCCACGGCAAATCGCGCCGGCAGCAGTGTGACGGGCCGTCAGAACTACGTCTTCGGCGGCGCGCGCAGCTACGACCGCAACGTGTACACGAGCCGCCTCGACCACTTCTTTAACGAAAAACATCGGCTTTTCGGGCGGCTTTCCTGGCAGAACAACGAGGATATTTTCCCCAGCAAAATCGTCCGCTTCACGAATTCGAATGCGACGTTCGACACATTCAAGAACGTGGCGCTCGACGATACCTATCAATGGACGCCGCGGCTGAGCGGCGTGTTCCGCTACAGCTATGCGCGGTTCCGCGCGAATCTGCGGTCGAATACCCAGGGCTTCGATCCGACGACGCTGGGGCTGCCGAGCTACATTCGCGATTCCTCGAACGTCTTGTTCTATCCGAACTTCACGTTGGGTGATGGCGCCTACCCGGATCTCGGCGGCACGGCGTTCAACAACCAGCCGCGCGACACGCAGGGCTTCCAGCAGAGTTTCGTTTTCATCCAGGGCAAGCACAACATGAAGTTCGGCGGCGAGTACCGCCTCTATCGCTTCTATCCATTCCAAGTGACGAATCCCGTCGGCGGATACAGCTTTGCGCGCAGCTTCACGCAGCAGGATCAGTTGGGTGCGGGCCGCCCCGATCAAGGCTTCTCGCTCGCCAGCCTCCTGCTCGGCACGGGCAACTTCACGTTTGAACATGCCGAGGCCCTCTCCGGATATCACCACTATGCGGGTGGTTATTTTCAGGACGACTGGAAGGTTTCAAGCCGCCTGACGTTGAATCTCGGCGTGCGCTGGGAGACGGAAACGGGCACGGCGGAATCGCACGACCGCATTGCGTATTTCGATCCCAATGGACCCAACCCGATTCCGAATGGGCCGAAGGGTTCAATCCAGTTTGCGGGTGGCAAGAATCCGCGATCGGTGCGCGCGGCGAATCTGGCGCAGTTTGGTCCGCGTATTGGCGCGGCTTTCCGGATTACACCGAAGACCGTTGCGCGCGCGGGATTTGGCATCTTCTATTTGCCGCAGGGGCTGGAACCGGCAATCTTCACGACGCCCTTCAATTACAGCGTCGCGGCCGACGTGCTGAATTCGGACAATACGCCGAAGGCGACGTTGTCGAATCCCTTCCCGGCCGGCATCGTGGCTCCGGGTACGGCGGCGCCGCCCACCGATGGAAGCTATCGGCTCGGGAACAATGCGAATATCATTCTGCGCGACCAGCCCGCAAGCTACATCCAGCAATGGAACTTCGCGATTGGACGCCAGATCGCGCGGACGACGGTCGTCGACGTGACGTACTTCGGCAGCCACGGAATTCACCTGCCGATTCCGTCGCTTGAGTTGAATCAAATCGATCCGGTGAACCTGCAACGCGGCGGCGCCTATTTGACCGAGCTGGTTCCGAATCCGTATTTCGGCACGATCACAAGCGGTCTATTGAGCCAGCGGAATATCCCGCGCCTGCAGTTGCTGAAGCCCTATCCGCAGTTTGCGGCGTTCACGACGGCAAACGCGTTCGGCGGCAGCCTGAACTGGTTCCGGCCGCCGGTCGGCGATAGCTTGTTCCATGCCGTGACGTTCCGCATCGAGCGGCGCTTCACCAAGGGCTTGAGCTTCACGGCGCACTACACGATTTCGAAATTGCTCGATACGGGTGGCGCGGGCAATGGCGCGGCGTTCCTCGATCCATCGGCGCTGCGCGATATCTTCAACACGCGACTGGAGCGTTCCGTCGGCTCGTTCGATGTTCCCCAACGCCTGGTGATTCACTACGCGGTGGATATTCCGGTCGGCAAAGGCCGCCGTTTCTTCAATTCGACGCCGGCTTGGTCCGATCGCATCATCGGCGGCTGGAACTTCTTCGCGTTCCACACTCTCGAAAAGGGCCTGCCGATTAACGTCGGTGGACCGGACCTCTCCCGCCTCGCGGGCGCATCCCCAAGCCGCGTCAGCGTCGTGCCGGGCGTGGACGCGCGCTACGATCTTTCGACGTCGATTGCGAATGCGCGCGACTTCAACCCGCAGTGCGGCTGCACGAAGCCGTGGTTCAATCCAGCGGCGTTCACATCGACTCCGGAGTTCAGCATTCCGAACGGACCACGCTTCCTGCCGAACGTGCGGCAGGGCAATCTCTACAACATGGACGTAACGATGAACAAGTCGTTCAAGGTGTACGAGCGGTTCCGCTTCTCCGTGCAGGGCCGGTTCTTCAACATCCTGAACAAGGCGACGTTTACGGGTCCGAGCGTGATCACCGTGACGGCAGCGAACTTCGGTTCGGCAGGCGGCACGTTAGATAACGCGCGGCGCATCGAGGTCGGCGGAAAGCTGACGTTTTAGCTACTCGACGACAGATGCCGCCAGTAGGTCGGACCGCCAGGTCCGACCGGGTGGAAAATGGGTGGAAAATCGTCCTCAGGTTACCTGTGCACCGTTTCTGCGCGCACAGGGTCGCCGCCGGAGAGTTAATCCCGCCCTTCAAGGCGGGGATGCTGAGGCTATTTTCCTGGCGAAATGCACCAAATCCGAGCCGCGACCAAAGCGGCCCGAAGGGCCGCGTCGGGAGCGG
>JAYVTO010000009.1:0-10560 GCA_043788745.1 Acidobacteriaceae bacterium
CCTTCGGGCCGCTTTGGTCGCGGCTCGGATTTGGTGCAGTTCGCTTGGAAAATAGGCTCAGCAGCCGGGGCGTTGGCATCCCCGCCTTGAAGGGCGGGGTTGTGGCGGCGGTGAGTGGTGTGGGGCCGCTCGCTTACGCTCGCGGTTCTTCGAGAGGTGCATTTTTTGACGGGGCAGAAAAAGATGTCTACGTATCGTTGACACGGTTTCCCGCCGCTCTTGCCCCTCAAACCCGACCGGCTCTGCCGCCTCAACCAGCGCCCGAATCTACTCCAGGCTCAACTTTTCTCCGTGCCGCATGCTGATGATCAATCCCTAGCATGCGCCCCCTTCAGGCTCATCCTGCGTTAGAAACAGGCTCTTCTTCAGGCTCATCGGGCATTAGGCAAGACTTTTCCGCCCCATGAATCCAAGTGGTGGGGTATCCTAACTAACAGTGATGTGCCGTTGTAACTTGTGGGGTAGAACGCTGCAACTTTCTCTGCTTCTGTTTGCGTGGATGTCGACGACCCTTTTCGCGCAAACGGCAGGACCCATCGTTCAGACTTTCGCGGGCACAGATTTCACCTTTCAGTCCGAGGGACAGTCTGCCACGGTTGCCCCGCTGGGCCGGTTGTCCGGGGTGGACCTCGATCCCTCCGGGAATCTGCTAATCGCCGATCAGGAGGGTTATCGCGTTTTCCTGGTCGATTCTGCCGGTGCGAATCGCACCGTCGCAGGAAATGGATTCCGATACCTGGGCGTCTGCTGTCAGTCCGGCCGAGCGGCGAGTGTCGCGCTGTCCAGCGTCTATTCCATCGCCACCGCTCCTGACGGCAGTCTGTATGTCGGTGCCGCATCCGTCATCCACAGGATCTCTCCGGATGGCGTAATCTCCACAGTCGCGGGCACGGGCAGGATTACGGGGAATCTGGGCGATGGCGGGCCCGCGGCGCGGGCCGAGGTGGGCGACATCATCCCTGGGATCACATTCGACCCGGCGGGCAATCTCGTCTTTGCCGATTACCGCAACAATCGGATCCGGCGCATTGACGCCAACGGCACCATTACGACCGTTGCCGGCAACGGCCAGTTGAACATCAACGGGGAAGGTGTGCCCGCGACGCAAGGGGGTGTAGGTTTTCCAAGCGCGGTTCGGTACGACGCGGCCGGAAACCTCTACATCGGCACCAACTTCGCGCGCCTGCGCAAGGTCTCGCCGGACGGCACCATCAACACCTTCACCACGAATCAGATCGCCAGCCTGAACGTCGGATTCGATGTTGACCCCCAAGGGAACCTCTACGTCGCCGATGGAATCTCGCGTGTGCTCAAGGTGAGCCCGGATGGCGGCAGCACCGTTGTGATCGCGGGAACCAGAGTCGCGGGTTTCAGCGGAGATGGTGGTTCTGCCGCCCTCGCTCAACTGAATCAGCCCTCCGGAGTACGCCTGGACGCGGCAGGAAACGTGTTCATCGCCGATGGGTTGAACGGTCGCATCCGCAGGGTTGCCACCGATGGGACGATCACGACCGTGGCAGGAAACGGCGAGTTCCGCCTCTCACCGGAAGGGCAACCCGCAAGGCTTTCGTTCTTTGCGCAACCGACAGCACTAGCCATTTCCCCGGACGGACGGCTTCATATCAGCGACACGGGCCGCAAGGCGACCGTGTATCGTGTCGAAGCGGATGGCACGCTGACGCGCGTTGCGGGCACGGGGACAGCGATCCGGGCGGCGGTGCCGTCGGGCACGCCGGCACTTTCTACTCCCTTAGCCATTCCGAATGCCCTTGCCTTCAACACCCGGGGCTTGCTCTTCATCTCGGATAGCGATATCCGCCGCGTCGAGCCGGACGGCAGCATGACGATCTACGCCGGAGGCGGAGGCAGCACCGCCGACGGAGTTCGGGCCACGCAGGCGCAAGTAAGTGCCACTGCAATGGTCTTCGATAAGAGTGACAATCTGTACTTGGCCGCGAACGGTCGAATCCGAAAAATTTCGCCCGACGGCATCATCACCACGGTAGCCGGTGCCGACGGTCAATTCGGGTTTCAGGACGGCAAGGGAGCGGTGGCGCGGTTTTCAGGCACCAGCTTAAGCCAGGCTGGCAATCGATGCGGACGGCAGCCTGCTGTTCGCCGACGGCGGTAATATTCGGGTGCGGAAGATCACGCCCGATGGGACGGTCACGACCCTCGCGGGCGGAGGCACAGCCAATCCTGCGGGCGGCGGACTCGCCACCTCCGTCAACCTGGGCACTCTGTACGGCATCGCCGTGGAAGCCAACGGATCGATTCTCATTTCCAGCTCGAGCGTCGTATACCGCCTCACCGCCGATGGCCGGATCAGCGTGGTGGCCGGCGCCGGAGCCGGCGGTTACTCCGGCGACGGCGGTCCGGCACGGCAGGCGACCTTCCTGTTTCTGCGCCAAATTGCGGTGGACAAAGCGGGCATCTTCCTTGCGGATTCGGGCAATTATCGAGTGCGCGTACTGCCAACAGCTACGCCTACGGTCGCGGTGCAACCAGGGACGCTGTCGTTCACAGTGAGCGCCGGAGGTGCGGCCAGCGCGACGCAGCAGGTTGCGATTACCGGTTCGGTGGTCGGGTTGCCGTTTACGGTCAGCAGCACGGACCGCTTTCTCGTTCTGGGTTCGTCGTCGGGAGTGACGCCGGCGACCCTCGATATCAGCGTGAATCCGGCAGCACTTTCCGCTGGCGATACGACGGGGCGCATTACGATCACGCCGTCCGTGGCGGGCGTAGCGCCATTAACCATCGCGGTCGCGGTGAAGGTGAATGCGGCACTGCCGGCGCGTTTGTCGCTCGACTCGACCGCGCTCACCTATGCGTTTGAACGCGGCAGCGCCGCTGCCGTTCTGCGATTGCAGCTCACGAATGCCGGTGCGTCGACCACTTACACCGCTTCGACGACCGCCCCGTGGTTGTCGGTAACACCGGCCAGCGGTGCGGTTTCCGCGGCGTCGGCTGCTTCGTTGAGCGTGACGGCGGATCCCACGGGGTTGCGCCCCGGCACTTACTCCGCCAGCGTCAGCGTGGCCGGGGCCGCCGGCGGGAGTTTCAGCATTCCGGTCACGATCAGCATCAGCAATGCGCCACAGCTAATCGTACTGGGGCAAACCGGACTGACGTTTACGGCGGTGGTCAATGGAGCATCCACTCCCGCGCAGTTGGTGCCCGTGCTGAGCAGCGGTTCTGGCAGTTTCGACTTCACCACGCGAGCGATCACGCCGGCCGATGGACCGCAGTGGCTCTCGGCGGCGCCGTCAAGCGGAACAAGCGGCGCTTCGATCCGGGTCGCCGTGGATCCTTCGGGCTTGAGCGCCGGAACGTATTATGGACGGATCGAAGTCACTGCGGCAACCGCCGACAACTCTCCGCAGCAGGTCACCGTGGTGCTGAACTTGCTGGCGGACGGGACGAATCCGGGGCCGATTGTGCTGCCTTCAGGCATTGTGTTCACGGCCGTTGCGGGCGGTGCCGATCCGGCATCGCAGACCATCACGGTGTCCAATATCACGAACGCGCCGACGAGCTTCGGGTCGGGCGTCGCCACGCTCGACGGCGGCCGCTATTTCACCTATCAGCCACAGACCTTTGCGGTGCCTCCAGGTTCCGTGCAGATTGTTGTGCAACCTTCGATTGCGAATCTCGCGGCAGGGGTTTATCGCGGTGCCGTCACACTGGTATTCGGCGATGGATCGCTGAGAATCGTGTCGATCCTGATGGTCATCGCGCCCACAGGGACAGAGTTGAAGGCGGCCGTCAGCCGCCGGGCCCGCAAGCTGTACGCCCACGCGACTGCTTCCGCTGGTGACGTCACTGGGCGCCGGGTTCAACGTGCCCGCGTCGTTCCCCACTTCGATCGCTGCGCGGGTTGTCGATGACTGCGGTTCCCCGTTGACCACGGGCTCGGTTTCCGCATCCTTCTCGAATGGCGATCCGCCGCTGCGGCTGACGTCGCTGCGCGACGGGACTTGGTCCGGTACCTGGCTAAGCCGCAACACGAACCAGCGGCAGGTCACCATTACGGTCAACGCCGAACAGACGGCCACGATGCGCGGCAGCGTCCAGTTGACAGGCGGATTGAGCGGCGACGCGAATCCGCCGGTAATCCGGTCCGGGTCCATCGTGGACGCCGCAAGCCTGCGAGCCCAGCGGGCGGTGGCGCCGGGATCGATGATCCGGATTTACGGCACAAGCCTATCGGAGGGGCAGGCGACTTCGGGGCCCGGTCCAGTCGATGTCCAACTGGCCGGAACCACCGTCATCGCCGGCGGGCGTTTGTTGCCGCTGCTTTCGGCGAACGCCGATCAGTTGGTGGCGCAAATGCCGTTCGATATTCCGGTCAACGTGGGGACGCAAGTCATCGTGAGCCGTGGGAATGCCCTCTCGCTGCCGCAGGAGATTACCGTGGCCGCCACACAGCCCGCGATTTTCACAACGGACGAGTCCGGCCAGGGACAAGGCCGCATCTTTGTCGCAGCCGAGGACGGTTCCCTCGTGCTTGCCGACCGTGCTGCTCCGGCGAAAGCAGGCGATACGCTCGCGATCCTCTGCTCCGGACTCGGCGCGGTGGACCAGCCCATTGTAGACGGGCAACTCGCTCCAGCATCACCGGCTGCAAACGCGGTCGCGCCGGTGACGGTCACCTTCGGCGGTGTGCAGGCCAAGCCTGCTTTCGCAGGCCTCGCGCCGGGCTTGGTGGGCCTTTACCGGGTCGATGTGACGATGCCGGCAGGCGTCGCCGCGGGCGATGCGATTCCCGTCGTGCTCACCAGCGGCGAGCAACTCAGCCCGCCCGTGACAATCGCCGTGCGGTAGTCAGATTTCGGTAGCCGATAGTGATGGCGCCAGAGGTGACCGAGCAGGTCCTGGCGGGCGTGCTGCGAGCGTGCGTATTCGGACTGAAGGCATTGCATCATGATGGATAGTCCGTCGTCGGTCCGCGGTTCGAGGATCAGGTGGACGTGATTCGTCATGAGAGTGTAGGCGATGACGCGGACTTTGCGCTCGGCGGAGTGGCGCTCGAGGAGGGAGAGAGAAGTGGCGGTCGGCGTATTTGAAAAAGACGTCTTGGCCAGAGTTGCCGCGTTGGGTGACGTGCTGGGGGAGTCCGGCGGGTGCGAATCGGGGAAGGCGTGCCATCGCTCTAAGAAGAGACGGGGGAATAGTTCTCCCGGAAATTCGTCCTCAGGTTACCTGTGCACGGTTTCCGCCCGGTTTCCGCCCCCGTTTCCGCCCAGAAGAACAATCGGTCGCGATTCGTGAAAACGCTTAAGCATGACGAAGGAGTCCTTTGCGCACCGACGGCGTTCGGTAAGACCGTCGTGGCAGCAAGGTTGATCGCGGCGGTCCTGGTGCGGTGTGGCGCTGGCGCGGCTTCTCGCGAGACCCGTCGCGAGGGGCACCGTTTGGCTACTGGACGGCAAGAGGCGCCGGAGCCGGCGCGGGACGATTGAGGGAAACCCATTGACGCAAAATGTCGTCGAGGCGGCGGGTATTGATCGGCTTTGAGAGGTAGTCGTCCATCCCGGCTTCGAGGCAGCGCTCCTCGTCGCCGGCCATGGCGTTGGCAGTCAAGGCGACGATCGGGATCCGGCTTCGGCCGCCCTCGGCGCTACGGATGGTGCGGGTGGCGCTCAAGCCGTCCATTTCCGGCATGTGACCGTCCATTAGAATGAGGTCGAACTGGTGGCGAGCGGCGGCGTCGACGGCCTGAATGCCGGTTCCCGCGATCTGGACTTCGTAGCCGCGTTGTTCCAGCAGCTTCCGGATCAGGCGTTGATTGATGAGGTTGTCCTCGGCAACTAAGACGCGCCCCCGAGACAGGGGAATGGATAGCTTGGGAACGGGGAGCGTGTCCACGAGAGCGGGCCTGGTTGCGGAGAGCCGTTCGAGCAGAGCAGTGGCTTTGATCGGCCGGGTGACAGCGGAGTGGTCGCGGGCGCGATCGGCGAGGGATCCCAGTTCGACGACGCGCACCAAATCCGCCAGATCGACGGCGGTCGCAAGCTGGACATCGGTGAGCGTAACGTCGTAGGGGACGCCGGCGGCGGCGGCCCGGCGGAGTTCGGCGCGGGCGGCGCCGAGCGTGTTGGTCCGAGTAACTGCCATGCCCCAAAGGCCAGCGTAGTGATCGACGACCTCGGCGTCGCGCCGGTCGGCATCGAGAACCAACAGGCGCTTGCCATCGAGAAGGCGGGGCGAAAAGACGGTCCAGCGGCTGGAGTGAAACGGGATGGAAACCCAGAAGGTGGTCCCGCTTCCGGGCTCGCTTTCGACGCCGATTTCGCCACCCATCAGTCCGGCCAGACGCCGGCTGATCGACAGCCCAAGGCCGGTGCCTCCGAATCGACGAGTGGTGGATCCGTCGGCCTGGACGAAGGGCTGAAATAATTCTTTGAGGGCTGCGGTCTCGATGCCGATGCCGGTGTCGGAAACGGCGAAGCACAATCGCGGATAGTCGTCCGGCGAATTCTCGCTGGTGACCTCTCTCGTTACAACGATGCGCACCGAGCCGGCGAGAGTAAACTTGACGGCATTGCCCGCCAGGTTGAGGAGAATCTGGCGCAGGCGCCCGGCGTCTCCCTCGACACTCAGCGGTACATCCGCGCCGATGAGCGCGGAAACGTGCAGGCCTTTCTGCGAAGCCCGCGGCGCGAGCAGATCGAGGACATTTTCGACGGCCGCGTAGACGTCGAAGTCGTACGTCTCAAGAGTCAGTTTGCCGGCCTCAATCTTTGAGAAATCGAGCACGTCGTTGATGACGGTCAACAGCATGTCCGCCGAGGACTGGATCATCTGGGCGTAGTCGCGCTGTTCGGCGTCGAGGCGGGTGGCGAGCAACAAGTCCGTCATGCCGATGACGCCCGTCATCGGCGTACGGATTTCATGACTCATGTTGGCCAGGAATTCGGATTTTAGGCGGTTGGCGGAATCGGAATTGAGCCGCGCTTCGATGAGTTCGGCGTTCATATGCTCGAGGGCTTCGTAGGCGCGGCGCCGTTCGAGGTTGCCGGCGAAGGCGATGACAAATAGGATCGTACCGGCCAGCAGAACGGCGATTTCAACGGTGGCGCGCACGAAAGCGGCACGGACCGCCGTCGATTGCCTGGCGGCGAACCCATCGAGCAATGCCTTGATCGCCTGCAATTTGGCGCTCATCAGTTTGAAGGCGGGCGCGCCCTTGCTGAGGTCGAGCGCGACCGCGGCGGCGGGCCGGTCCGACAGGACGTTGGAGATCATCTCGTCGCGAACCGCCAGGTAGTTCCGCCATGCGGCAGTGTACTCCTCCATGGCGGAGCGGGTCTGGGCGTCGGGCGAAAGGCGGGCCAGATCCGCCAGCAGGAGGGCGACTTTGGAATCGGAGTCACGGGCCTGGTCGACGTAGGCGAGTTGCAGATTGGGGTCAAGTGTGGTCAGGGAGTAGACCACGGTCCGCCGGCTCTCTTGGGTGAAATACTGAAGATCGCCTTCGATGCTGAGGCCAAGGATGCCGACGTCGTAGAGGCTGCGGGCCTTGCCGATGGCGTTGTAGGAATCGAAACCGACGACGGCGGCGGCGACCATGGCGAACAGTCCGGCGAAGAGGTGCCAGCGAGCCCCGCCAAGCCACCGGCGCGATCCCGCGGTTGGAGGAGAAGACGAGTTGTGAGAGTCCGGTGTCATTGCAGGCCGTAACCGGCCTCACCGGGCCGCTTTCCATCAATTCTTAGAACCTTGATGCGCTCAGAGACCGCGCCCGATGGTACGGCGTCGACGACCGATAGCGCGCCGGGTACGTTGTAGACGAACTTGTTGGCGTTTTCAGTCGAATTCAGGGTGCGGACGCGAAAGGGCTCGCCGGTGCGGAATTCAATCGCGAGCAGGTGGCGGCGATATTCTGAAGCGGACATGCGGAGGATCAGGCGAAGGATCTGGCGGTACGCCTCGCTCGACTCCTCGCGGAAGGCGACCACCACCGGGGTCTTGTCGGGCCAGTGGCGGACCTCGCCGTTCAGGAGTTTTCGAACCTGCTCGCGTGTAAGCGACTCGATGGGGTTGGCGGCGTTGACGATCACCGACAGAGAGTAGGAGCCCTCGGAGACAGTTGGGGTGCCGGAGTACGCCGGCAGCGCCAAGGCAAGGATGGCGTAGAGAGCGGTCCTGCGGATCCCATCCAGGGTTCGTGTGTGGCGAATGGATCTCAAAGGGATAGACCTCAAAACGTGAATGCGAGCTGGAGCGCGAAGCGATTCGAAACCTGGCGAGTGCGGTCCGACTCGCGGTCAGCCTGGAACTTGATGGCGGCGAATTCGGCGAAGTCGTAGCGGATGCCGGCGGCTGCGGCCCGCCAGCGTTCCGACAAGCCGAGGGTGGCTTGCGCGACGGGATCGGAGGCGGTTCCGTTGATCATGTCGAAGCGGAAATACGGCCGCCACGCGCCCATGCGGTAACTGAGTTGGGAATATCCGCCGGGAAGGGACGTGGTTCGCGGCGCGGACGGCACCAAGGCCCGGTGGCGCATCCAAATCGCCTCATTCAGCCACTCGATGCGGCGGTATTGATAGACGGCGTGAACGGCGAGAATCGACTGACGGCGCGCGAGTCCATCAGGGACATCGATCCGGTCGCGGTAGTAGGACGCACCGAACTCGAGGCCGGGCAGCGCTTCGGGCGATGCAGTGAATCCGGCGTTGACGGATTTGGCCGGATTTCCGTCGACACGGATCTGAACGGCCTCCGCCGCGCTGTAGTTGCGCCCGTTTCCCAGCTCGACGAAATAGCGCGCGCCGAACCGGCCCGAGGGGATCCGGCCGCTGGCGGTGACGCCGACGTTATGGATCGGCAAGGGGCCGCCGTCGTCCTCGAACGCGAAGATCTTGGGGCGGCCAATGGCGGTCTGAAACCACGTTCCATGGTGGAAGGCTGTGTTGAAGTAGCCGACCGAGGAGTGAAAACGCCCGGCTTCGATCTGAAGATATGGACTGGCGCGGTACTGCAGCAGGACACGCTCGAGGTCGACGCCGAGCCTGTTGTTTACGCCCGGCTCAAGCACGGTTTCGACGAGCACGCCGAGCCGCTCGGAGATGCGCGAGGTGATGAACAGATCGATCTGGCCCAGCGCGAACGTGTTGCTCGGCGCGCGCCCGCGCGTGCCCGAGAACCCCACGTCACCGTAACCGCGAATCGACAGTCGGGGACTGGCTGTGGGATCGCTCGAGGCCAGCGCCGGATCGGCGCCGGCTTCCGGAAGCGCGTGATGATCGTGCGCGGGGGTTGTCATTCTGGATAACTGCTCGGCGTTCGTTCGAGCTTGAGGTTGAGGTTGAGGTTGGGACGCGATGGCAAGGGTCTGTCCAGCCTCCAGACGGGACAGTCGCATGAGCGCGTCCTTTAGGTCCCGTTGATACTGCGAGAGCAATTGGGCCGAACTGCGCAACTGGTCTTCGAGCGCGGCGACGCGCGCTGCCATCGGGTCCGGCGATTGGCCGTGCGCCGGTATGCAGAGATACCCGGCTGTAAATAATAAGATCAGTCGTTGGGCCATACGCGTAAGCACTCTCCCAAAACATATCGACGCCGTCTGCTCTTTTTTGAGGGAGCGCGAAGCGGTTCTGGAATGCGCGAAGCTGGTTCGCCGTTGCCGGTCAAGCGGGGAGATTAAGGGCGGAAGCGTAGAGGTCCGCCAGCGGGAGTGTGGCTTCGCGGAGGGAAACGGTGCCAAGGAATCCTGGGCATAGGGCGGAAAACCGTGCCAACTAATGAGCAGTAGGGTTTATTGTGCCCCACTTGTTTCCGGTAAAGAGCCGTGTATTTACAAAATAGACGTCGGCCTTAAACGGGGATTCGAACCCGTATTTCCAGCCCTTGAGCGAGGACAAAATCGGGATGTTGCCCGTTGTAAGGGTCCAAGTGCCCGGTCCGTAGGTGTCGCCGAATTGGCCCAGATACAGGAACTGCGCCATCTGCGACTCGCGGACGATCAGTTGGGCACCCCTTTTGATCTCCTTGTCCATGTCCGGGTAGCGGAACGAGAGCGTGTTACGGGAATCGTCCTGCCATTGGATGATTTCCAGGAACTGCGTTCTTAGATAGTCACTCAGGCCCATATTGTTCCTTCGGTCCCAGTAGCCCTCCTCAGCGCCTCCATGGTCACCCAAGACCCTTGCGGCTCAGTTTGACTTTGCCGCCCTCGGAAAACAATGGGGACAAAGACCTCAAAGCCCATTTCTGTGGAGAGGTTTTCGGGTTGGACGCCACTGATTCCATGAATGCCTCGCGTCGCACGACTCGTCATTCCCGGACTTCCGCATCCTATCACGCAGCGCGGAAACTATAGACAGAAGATCTTTTATCGCGACGAGGATCGCCTTCTCTACCTCGCACTCCTGCGCGAGTTTTCGGTTCACTATGGCGTTTCGATCCAGGCTTATGCGCTGATGCCGAATCACGTCCACATCGTGGCGACTCCGCGCGACGAACGCGGTTTGGGGCGGCTGTTTCAACGCGTCCACTCCGACTACGCTCGCGCGTTGCACCTGCGTTTCCGTAGGGTTGGACACTTGTGGCAGGCTC
>JAYVTO010000010.1:0-33922 GCA_043788745.1 Acidobacteriaceae bacterium
CTCTTACGGGCAAACCAACGGAAACGGATGCAGTCTCCGCGGCGAAGCCACGCTGATGCGAATACCCGCCTGTTACCAAGGACACCGGCGCGTCAAATACAAGAACACGCGCAACAGAGCCGGGACGCGGGGTCGGTTGAAAACTCTTTATCGGAGTCAGGTGAGGAGCCAGACCGTTTTCATCCGGGTGCTGGACGCACGCCACGATGGGCCAATGAACGGCGCTCCTAAAAACTACTCCATGTAGCATAGCACAATCTGGCAAGCATTCCAAGTGCCAAATTGTTTTTCGGCCCGAAACGCCCGATCCGTCCTCTTCTGTCACGCTGCGAACCTGGTACTCGAATCCGCCGAGTCCGTATACCGAAATCCTATCGGCGCGAAACCCGTCCTCCAATAGGGAGAAGTGAGAAAACACGCATATTGCCGTCCGCCCGGCATGTACCCCGGCGTTTGATGCCAGTGGCGTCCGAAACGTTTCATTTTCAGCAGACTCTCGTATACTGTAGGTCTGGAACGGCAAAACTCTCATTCAAATGTGCCCCGAACCGACGCCCGGGGACAGAATCGTATCACATTCGTCAAGTTTTTGCCCGTTGTGGCCGCCAGCACGCTATTCATACTGCTAGGGTGCCTTCTTATTCCATACGCGGGAATTCAAAACGACGAGGCTCTCTTTGCGCTGCCTTTTTTCGGGACGGCGCGTCCCGAAATGGCCCAGAGCATCTTCAAGCACCAAGTGCCGACGATGGTGATGAGCTACATTGGCGCTTTAAAAACATGGCTTTACGCGGGGGTCTATGCCGTCTGGAAGCCTGGTATTTGGAGTACGCGGCTGCCGATGGTCGTGGCCGGAGCTGTCACGATTTGGCTTTTCTATTTATTTCTCAATCAGATAGCGGGCCGGCGGGCGGCTATTGCCGGCGCGCTGCTGTTGGCTACGGAGCCGACCTACCTGCTGACGACAACCTTCGACTGGGGTCCGACGGCCCTGCAGATTCTATTGATAACAAGCGCCTTGCTGGCTGCCGCGACGCGCCGTTATGGGCTCGCTTCGTTCCTGCTGGGCTTGGCGATGTGGAACAAAGCGATCCTTGCCTGGACGCTGGCGGGACTGGGCGTCGCTGTCTTGTTCGTTTTTCCAAGAGAGCTTTGGCGCGGACTCCGACGCCGGGGCGTCGCACTGGGCGTCCTGGCGGCTTTCGCGGCCGGAGCCTTCCTTCTTATTAGTTACAACGTGCGGAAGCCGATGAACACGTTCAATGGGAACGCGCGGCTGGCCGTTGCCAACATCGGGTCGAAATGGCAGCATGTCGTGCTGGCCGCCAATGGCTCCGGTCTATTTGGCTACATTACCGGGGAGGAGTGGATGGACAACCCCAAGGCGGCGACCGGCCTGATCGCGCGTTGGGGTGGCGCATTGCGGGACAGGATCGGGGAACGGCGCAAGACGCTCGGCGTTTACGCGTTTGGGCTGGCGTTGCTCCTGACTCCCTGGTGGTGGCGTGCGCGGCGCGAGGATGCTCCGTTGGAGTTTGCGCGTCCGGGGACCGCGATCCTTTTTTCGCTCGTCACCTTGGTGGTTGCGTGGCTGATGATGGCGATGACGCAGGATGCGGGTGGCGCGGCGCACCACACGATCCTGCTATGGCCGTTTCCGATGCTGGTGGTCGCGGTTGGTCTGGCCTGGGGGCTACGGCCCGCTTGGATCTTCTGGCCCGTCGTTTCGGTTTTGCTGCTGGCGAACCTGCTGGTGATCAATCAATATCAAGTGCAGTTCGCGCGGAATGGCTCATCCGGGGTGTGGTCCGACGCAATTTTCGGATTGTCGGAAAGGTTGCCCGCGCTGGGGGCGGGGCATTATTACGTGATCGACTGGGGCATGGTGAACACGCTGGGGCTGTTGAACCAGGGCAAGCTGGCGCTGGTGGTCGCGAACGATCCGCTGATGTCGGACACGCCGTCGGCGGCGGAGCGGGAGTCGGTGGCGAAGATGCTGGCCGACAGCGGGGGCGTGTTCGTCTCTCATACGGAAGCGTATGAGGAGTTCAAAGGGACGACGAAGCGGTTGGCGAAGATCGCGGCGGAGTCGGGGTACGCGCGGGAATTGCTGCTGACGGTGCCGGATGCGAACGGGCGCGCCGTCTTCGAGGTCGCGCGGTTTCGGAAGTAGACGATGTTCGAGGTTGCGCGCGTCACACGTCGCGCGGCACTGGTAGACTGCGGGAAGGGACTCAGATGGCTTCCAGTCCAGTCACGAAACTCACCGAGGAGCAGTATCTGGCGCTCGAGCGCGCGGCCGAGACGCGAAGTGAATTCGTCGACGGCGAGATGTTCGCGATGTCTGGCGGTACGACGGGGCACGCGCGGCTGCAAAGCAATCTGCATGGCGAACTCTATTCCGCGCTGCGTGATGGCGGCTGTCACGCCTATACTTCTGACTTCCGGGTCCGGACCGCATCCGGCGTGTTGACGTATCCCGACGTTTCGGTTGTCTGCGGCGACGCGAAACTCGCCGATAGCTACGCCGACACCTTGCTGAATCCGACGGTGCTGATCGAAGTGCTCTCCCCATCGACCGAAGGCTACGATCGCGGATTGAAGTTCCAGCATTACCGGACCATCGAGTCGCTGCGCGATTACTTACTGGTAGACCAAGGCAAGATCCGGGTCGAGCAGTTCACGCGGCAAAGCGACGGAACCTGGACGTTTCGCGATTATTTGAACGAATCGGACGATGTCGTGATTGAGTCGATCGCGGTCCGCATATCGATGCGTCGGATTTACGCGGGCGTGGATGTGGGCGGGTAGAGGCCGCATCTCTTACGAGTGCTCGTCGAGCGGGACAGCCGCCTCCGGCTCAGGAGTGTACTCGAGGAGTCGCTCCAGCGCCCGCAGCGTAGGCCCGTCTCCGGACAACGGGCTCGACGATCACACTTTCATCGAAATAAGGTGGATGGCAGTTCGAGACAGAGTCGATCTCTCGCGAATCGCTGTGGTACCGGGCCAGCGTTCTGGGCAGCCGTGCGTGCGAGGCCTTCGTGTCACGGTGTGGGATGTGGTCTACTGCGAACGCGGATCAAGCTCTTGAAGGGTGTGTCCAGATGCGAACACCGGCATTCACGGCGCTGGGTTTCCTTTGCGCCAAGCCGTTGGCGAAATTGTTACGCGAACAAGAGCCGCCCTTTCGGCTCCGGAATCTGGCGTCCAAGTTCGCGGGCGGTTTCGATCCACTCAGCGATCACGATTTCGACGTTCGCGAGCGCTTCCTGGCGCGTCGCGCCATCCGCAGCACAACCGGCAAGCTCGGGGACCTCGGCGATGAACGCGTCGTCCTCGTTGCTCCAATACAAAATCACTTCGTACTTGGTCATTCGGCCCCATCTGTAAGTTTATACCGAATGAGCATTTTTCGGACCTGTTTGACCTGATACGGCTTGGCCGACGCGCCACTCGGCTGTAGGTTCAGGATTTCCGTGACATCGTTTCTACTGAAGATGTGGTGGCTTCCCCTGGTCCGCTCAGCGAATCCAAGTCGCAGAAGAAGATTTTGCAAGTCGGCAACCGAATGTTCCCGTCGGACGTACCTCGGAGCACTTGCAGGAGAATCGAATCGGCCACGTCCGATTGTAACGGCGTGGAGCGGCCGCATTGCCGCCGGTCTGGATGTACTCCCCAACTGCAAGCGGCACGGGTGAGGAAGCACTGATCAGTCGAGGACCGATCTCCATCTATTCGCGTCAGGCAGTAATGCCTCCCGGCGTCGAGAGTGTGTTCCGGACGTCTCCCGAAGACTACTGCCGTTTGTGCGCGGAAAGCGGCATCTCGCCGATCTCGGCGGAACCACGATGGCAGCCGTCACGGATGCGCTCAATCCGGAACCGGTTGTGAGATGGAGCAGTCTCGATCAACTACACGTGTAGTGCGTCTCAAATTCCACGCAGCATAGTGTCCCCTCCCTTACGGTCGGGGTTCAGTGCTATCAGTGCTATCAGTGCGTTAGGCGGCGCCGACGTGCGATTGGGTCACATCTAGGACATGCGCCGCACTACACCAGCATTGAAACCTACGGGAGCGCATAAAACCGCCACGTTGACTTCGCCTCCGGGCTTAGCTTCTGGCCGGTGAGCGCGGCTCGCATCAGTTCTACTGGAATTCGATTCTGCTGGAGAATCGCGTCATGGAACTGGCGGTTTGTCATTTTTCCGGTTTCGACGAGATCGCGATGGAGTTGGCGGATTTGCAGGCCTCCGATCAGGTAGGCGCATTGATAGAGCGGCGAATACGAGCCTCCGAAGGACCGGCGGACTTCCCCTTCGGCGGTGGATCGCTCGTGACCCACTTGCTCGACGAGGAGGTCGATGCATTGCTCCGGCGTCATTTTGCCGAGGTGGAAGCTGAGCGAAAACTTGATGCGGGCGGAGCGGTGCATGCGCCAGAAGAGGGCCCCGATGCGTTGTTCGGGGGTCTTGGTGAAGCCTAGGTCCCAGAGGAGAAGTTCCCAGTAGAGGGCTCCGCCTTCGGTGGCAAAGGGAGTTCCGAAGGGGCGGCGGTATTCGCGGTAGCGCGCGTGCAGAAAGCCTTGGAGATGATGGCCGGGAATCAATTCGTGAAACACGGTGGCGCGCGAAAAGTAGATATTGTTTCCGCGTAGGCTCATCAGTTTTGCCTCGTGCGCCATGTCTTCGGTTGGGTACGAGACCTGAATGGTTTCGCCGCCGAGGAAGAACGGGTTGACGAGTTGGCGCGCGGGCGACATCATGGTCATGCGATACGTCTCTTTTGCGAGCGCGGGAACGGTGACGAGGTCGTTCGTCTCCACGTAGTCGATGGCTTCTTCGGCGAGCTGCTTGATGAGTTCCGGCTGTTTGCCGGGCTCGACGTGCATCTCTTTCACCTTCTCCAGCGCGTCGCGCCAATTGTCGAAGCCCATTTCCTTCGCAGCGCGGACCATCTCCTTGCGGCACCATTCCATCTCCTTGTCGGCGATGGCGACCATCTCTTCGGGCGTGTAGGGAATCCACTCGCGTTGCAGTTCGACGGCAAGGGCCTCGCGGCCGATGGGCGATCCGACGATGGCGGTCTCGTCGCCCGCCTTCACGCCGGCAATGCGCTCGCGGAGCAGCGTGGAGTAGGTTTTGAGCCCGGCGTCCACGGTTTTGTAGGGTTCGGAATTCCACCAGGTGAAGAGCGGATCGTAGCCGTTGTAGAACTTGAACCAGGTGCCGAGGGTCTTGCGGAGATCCTCAATCGACACCGACGCGTCGTTCGCGAGCGTCTTGGCGGGGAGCACTTCCTTCTTCGCGATCGCCTGCTGCATCTTCGAGGTCTGTGCGTCGATCTGCTTGCGGACCGCGGTCAGCAGGGTCGCCGCCGCCTTGGGGTCGAACTTGGTCAGACTGCGGCGTGCGTCTTCAAGCGCGACGAGTTGTTGATAGTACGGCGCGAGCGTTTCGATCCCGGCCTGACGCTTGGCGTCGACATCGAGCTTTTGCAGTCCGCTGCGCAGGTCGCTCGCGAGCAACAGGTAGTCGACTTGGCCGTCCATCGAGAGCTTATCGAATGCCGTTTTCAGAAGCCGCACCTGCCATTCGCCGTAGAAGGCGCGCAGGCGCGTTCGGCGGATGGGCGATTCGTTGATCGCATATTGGCGCTGGAGAATCGCGCGGTCCGAGATGTAGAGATCGATGAGAGGGCGGAGTTCGCTGCCGGTCGGCGGCGGAGCCGGCTGGGCGCGCAGGGAGAGTGCGGCGAGGGAAAGAACGAACAGGAAGCGCATCGAAACTAAGCTAGCGCATGCGACTCGTTGTGTGCAGATGTCGTTAGACGCGGGTGGAAGGCGTCATCCAGTTTTCAACTTTCAACTTCGGGACGCGGACAAACTCGCGGGTGTTGTTTGTTACGAGAATCGCGCCTAGACTTTGCGCGTGCGCGGCAATCAGAAGATCGAGCGGGCCGACGACCCGGCCCTCGCGCTCCAAGAGTGCGCGCAGCGTACTATACGCTCGGGCAGCGCTGGCATCGAAGGCCAAAATCTCTAGAGGGATAAAGAACATCTCCAGGGCTCGCCGATTCTTTTCCGGATCCCCGCTTTTATCCGCGCCGTAGAAAAGCTCCGCAGCGGTGATCGACGAAATTACGATATCCCCAGGTTCTTCCCGCCGAAGGCGGCGGACCATGGCGGGCGACCGGCCGCGAATCAGCTCGATGCAGATGTCCGTGTCAAGAACGTACTTCACCGAAACGGATTCTTCCTCTTCTGCGGGACGGGCTGCACACGAGCGGCGGCAAAGTCGGGCGTGAAGAGAGCAAGACTTTCGATGAGCGAATCCCAGGCTCGCTCCATTGGCAAAAGAATTACGGCGTTCCCGACCTTGCGGATCTGCACCTCATTGCCCTCCATGCGGAATTCACGAGGCAGCCGAACCGCTTGACTTTGGCCGTTCCGAAAGAGTTTGGCAGTCTTCAGCAAGGACTCCGAATGTCTCAAGTCTATACTGACAGTATATACTAGCCGCGGCATGTCAGCTTGTCGCGCGGCCCTCCGGTGTGGAATCCTCTAGGAGGGTCTGAACCCGCTCTGTTCTTTGTGAGGTGATCGATGTCGTGCAATCCCGATGTTCTCAAGAATGTTCCCCTCTTCGCCCTTCTCGATGACGACGAGACGGCGGTGCTGGCGAGCCAGGTTGAACTCAAGACGTTCGCAGCCAGACAGCGGATCTACAAGATGGGCGACACGGGCGGCATTGGCTACGTGTTGGTATCGGGCGGCGTTCGGATCACGACGATCGACGAGGATCAGCAGGAGGTGCTTGTCGACGAGCCGATGATGGGAGAGTTCTTCGGCTTCGCTTCCATGCTGGACGGCATGCCGCACCAAACCGGGGCACTTGCGATGGAAGAGTCGGTGTGCATCGAGATTGATCGCAACGACATCGCGGTGCTCTTGCAGCGAAAGCCGATGGCGGGCATGGATATGCTGACGGTGCTGGGCAAGCAGTTCCACGCGTCGCAACACTTGGTGCGCGCGCGAACGAACCGTAATCCGAACGATATGATCGAAGAGGAGTCGACGTTCGGCGACAGGCTCGCCGACGCCGTTGCGCGGTTCGGCGGTTCGTGGAGGTTCATCATCACCTTCGGCGCCATTTTGACCGTCTATACGTTGATCAATATCCTGCTCGGCGGGCGGGCGTGGGATCCGTATCCGTTCATCCTGCTGAATCTGTTTTTGTCGATGCTCGCTGCAATTCAAGCGCCGGTCATCATGATGAGCCAGAACCGGCAGGATACGAAAGACCGCCTGCGCGGCGAGCTCGACTTCGATGTGAACAAGCGCGCGGCGTCGGACATCCAGGGCCTGGCGCGCAAGATGAATTTGTTGAGCGATCAGCTTGGCGACATCGACGAAATGTTGCGCGCCGGAAAGACGATCGTGCCGGACGGCAAGAAAGACACGAGCGCCTAACGGATCGCGAGTTTCGAGAGAATCAAGCCCAACTCGCGCGGGTCGCCGGGTGGGCGAAACGTTCGGCTGACTTCGAGGGTAATCGTAATCTCGCGTTGGCCGATCGCCGCTTGCGGCAGCGCGAAGTCCGCTGTCAAGAGCGAATCCGGCGTATCGATGCGGAGGGCGCCGGCGGGCTTGGCGTCGACCTTGATGAGTAGCGTTAGTGGTCCGTTCGCGAGCGCGCCCGCCGGCACAAATCCATCGATGTGCAGCCGCTGCTGCGCCGTTTGCGGACCAGCCAGTCGCGCGCTGGCGGCCTTCGCCATCCAGCGAAACCCTTTCTCGGCGGGATACCAACCGGAGCCGAGCAGATCCGCCGCGCTCGAGTCGCCCAGCTCGATTGACGTTCGGCGCATCGCGGCGCGTTGCGATTGTGCGATGGCACGATAGGCGGCCGTGACCTCTCGAATCGATTCGCCGGTGACTTGAAACACGATTGCCTGCCGGTTCTCGAGCGCGGTTGCTGCGCGATCGGCGGAGAAGACGTAGCGCGAGACACCGGGGAATTCGGCTTGCAGGCCCGCTTCCGATCCCGGCGTGAGAAACACGAGCGGCTGGCCCGAAGAAACGGCGGCGCCCGCGGCGTAGAAGGGCTCATCGTCGAACGCGACGGCGTAGAGATCGCGGTCGACGCCGCCCAGCAGAATGATCTTCGCAGGCGCGGCGCGATGCGCCGCCGTGACCGCGCGCACCACGCGTTGCATCCGTCCGGAGTGGCCCGCGTAGTAGAGGGTCGTCTCGCGATTTTCCCAGACCGAACCGATCGCAACGGAGGCTCCGAGAGCGATGGCAAGTGCTTTCCAGGTAGTGCCGCGGCTGCACCAATCGGTCAGCATCCAACCGATCAGCCAGCAAACGCCGATCGCAGGGATGGCCAGATAGTAATCCGACACGTGATTCGCAAGCGGCAACACGGGCGCGAGAAACGCGGCGAACCACGCAATGCAAAATGCAATCGGCGCGCTGCGCTTTTGGAACGCGAACAGCAGGAGAGCTAGCAGGAGGGCTCCCGCGATCAAGAAGCCGGACACGCGCAGGGATTCGTCGATCATCTCACCCATGCGGCTGGGACCCATCACCCAGAGGGAGTAAGTGGCGAGATTTGGAATCATGCGCGCATCAAAGAAGAGCTGATAGGTGGGCGACGCCGACTTCGGAATCAGCAGCAGTTGCGCCGCGGCAAATGCGGTCGCGGCGATCCACAGCGGCAGCGTCGTCCGCCAGCGCGCGGACGACGCCCCGCGGCGAGACACGATCCATATCCACAATGTGGCCGCGGCGGGGTACACGACGCCCAGCTCGAGCGCTCCAAACGACAGCAGGAACGCGGCATACTGCGCGACGAGCCACTTCGCCTTGCCGGTTTCGAGATAGCGATCCAAACAGGTCAGCGCCGCAAGGATAAAGAAGGCGCAGAGGATCTGGTTGTACGCCGATGTCCAATACATGGGCACGGCGAGTCGCGGCGACAGAGCCCACGCGCACGCGGCGACGCATCCGGCGGCGCGGAGGCCCGAGAGTCTTGCGCCGAGACGCGCCATCATCGCGAGGTTGGCGAATTGCGTCAGAAAGACACAGGCGCGAAACGGAATCGCGTCTAGGTCGAAGAGGCTCGACAGGCCAACGAAGAAGAGGCGTTCACTGAGCGCGCGAATCGTTCCCTGCGCGTAGGGCGCGAACATGGTCGCTAGCGGCGTGGCCGACTCGGCCATGAGGTGACGCAATCCGAGCCAGCGAAAATCATCGCGCAGGAACCAGACCTGGAATGCAGGATAGAAAGCGGCCAGGCAAACGAGCGGAGGCAGCGCCCAAAGCAGAATGCGGGTAGCCGCGCTGCGCGCCGGCGAATTGGGCGGCGTCATAGGGAGAGGAGGCTCAATTGGAGATCGTAGCGTATCGCGCAGGCGCGGCGCGTGCGGCGCCATGCTACGTTGAGTCAAGGCGAAGATTATGTCCACGCAGCCGAAGCCCTTGCTCACGCCCGACGAGTACCTGCGATCGAACGCATCGCCGAATACAAGAGCGAGTATTTCAACGGCGAGATGTTCGCGATGGCAGGGGGGCGCGAGCAGAACGCGCTCGTCGCAGGAAACCTGTACGCGGCGCTACATCCGCAGTTTCGCGCGCGACCGTGCCGGGTATATATGTCAGAGATGCGCGTTCGGGTTAGCGAAGATGGCCTTTACACGTACCCCGACGTCACCGCGGTGTGCGGCGAACCGCGCTTCCTCGACGACGGGCGCGACACGCTGCTCAATTCGAACCTGATCGTCGAAGTTCTGTCGAAATCGACGGAGGCCTACGATCGCGGGCTCAAGTTCGAGCAATATCGCAAGCTCGAATCCCTCAGCGAATACCTGCTTCTCTCAGCCGATCGTGTCAGTGTGGAACTGTTCACTCGACAGCCGGATGGACGGTGGCTTCTTACTGCGCTCACGGGAATGCAAGACATTGTCGAACTCCAGTCGGTCGATTGCCGCATTGCACTTCAGGACGTGTACGAGAAGGTAGAGTTCGCGTAAGCAGGACTTGCAGCACTTCTTTCGCGAGGCACTCGGCGCTTGCGAATTACCCGACTCCGCGCGCGGAGCAAATCGAATTAGCGTAAACCGCGCGACTTCAGGAAGGCTACCAACTCCGCCGGATGATCTGTCTGAATCCCGTCGGCGCCGCGCCGGACTGCGTCGTCCCAGGCCGCCTCGTTGTCCGCCGCACCTAACCGATCGACGTAAACGAGCGCCTTGCGGGCGTGCGTCGCGGCGATTAGCTCATCCTTGAAATCGCCCGCGTCGAACGCGACCACCTTCAGCGAAAGGCTGTCGAGCAGATCGCGAAGCACGTCCGCGTTTCGCGCCTCGGGCATCGCTTTCATGGCGGGAGCCAGTGCGGCGATCTCCAATAGCAGGCGTTTGCCGGCGTAGATCACCACGCGATCCTGCATATTGTGCTTCGCAATGGCCTCCACCAAGGCGGCTGCCGAGGCCGACTTCACGTCGACGTAGATTCCGATGCCAGCCTTGTGCGCCAATGCGAGGGCTTCGTCGAAGGTCGGCACGGGACCCGGAGACGCAGGCACATCCGCGCGCGGCCCTTTGAGAGAGAGCGCGCGGACTTCGTCGAGCGTCATCTCAGAAACCAGGCCGGAAGCGTTGGTAGTGCGGTCGACTCGGCTGTCGTGCATCAGCACGAGCCTGCCGTCTTTGGTCGTGCGCACGTCGCATTCGAAGTAGTCGACCCCAGCATCGGCGGCGGCTTGAAACGCGGCGAGCGAATTCTCGGTGTGCCGAAGATGCTCACCGCGATGCGCGACCACAACGACGATCCGCGAATCTGCGGCGAGGCCTGGGAGAAACGCCAACAAGAGAACGAATAAGGTCAACATCGAATGCCTGTGACGAGTATCTCTTAGATCCGGGCTTCGACCCTCAACGAATAGATCCGGGCTTCGACCCTCAACAAATCAGACCGGATCGTAAAAGCAGCGCGGTAACGTCAATCGCGGCGTCACCCCTCGTTACCCCATGAGGCGGAAAAACGTCGCATACTCTTCGGATCGGGAGCCCAAGCCGCGCCTCGATAAGGCAATCTACATGAACCAACGTCGATTTGCAGTCTTCTTCCTTCTACTCTCCGCAGCCTATGCCCAACGGCCTGATCCGGCTGCGCTCATCAGCGAACAGAAGAAGGCCATGGCCGCTCTGTCCTTTATGGACGGCGTCTGGCGTGGCAGCGCCTGGACTCTGATGCCGAACGGCCAGAAACACAACATTACGCAAACGGAAAGAATCGGCCCTTTCCTCGACGGCTCCGTCAAAGTCATCGAAGGACGGGGCTACGAAACCGACGGCAAAGTCGGCTTTAATGCCTTCGGCACGATCTCCTACGATGTCGCGAAGAAAGCGTACACCATGCGCTCGCACGCAATGGGAGTGGTTGGCGACTTCCCGTTCAAGCCCACGGCCGACGGTTATGTGTGGGAACTGCCGGCCGGACCCAACGCCACGGTTCGCTACACGGCGGTATTGAAGAACGGGACGTTTGTGGAGATCGGCGAGATGATCAGGCCCGGCAAAGAGCCGATGAAGACCTTTGAAATGTCGCTCCAGCGAATTGGCGACTCGGACTGGCCCGCGGCCGGCGCCGTCGCGCCGAAGTAAGCTACTGCAATCCGATGGACGATACGATCAGACCGAGTTCGCGCTCGTCCTGTGGCGTCGGCGGAAACGCTTTGTCCAGCGCAAACTCGACGATCAGAGCCTCGCCCTTCAACACGCCCGGTGGAATCTCGCGGCGGAAAGTGTAGTCGCCGGCCTTGACGTAGGATTCCGACGGCAGCGCGACGCCACCCGCCGTTGCCGTCAGCGTCACCGACTTCAGCTTGTCGAGAATGACTTGCGGCAACACGAACTTCAATTCGACGACCGTGGTCTTCTGCGCCGCACCGTCCGGAATCCGCAGCGACACGGCGAACTTGCCTTCGGTCCAGCGCCAGGCTTCGTTCTCGATTGCATGAAAGCCGCGGACGAGTTGCACGGCGGCACGCGGGTCGGCGACCTGAAGAACACTCGCCAGCTTGCCGTCGTCCGCGGGCACGGCCGCGCGCGCCTTCTTCTTTCGCTTGCAACCCGGCGCGGCAATCACCAGCGCGAACAGGGCAAGGACAACGATTAGTCTCCGCATTTTTCGATTTGCACCAGGCAGTTGTAGAACGTCGGCCCTCCGCCGAGATCGGTGAGCCGGTCTGACGTCAGGACGTTCACGCTCACGTGATCAGCGGCTTTCTTGGCCCACCGCACGGCCGGAACGCGCACCGTGCCCGGTGACACCACGCCATCGACGCGGGCCGTCAGCAGCATACTTCCCCGTTCGTTGAATACGCGGACCGCATCGCCATCACAGATCCCGCGGGGCTCAGCGTCCGCGGCGTGCAAATCCACCTGCGCCGTTATCCGATCCAGATGAGGACGATTGCCGAAGGTCGAATTCATGGCGTCGTCGGCCTTCGCCGAAACCATTTCCAGGGGATAGTTGGCGTCGGCTAGCGCGCCATGCCGCGACTCCTGCGGCGGCGTGTAGTCGAGAGCCTCGGGCGACAACTCGCATTTGCCTGACGCCGTACCGAACGCGCCATCGGCATACGGCAAGAAAGGCGACGGAAGATTCAGCCGTACGGAATGTTCGCGATCGAGACGTTCGAGGGTGATGCCCTCCATAAACGGATGTTCGGAAGCGAGCGTCGTTCGCACCATGTCATCTTCCGTGTCGTCGAAGCAGGCGTCCATGAAGCCCATGCGCTTGGCAAGCAGGCGGAAGATCTCGACGTTCGTCTTGCACTCCCCTGGAACCGGCAGCGCGGGGCGCGCCAGTTGGACGTAGTAGTGGCCGTAGGCGCGATAGAGATCGGTGTGCTCGAGGAACGTCGTTACGGGCAGCACGATATCCGCGTAATCCGCCGAGTCGGTTTGGAACTGCTCCAGCACGACCGTAAAGAGATCGTCGCGGACGAAGCCATTGCGCACGAGATTTGCATTGGGCGCGATGGCGGCCGGATTCGAGTTGTACACGACGATCGCCTTCACGGGCGGATCGCTTACCGCTGTTAGAACCTTACCCAACTCGCTCATGTTGAGGATGCGGGCCTCGCGTCTGATCGCCGATTTCTGCTGCAATTCCGGCATCTCGAGGCCTCGTACGTTGAACGCAAACGCGCCGCTGGTGGTCAACTGCATGCCGCCGCCGAGGTCTTTCCAGCTTCCCGTCAACGCCGCCAGTGACGTAATCGCGCGCACGGCCGCTCCGCCGCGCTCGCTGCGCTGCACGCCGTAATTGACGCGAATCACAGCGGGCTTGGTCGTGGCGTACTCGCGCGCCAGCGAGACGACATCCTCGCGAGCCATGCCGGTCAGCGATTCGACGCGTTCCGGCGGATACTCCGCAACGCGGGTGCGCAAGCCATCGAAGCCGCTGGTGTGCTTCTGGACATAATCGGCATCGTACAGATTCTCGCCGACGATCACGTGCATCATGCCGAGAGCCAGCGCCAGATCGCTGCCCGGATTCACGAAGAAATGCTTGTCGGCGGCGGCGCCCGTGCGATTCTTCACCGGATCGATGACGTAGAACTTTGCGCCGTTGCGCCGGGCTTCGACGATAAACGGCCACAGGTGCACGTTCGTGCCGAGCACGTTTGCTCCCCACGCGAGAATGAATTTCGCATGTTTGAACTGCTCCGGCTCCGTACCGTAGCGGAAACCGTTGGTCATCATCAAACCGACGCCGCCCGCGTTCGAGCAGATGGTGCGATCGAGCCGCGACGCGCCGAGGCGGTGGAAGAAACGGCGGTCCATGCCCGCGCCGTTCAACAAGCCCATGGTGCCGGCGTAGCTATACGGAAGAATCGCTTCGGGACCAAACTCGTCCGCCACGGCGCGCAAGTTCGCGGCGATGGTAGAGAGCGCCTCGTCCCACGAGATACGCGCAAAGCGCCCTTCACCTTTCGCGCCGATCCGCTTCATCGGGTGCAGCAGGCGTTCCGGGGAATACTGGCGTTCGAGGTACTGCGCAACCTTGCCGCACAGAAACCCGCGCGTGACGGGATGCTCCGGATCCCCGCGTAGCTTGCTCCCCTGCTCCGCCTCGTCGACGTTCACGAGTAGCGCACAACAGTCGGGACAATCGAGCGCGCAGACAGAATGACGAACGTTCACAGCTTTATTATAGGGTGCCGTGTTTCGCCGGGCAGCTTAGGCTTGGGCGTCATCGGAATGCAGCGACTCGAAGAGATCCTGCTGGCGGTCGGCGGCGGTCACGGCGTTCTTCTTGCGGGGTGGCGCAGGTGGGGCGAACGTGCGCATCAACTTCAGCGTCTGTCGATGATTCTCAAAAATTGCAAGCAAATCCTGGCACCGTGAACACCCGCCACGAATTGCACCCGCGCCGTCCGATTCCGGATCAAACATCGGATGTCGCGAACACTTGCCCTGCCACTTCACGGTTCCGATTTTCAGCATCCCACAGCAATGATAGCGGGCGACGAGCGCCGAAACCAAGCGAGCGTCAGGCGACGGGATTCGTACCAAGGGTTCCGGGCGGGTCTGATACTCGCTATGAGTCAACCCGCGGTCAGCCCCAATGACAGCCAACGAGAGAAAGTCCGCCCCGCTCACGTCGTTTTTGCCGTCAGCGTAGGCTACTCCATTCTCGCTACCGACCAGCAGAACCGCGCAGTGCAACCGTTGCAATCGATGGCGCGAGAGCTTGCCGGCTTTGCCGACGCGTTGGCCGCGGAAGAGCTTATCTGTATTCCAACGGGCGACGGCATGGCGATCGTTTGCTTCGGCGAGCCCACGGCGCCGGTCGAGTCTGCGCGCGACCTCGCGATTCGGGTGCCGCGCGACACCTCCTTTCGTTTGCGGATTGGCTTGCATAACGGCCCGCGGGACAGCGTGCAGGATCTCGAAGAGTGGGAAGTCAAGCACGGCGTTCGGCTTCGCATCTTCAATTTGTCGACGCCGGAATCTGGTAACGCCAGTGTCCCGCGCCGGAACAGCGCCAACGGTGGTCGATCAGCGGAGTGGGCCACGGCATTGACTGGCCGGACGTAGACGAGGATCTCAGTACTGCGGGAATGTTGCGCGGGGCACCGGCGGCTCCGGAGGCGGCGATTCGCTTTCGCTAATCCGGAAGCGCGATTCCATCTTCTTTCCGTTCATCCATGATCATTTGGACGACTTCGTTGCTATTCTTCAACGCCTCACTGGCCGTGGAGCCCTGCGTGACAGCACCGAATTGACGCAAGGCCGGGCAGTACGCGTGATCGCCACCGTCGTCCGGCTCGACAACAACAGGAAACGTATACGCCCGCATGGAATTGACTCCAGTGTACGCAGTGACCTGTTCCGCGTCGACGCTTACCGCGCCCCCTCCCCGCTCGCCTTCGGCAACTGCATCAAGTACGTCACCATCCGGTCCATATCCTTCGCGTTGAACGTATACGGAGGCATCGTCGTCCCGGGCGAATACTTCTGTGGATCCACAAAGTGACCTTCCAGCCACGCCCGATCGCGATGATCTCCGGTTCCGTTCAGCGGCGGACCCGTCTTCATCCCCGCGCCATTGATCTGGTGACACACTCCGCAGTTGTTGGCTTGATATAGAAGCGCCGCTTCGACCGCGAACGCCGGCGAATTCTCGAGGCCTTCGATGTTCTTCGCATTCAGCTTCAGCAGGAACGCCGCGAGCGACCGCAATTGCCTGTCCGTAAGAGCAATCGCCGGCATCGACGACCCCGGAATTCTCTGCGGATTCTTGAAGTGATCGATCATCCACGCCGCATCGCGCTTGATCGCTAAGTTCGTCAGATCCGGACCGACGCCGGACTTGCCCAACGGATGGCACGACACGCAATTCTCGTTGCGGAAATACGCGATGCCGGCGAGTTCTTCGGCCGTCAACTCCGTCCACGTTTGCGGACCCGACGCATCGAGTTCCACTTGCGCAGGCGTCGAACGCACCGCCGCCGCCGTCAACCCGCCCCACGTGATCCCGGCCAGCAGAACTACGCCGAACGCCGTGAACCGCTTCGAAACCGCCATCGCTTTTCCGCGATCGATAAACGGAACCAGGAACAGTGCGCCAATCGCGAGCGTCGGCAGCACTACGCTGCCCACAATCTCAAGCGAACCTTCGAAGAACTTCAGCGTCTGGAACAGGAACAGAAAATACCACTCCGGCCGCGGAATGTAATTCGTATCCGTCGGGTCCGCAATGTGCCCCAGTGGCACTTTCGCGAAAATCGCCGCCGCCACCAGAATCATGAACATCGCGAAAATCGCCAGCGTGTCTTTGGCCACCTGCTGGGGGAAGAACTTCTTCTTCGGAACGCCTTCATCCTTGGGCTGCGGAGCCACTCCGTGCCGCCGCACGAGGAACACGTGGAAGCCGATCAGCAGCATCGTAATCGGCGGCAGCAGCAGTACGTGCGCCGCATAGAACCGCGCAAACGTCACCACTCCAATCGACCCCGCGCTGCCCAGTAATTGCGAAAGATACGGTCCGGCGATCGGAGCCGAAGCCGCAATCTGCGTCGTCACGACCGTGCCCCAATACGCGCGGTTGTCCCACGGCAGCAAGTATCCCGTCAGGCCGAATGCCAGCGTCATCAGCAAGAGCACGACGCCGGCGATCCACGTCGCTTCGCGCGGCTTCTTGTACGCGCCCCAGATGAACACCTGGAGCATGTGCAGCACCACGACCACGATCATCATGCTCGCGCCCCAATGATGCATGCCGCGAATGATGCGCCCGCCAGTCAATTCCGTCACGATGTAGCGCAGCGAGTTGTACGCCTCGCCCGGAGTCGGCGCATAGTTGAAGGCCAGCAGGATTCCGGTAATCACCTGTAACAGAAATCCGAATAGCGCCACGCTGCCCAGCACCTGATGCCAACCGCTCGACGCCGGAATGTCTTCGCCCAGAAAATGCTCGACGCCCGACACCAGGCCAGTGCGCTCTTCAATCCATTCGAGAATATTTCGCACCATGGTTAGGCCTTCTTCTCGCTGGATTGCACACCGCCGAGCATCAGCTTCGTGCCGTTGATCTTCGTCTCAAACCGGTCGAGCGGCCGCGGCGCGGGCCCCGTCATCACCTTGCCGTCGATCGCAAAATACGACGTGTGGCACGGGCACACAAAGCTGTTCTTCCCCGCCTCCCAGTGATACGCGCACCCCAAGTGCGTGCATCCCGGAGCCAGCGCGAACGCCTCCGTCTCCGAAGTCTTCACTACCCACGCCGTCGTCTTCTCGCTGACCACTTTCCAGCCGTCCACCTTCCGCCGCCGGAACACCACTTCTTCTGGAATGTTCGGCTTCAGTTGTGAGAGGTCGGTGACCTCCACCCATGGAGTGCCCTTTTTTGTCTTAGCGGGAAACAGCAAGTACATCGCGGCAGGTATAGAAATCACGGCGCCAATGACAGCGTTCAGCCCATAGATGGCAGCTAGATAAAAACGTCGGCGATCCAAAGCGGTTAATCCCCCAAGTTACGAATCAGAAGTCTTGCATCGTCAGACGATCCCGCCGCACGATGCAGAACGAAACGATCCACTATTGTAATGGGAACCAGGGTCTGTGAGGCAACTCATGTAGTCGAAAGCCGCGAACGTCGAGAGCGGGTAGGTGGGGGACCACCAGGTCACGACGTACCCATCCGCCAACAGGAACACCTCGCGACGAACGACGCAAGCAATACCGCACCCGCGAACTATCGCCCCTTCGCGACCCGCGGGCGGATCGGAACCACCGGAGCCGTCCGCCGCTTCCGGGGTGTCGGCCCCTTCTTTGCCGCCGCTTGGAACGCTTCGATGAACTCAAACGCTTCCGCTAACGCATGCGCGCACAAGGTGCAACTGCCCGTATGGGCATCGAAGGCCGCTATCTCTGCCGGAGCAAGGCGGCCCAGGACATAAGATTCAGAAGTCTGGTCCCGGTCGGGACACTTCGTTCGTGGGATCGGAGCCAAGCGACGCATTGAGTCTTGAATGTAGCCCGATCCAGGCGCGCACCGAGCCTCTTTTCTGCATCGCATCCACAGAAATAACAAACCTGCAATCAACACATTGCCGAACCCATCTGTGAGTATCCGTAGGAAAAAACATTTCGCTCGTATTCTGATTGAGACGCCGCCGAAGTCTTGGGAGGTCGATGATGCCGCAGTGTCGCCGCGCGCCCTGTCAACAACAGCACCTTGCCTGCATGGCAAACCCGGGCCCAGACGACATGTCGGCAGTTTCGATCCCGTCCCCGAGCCGGCCGCCACCCTTGGGCCGGTAGCCGCAACTTTAGGCCTAATCCTCCTGCGTCGCAAAGCAACGCGAAGTCCGAGGCGCGACCGTGAGGTCGCGCGTGCTACATCCGAGGCGCGACCCTAAGGGCGCGCGTACTACATCCGGTCGGGAATTCCAGACACTACACGACATGCTACCTCGCGTCCAAACGACTTCGGGTCGAATCCGCCAGCGCCGCGACACCAGCGCCGCGAACGTGCCGCTCAATGAGTCCGCCGTGATATTCTTTTCACCCTTATGATCGCAAGACCAAAACGGCAACGGCGGGAGCAAACGCGTCCGGCCTGTATATTAGGTAGTGATGCACGAGAAGTCCCTCGCCGCCCTCCTCTGCTGCGCCCTGATCGCCGAAGCCGCGGCTCCCAAGAAAAAACCGAAGCCCAAGCCGCCGCAGCCGGCCGCGACCTCCTCCGACGTCCAACAAGCCAACCGCTGGCTCAAAGGCATGACCACGCGCGACAAAGTGGCCCAGTTGATCGTTGGAACCACCTACGGCGAAGCGCCCGGCCGCCGCACCGCGGAATTCCGCAAGTTCGACCACTGGGTCCGCGACCTCAAGCTCGGCGGCCTCATCGCGGTGAATCGCGTCATCCACGGCAACGTCCGCAACGCCGAACCCTTCGCCATGGCGGCCTTCTTCAATCGTATGCAGCGGCTTGCCAAGGTTCCGCTGCTCATCTCCGCCGACTTCGAACGCGGCGCCTCCATGCGCGTCGCGAACACACCCAAGTTTCCCTTCAACATGGCCTACGGCGCCGCGCGCGACCTCGAAGCCACGCGCTACGAAGGTGCCGAAACCGCGCGCGAAGCCCGTGCCCTCGGCGTGCAGTGGGTCTTCGCCCCGGTCGCCGACGTCAACAACAATCCCCTGAATCCCGTCATCAACATTCGCTCCTATGGCGAAAACGCCGACGACGTCGCCGCACACGTCAAGGCCTACATCGAAGGCGCGCACTCCGATATGAACGCCCGCGTGCTTCTCACCACCAAGCATTTCCCCGGGCACGGCGATACCGCCACCAACAGCCACCTCTCGATGGCCCGCCTGGAAGCCTCGCGCGAGCGCATGGACGCGCTTGAGCTAAAGCCGTTCCGCGCCTCGATCGCCGCCGGCATCGACGCCGTGATGACCGCTCACATGGCCGTGCCCGCCGTCGAATCCGAAGACATCCCCGCGACGCTCTCGCCCAAAATCCTCACCGGCCTCCTCCGCACCGAACTTGGCTTTCGCGGTTTGGTCGTCACCGACGCAATGGACATGAAAGGCATCAGCGAGAAGATCTCGAATGGCGAAGCGTGCGTTCGCGCCCTCGAAGCCGGAGCGGACATCCTATTGATGCCGCCGAATCCGCAAGCCTGCATCGACGCCGTGATGGCCGCGAATCGCACCAAGCGCGTCTCCGCGCAACGCATCGAAGACAGCGCGCGCAAGATCCTCGCCGCCAAAGCCCACGTCGGATTGCACAAGAAGAAGCTCGTCGACGTCGAAGAAGTCTCCGATGTTCTCGATTCGCAGGAAGCCTACGATCAAGCCCAGCAGATCGCCGATAAGGCCGTCACGCTCGTCCGCGACCCGCAAAATCTTGTCCCCCTGCCCGCCCCGGCGAGAGCCTGCGCCTTCGCGATCACCGAACGCCGCAACTCGCCGTACGGCCTCCAACTGTTGACCGAACTCCGCCGCCGCGTCCTCGGCATCAAAACCCAGGCGATCGACGGACAATGGCTCGACGCCGAACTGCAGGCGCAAGCGCAAGCCACCGCCGACTGCTCCGCCATCGTTGTGGCGACTTACGTCACGGCATCGGATTCACGCAGCGAGGTCGGTCTTCCGGAGAACCTCGCAACATTTGTTAACAAGCTACTCGTCGAGGGCAAGCCCCCGGTGATTCTGGTTTCGCTCGGAAGCCCATACTTGCTGCAAGCGTTTCCAAAGGTCGCGGCATACATCGCGGCGTTCAGTACGACGACCACCTCCGAGACGGCCGTCGCAAAGGCGCTCGCCGGCGAGATCGCAATCGGCGGAAAAATGCCGGTCACGATTCCCGGATTCGCGAAATACCTGGACGGCATCGACCGCGCCGCGCGCGCAACGCCCTCATCGGATCGCAACGCGAACGTGCCAAAATAACCCCGGAGACGCTTTCATCAATCACATGGTCAACATCACCTGGCTCGGACACGGAACCTATCAGTTCGCACTAGAAACCGGAGAAGTCTACGTCGTCGATCCCTGGATCGAAGGCAACCCCACCTACCCGCAAGGCCACGTCTTCGCGCGCCTCGACGGCATTCTGCTCACCCACGCCCACTTCGATCACATCGGCGACGTCTTGAAACTGGCGGAACAATTCTCCGCGCCAGTCGCCGCGATCTACGAACTCGCCACTTGGCTCAACGGCAAAGGCGTTGCCAATGCAATCGGCTTCAACAAAGGCGGCTCCATTAAAATCGGCCCGTTGAAGATCACCATGACGCACGCCCTGCACAGCAGCGGAATCCTGGAAGACGGCAAGTTCATCTACGGCGGGGAAGCGGCGGGTTTCATGCTGACATTCCCCGACCGCCGCGTCGCCTACTGCGCCGGAGACACCACGGTCTTCTCCGACATGGCGCTCTACGAAAAACTCTATAAGCCCGAGCTCGCATTCCTACCGATCGGCGACCTCTACACGATGTCGCCTCACGAAGCCGCGCTGGCGTGTCAATTGATCCAAGCGAAGAAAGTGATACCCGTGCATTGGGGCACCTTCCCGCCCCTCACGGGCACGCCCGCCGAATTAGCGAAGTTGATCGAAGGCACCGGCACCGCCGTCTGGGAACTTACGCCCGGAATAACGGTAGCCTGGTAAATGCCGACCTCACTTCATCCCTACCGACAGCGCCCAATATAGCTCCGCCCGCGTCAAGGGCGGGGGCCTCAAAACAGCGAAATCCACGATCCGAAAATGTGCGCCAAACTCTCCCACAGAATCAGGAACAACGCCAGAACCTCCACGCCCACGACGAACTTCATAATCGGCGCGTTCATAAACTCAAACCGCACCAGCAGCGCAACCGCAAGCCCGAAGTAGAACAGGTACGGATGGATCTCGCGATCCGTCACGGTCATAAAGAGCAGCATTGCAATGTAGTACAAAATCGGGAGGTTACTATCGGTTTTCTGCCGGAACAGCCAATACAGCGCAATGACGCCAAGCGCCATCACCAGCAATTCCGAAACGTTTACTGGAGTGGAAGCGAAATCCATAGGTTAAAATGACCAGAGGATCCCCGAGTACCCTGTTTGCGCGCGGTAATTCCGCAACCCGGAGAACTCCTCGCGATAACCATAATACTGGTATCCGGCGTTCCAGCGGATCTTCTCATGCAACTTCACCGACACCCGGGCCTGCGGCGACAGGAACCGCAGCGGGAACGTCTGCGCGCGCAGGAAGATCGCCGGGGTACCCGCGGCCCCCGAGCCAAGCGCCGTAGCCCGCCCATCGCCGACATCCTGAATGTGCGCCAGCCCCGCATAGAACTCCACCCGCGTTCGCACCGGCACGCGAACGCCAACGTGCCCCGTGTGCAAATTGCTCACATACACCGAAGTCCCCGTCTGTTCCGCCCCGGCGAGAAAATACACGAGGCCGCCCTGCGTGTCGAGATGCAGCTTCGCGTACGAAGCATCCACCGTGAAGAACCGCGACCCGGCCCACGACGCATCCGCGCCGAACTGCCGCGACCGTGCCGAGTACGCATACAAGCTCACCGAGTTCGTGTTGTAGTTCGCCCGCGTATACGCCGCCAGCCGCAGCGCCTTCTTCCTGTATTCCACGCGCCCGTTGAGCACGTGATAGTTCTTCTCACTCAAGGGAAGAAACGGCTTGTCCGCGCGCCCGATCTCGGTCTCAACCACAATCGTCAGCGGCTTCACCGGCTTCAACCGCAGCCCAAACGAAGCCGCATGCAGCGTATTGTTCTGCTCCGCCGGCTTCAGCTCATTCGTCGTGTACGGCGGATCATCGACAAGCCGCGCCGCCTCAATCGACCGGATGCGCCGCTCCGAAAAATGATAGCCGGCATGCAGCCCCAGCCACTTGTTCACCTTCACATCCGCATCGGTACTGTTCGCCACCGTGAGAATACCGAGAAACTGAAACGGCAGCAGCGCCGTGCTCGCATCGCCGTTGTTGAACTCGCGGTAGAACGAGTTCCCCTGCATCCGAAGCTGATACACCGACGTCTGATTCGTGATCGTGATCTTCGCCGTTGGAAACACGCTCAGCGTAAAGTTGCCCGTCGCCACCGGCCTTTGCGCATTGCCGTACGTCAACACCTGCCGGTTCGCCGCCGAGCCGAATCGATCCGTGCCCAGCGCCGATTCGTTTAAAACAAACGCCCGCTGGCCCGAGGTGTACGTGAATCGCCCGTTCGCCGCATACCACTTCGCGCCTTCTTTGAACAACGCCACGCGCCAGTAGGGGCTGTTGCCGTGATACGGCTCCGTGCGCTGAAATGCCCTGAGCGTCGTCCCATCCGCCGGATTCTCACCGGCGTTCGGCGAGGTCAGCGACAGCGGCGTATCGTCCTTGAAGTTCTGCCACCCGCGCGTCCAATTCAGCCGGAACCCGAACAGCCGAATCTCGTTGCCGATCCGGAATTCATTCGTTTGCCGCCGGATATCGGTGAACAGCGGAAACTGGTCGCCGCGCGATTCAAACAATTGCACGGTCGACAACCCGGGCCCCTTCTCCGCATTCCCCGAATACCCAAGTACGAAACGGAAATTGCTCTGCGGCAACAACACCAGATCGTGATCCTGCAGCCGCCGATTCGTATTCAGCAGATGCAGCCCGTTGGCAATCGTCAGCCCCGGATTGAAGTAATCGTTCGATCGCCACACCAGGTTGTACTGATACAGCGCATTCTTCTGCACGCGCAAACTCGCGTATTGATACGGATCGTTCCCCAGCCCCTGCGTCGTCAGCAGCAGTTCATCGAACAAACCGCCGGTACCCTCTTTCGAATTTACCGAAAGCGAACTCCGCAGCAGCCGGACCCCATTCCCGTAGTTCACATCCGACCGGTACTTGCCAATGTCGCCGCCCGCGCTCCGGAATCGGTATCCCAGTTCAAACGACTGTGTAATGTTGTACCCGGCGAGATCCTCGCCGCGAGGCTTGCCCACCGTATCGGCCGCCGATTGCGCGAACAAACACACGCACGGCGCCAATGCCAACCATAAGCGCTTCATCGCAGGAACCTCGCATCGGCGTTCGATCCGTGGATTCGAATGTGGCACGTCGTGCAATTTTGATACCGCGGATCCGCAAGGTTATGGGAACCCGGCGTCGACAACACGCCATCGGACCGCCGGCCAAAGTTGCCCAGCCCGTTATGGCACTCGAGACAAACCGTCAGAATCACCGGCCTCCGCAACAACCGCGCATTTGTCGAACCATGCGGACTGTGGCAACTCTCGCAACCGTCCACCCGCACCGCCGCATGTTCGAACACAAATGGCCCGCGCTTGTCCGTATGGCATTTCAAGCAAGGTTCTTCGTTGACATGCTGGTCCGCCATCCGAGGCCGCGAAGCCATCCGCCATGTCGGAGCAGCCGCCCCATGCGGATTGTGGCAATCCGAGCAGTTCATGAACCCCTCATTCACCCGATGCTTAAACGGCATCGAAAACTGCGCCTTCACCGCCGTGTGGCAGCTGTAGCAAAGGTCCGTCTGCTTCTGCGAAAGCATGTTCTTCGTCGATACCGGCTTGTGCATCGAATGGCAACTCGTGCAAACTACATCCTGCTGCGTATGCGACGAGCGCCGGATGTTGGCGCGCGATAGCGTCTGGCTATGGCACTGCAGGCATTCGTCGAGAATCGCCTTCGGAGACATGACCGAATACGCCCTGATCGCCGACTTCAGCCCCCGGCCCTCCACATGAGCCTTGCCCGGGCCATGGCAACTCTCGCAACCAAACTGCGCCTTCTGGTCTTCCTTCGCCGACACCATCAACTTGAAATGCGGATTCTTGAAGTAGCCGACAAAGATCACCGGATGGCAAGTCTTGCAGGCATTCGTGCCCACGTAATCGGTGGCAGGCGAATCCGCTGCCCACGCCTGCGGCTGCAAACTGGCCGCCAAGGCCACCCCCATGAAAAGAACCCCAAACCGCATGTCCAAATGATAGCTCCCCCCAAGGCCTCAGCACCGCGTTCAAACGCAGTAGCGGCGAAACGAACTTCGCAAGAAGTTAGACAGTCCGAGAGGAAGCACGGAACGAAGATGGGGCCTGATCGCGAACTTGCCGCGGACGGCGAGGCGGCGAATCCCGGTGGCCAGGATCTGCCGTTCGCCCCAATTCTAGCGCCGGAAATGCAACGTGCTGCTACGCTCGAAGAGCGATGTGGTGGACTGAGCGGTCAAGGAGAAAACGGACGGGTGCCTTGCTTCTCCTGATTGCCACGGCTCTATGCGCCGGCGATCGCAAAGTCGATATCGGAGGCCACAAGCTGTATCTGCACTGCAGCGGGCGTCCCGAGGCGGGGCCGACAGCGTTGCTTCTTGCAGGCGGAGGGGCCACAACGGATGCCTGGAGTCTGGTGCAGCCTGCCGTTTCGAAATTCGCGCATGTTTGCAGCTTTGACTATGCCGGCCTGGGATCCAGTGATCGAGCTTCGGGAAACCAGACGGCTGCCGGCAGAGTGGCCGATCTGCGGGCGCTGCTTGCTGCCGCCAATCTGCCTAAGCCGTACCTGCTAGCAGGACATTCATTCGGTGGCCTCTATGCGCGAATGTTGGCGGCGCAGATTCCGGACGAGATCGCGGGGATCGTTCTGATTGACTCCTCGCACGAAGAGCAGATCTGGCAGCTGGCGAAGGCGTCGACGCGGCTGCTTGAACGCGAGTGGGGTCCGAACTGGAACAAGCCTGGGGTGATGAAATACCTCGGTTTCTATCCGCCGGAGGAGCCCTTGGCGTGGCGCTTGGATGTGCCGCTGATTGTCATTGAGCACGGGCGCAATCTTCCGAATCCATTTGTGCCGCGCCCGGGCAACGTCATCGACCAGAAGGAGTTTCGGCGGATCGAAGAGGTGTGGCACGGGTTGCAGGTGGATCTGGCCGGGCGTTCGAAGTACGGCGAATTACGGGAAGCGGCAAAGAGCGATCATCTGATCCCCCGCGATCAGCCGCGAATCGTGATCGACGCGATCCGCGACATGTTGGCTCGGGTGGCCGCGCCCGTCAAGCCCAAACGGTGACGTGTTACCCTGCGGGAATCGTTGAAACGCCTGTCGCGCGTGACGCACTCCGTAGATCCTTCATGTCATCCATCTTGATCGCCGGCCGCAGCCTTCACTACGATCTCTCGGGCGAATCGTTCCGTCCGCCGTCGGTCGTATTGATCGGAGGGGGCGGGGGAACAATTTCGACCTGGACTGAGGTACAGCAGGCGCTTTCCGTGCATACGCCGGTGCTGAGCTACGATCGCGCTGGGCTGGGGTTGAGCGATCCTCCGGCGGAGCCGCAGTCGATCGATCAGATGCTGCTCGATCTGCTCACTTTGATGGGCCGGGCGGAGATGAAGCCGCCGTTTGTGCTGGTGGGCCACTCCGTGGGTGGGCTGCATGCGCGGCGGCTGGCGGTGCATTTTCCGCAGGATGTCCTAGGTATCGTGCTCGTCGATTCGTCGCACGACGAACAGGTATGGCGCCTGGGAGGCGTGTGCCCGCAGGTTCTCGATTCGGAGTACGGTCCGGGTTGGCGGGATGATGCGGCGATGCAGCGGCTCGGCTGGCTGACGGGCGGGGCGCGATCGGATTGGCGCATGGATGTGCCGCTGATTGTGATCGAGCACATGCGGGCGGGCCGCAAGAATCCCTTTCCGACATTGCCGGAGGATACGTTTCCGCTCTTTGAACGCGCGTGGCACGGGATGCAGCAGGACATGGCGAGTTGGTCGTCGAAGGGCGAATTGCGGGTAGCAACGCGGAGTGGTCACGGGATTCCGGCAACGGAGCCGGGGCTGATCGTGCAGGCGGTCGAGGAGATTTTGCGAGGGAGCGCGGAGCCCGGTTAAGAACGTCCAAGACTCGTATGCGCAAGCTGTGATTGAGTGGAAATAGATGCCCCTGCCATTTTCGCCACGATACGCTTTGGCTGTTGCGGTGTGCGTTTGTCTCCCGGCGCTCGGCGCTGATTCGGACTGGTTTCAATGGGGCGGGCCGCATCGCAACTTTACGGGTGATTCGACAGGGCTTGCGGAATCGTGGCCTGCTGGCGGTCCGAAGCGGCTGTGGCAGCGTGCGCTCGGCGATGGCTATTCGGCGATTTCGGTGGATCAGGGCAAGCTCTTCACGATGTACCGGAAGGGTGAGCGTGAAGTGGCGGTTGCGCTCGATGCCGCGACGGGCGCGACGGTTTGGGAGACGGCCTGGGATGCGCCATTTCATAGCGGGCAGGATATGACGAACGGGCCGGGTCCGCATTCGGCTCCGCTGGTCGTGAATGGGCGTGTCTTCGTGACGGGCGTTACGGCAAAGTTCCATGCTTTGGACGCGAAGACGGGCAAGATCTTGTGGGCGCACGACCTGATGGCGGAGTACAACGCGACCCTTCGGGTGAATGGCTACGCGTGCAGCCCGATCTCCTATGGCGGCAATATTCTGGTAACGGTCGGCGGTCCGGGGCATGCGCTGATGGCGTTCCACGAGGCGGATGGGAAGCTCGCGTGGGCGTCGGGCGATTTCAGGAATTCGCCATCGTCGCCGACACTGATTCGCGTGGGCGGGCAGGATCAGCTGGTGGCGGCATTCTGGGATGACGTCGTGGGGTTCAACCCGGAGAACGGCAAGATCCTTTGGAGTACGCCGAACCGGGTGGAGTTTGGTCTGAACGTATCGATGCCGGTGTTCGGCGCGGACAACGTTCTGTTCTTCTCGTCTTCCTACAATGGTTCCGGGCGCGTCGTGCAGTTGACGCAATCGGGCGGTACGACGACCGTGGAGGATGTTTTCCGGACGAGCAAGCTGCGGATTCATTTCTCGAACGCGGTCCGCATTGGAGATTTCGTGTACGGCGCCAACGGCGAAAATGGAGTGTTCACAGCGTTCGACGTCAAGACCGGCAAGGTTGTGTTTCAGGATCGGACGGTACCGCGCGCAAGTATCATTCACGTGGACGGCAAGTTGATTTTACTCGACGAAGACGGGAATCTGGCGTTAGCGAAACCGACTGTGTCCGGTGTTGGAATTCTCACGAAGGCGAAGGTCGTGGAGTCAGTTTCGTGGACGCCGCCGACGCTGTCGGGCACGAAGTTGTTCGTGCGCGACCGCAAGACGATTCAGGCGTTCGAACTAAAGTGACGGGCGCCTCGTACTCGGTTGGACTGCTCTTGAAAGGATGTTTATGAAACTTGCATTGTTTGCTCTGGTAGCTTTGCTGCCGCTGATGGCTGAAGACAAAGGGACGCTGGCGTTGAACGGCAACGATCCGGTGGTGCTCGCGACGCAGGATGTCGAGAAGCCGGGATCGCCGAAGCTGACGTTAACTCGCGGCGGATTCCTGTATCAATTTGTCGACGCGAAGAACAAGGCGGAGTTCGAGAAGAATCCGGCGCAGTATGAGATTCAGTTTGGCGGATCGTGCGCCCGGATGCGGTCGGTGCAGGGGAATCCGGGGAACTACGCCGTGCATGCCAAGAAGATCTACGTCTTCGGGAGCGACGGGTGCCGCGAGGCGTTTGTGGCGGATCCGAAGTCGTTTGTCGATGCCAAATAGGTTAGTCGCGCGAGACGAGCCACTGGGCCTACCGCTTGATCGCTAGCCTCAGAGCGACGCCGTCTTTTCGCGTTAGCAGCGGCTGTTCGCCGACCGTGGCGACCACTGGATATTCTCCGTCGGGGAGGTTGGGGACCTGGATGTTGATCTGATAGAGGCCGACGCCCAGCAGAAACATGCCGAACTGTGAGACTGCGGGCGTGCCGCCTATTGTGATGGTCACCGTGACGGGAACCCTCTGCGGGACGCCGGCGATTGTGCCGGCGAGGATAGCCGGATTCGAGGCTCCGAAGCCGAGCGCCCAGAGGTTGATGTTCTCTCCCGGCCTGGCGGGTGTTGCAGAGCCAAGGCCTGCGGTTCCGGGCGGCGCGACGTTACAGGCTGGATTCGGGCAGCCGTCGCGGGTGGCTTCGACGTAGGGGCTCGCACCCCAGCTCTTGAACTCCGGCGCGCGATCCGACAGCAGGACTCTGACGGGGTCGCTGGTGCCGACCGCGTTGGTGACGGTGACGTCGACCATTCCACGCGTGGTCGCGTCCGGAACCTGGACGTTGATGAAGTCGGGGCCGACGAAGATCGGGAAGGCGGGTCTGCCGTCGATGGTGACGGAGACGCCATTGAGCGTTGTGCGCAAGTTTGCACCATCCCAGTTCTGCGCGGAGCCTGTTGTAAATCGCGCTCCAAAAATGGAAGCCAGCCCGAGCGGCGTTATTTGCAGCGTGCTGCCGGCGGCCGTGACCACGCCTCCGGCGCCGATGAAGGGGCGGTTGAGGTTAACAACCGGATTGACTGTGACCGTCACGGCGCGGGTGACGGAAGCAAGGCCGGCTTTGCGTGCGGTGATTGTGTAGGTAGTCGTCGTCGCGGGCGAGACGGTGCGCGTGCTAGTGGCCAATACGCTGCCGATGCCTTGATCGATGGAGACGGAGTCGGCTCCCGTGACGGTCCAGGCGAGCGTCGAGGATTGGCCCACGGTAATTGTCGAAGACGTCGCGGTGAAGGATGAGATCACTGGCGCGGCGACCGTGGTCGAGACGACGATGGTGCGTTGGCCGTCCGGTTGGGTTTGCGGCTCGCTCCTGCTGCCATCGGAGATAATCACGATGGGCACGGTCCCGGTCGCGAAGTTTCCTGAGGCGGCGCTTCCGGCAGCAGCGAAGCTGGGGTCCGGAGAGACGGCGATGTTCGCCGGCACCGTCGCGTTGATCTGATAGAGTCCGGCTTCGGGCGAGGTGGCGACGAGGTCGAGAACCCTGGGCGCTCCGCCGGTTGGGTAGTTGCCGGGCCGCGCGAGGCCCGCGTAGGAGACAGTCGTCTTGGTCTCCATAATCGTGAACTCCTGCAACTTGGCGGCGAGGCCGGCGCCATCAACTGCGCCAAGGCCGGTGGCGTAGATGATCAGGGTGTCGCCGGGAAGAGCGGGATTGTTTGCGTCGGCAAGGACTCCGGCGTTGCCGGCGGTGTTCATCTTGTAGACGAGGCTTTGCCCTTGCCCGGCGTTGGCGTCGCGCGCGAACACGGACGGGTTCACGGCCGAAATAATGACGTCGCGCGAAAAGGTATCGGTACCGAGGTCGTTGTTGCTGACGATGATCTGGGCGTTGAAAGGCAGTGTTGCGTCGAGCGGTATCTGTGCCACGATCCTGGTCTGGTCGACGTACAAGAGACGCAGTTGCACGCCATTCAGAAGCACGAACGTGTTGTTGAGTGTGGTCTGGGGGATGGGCGAAGTGGCCGCAGTCGTGGATTTGGTGAAGCGAATGCCGCGGAGCAACATGAGGTCGCCGATCGCGAAAGGCCCTTCCGTGAGCGTGGCTGCACGCAGAGGCGCATTCGTCAATTGCGGTGCGGAATCGGGCCCGGCCACCAACGAGAGGACCGGAGCCTCGAAGGTGTCCGAGCGCAATGGCGACAGATCGGCCGTGAGCTTCAGCACAGTGTTGGCGGCGGTTCCGGTGGGTGTCCACGTGCCGGTCCACAATCCGGTGCCGTCCGGGCTGAGGTCGAGCGTAACGCCGGGCGTGAATTGGGCTCTCACTCGCGCGGGGCGATCGGTGATGGGGTTTGTGCAATCGTCGAATACTTCGGCCGAAATGACGCCGGGGAAGGTCGCGATTCCGCCGCCGCTGAAGGGCACTTGCCTGGCGTTGACGAACAAATTGCTCGGCGTACAATTGGCGACAGCGGAGCGGTCCACGTCGCCGGCCTGGCCGTCGAGCGATGCGCCATTGGCGAGTGTGTCGGTACGCCCGACGATCGCAAGAACCGTGATTGGGCGGAATGAGCCGTCGTCGAAACGAAGCGTGACGATCGCGCGGTATGCGCCTGGGGCGGTCAGTTTCGCGAAATTCGGTTGGATCTGGATAGACTGCGAAGCGCCGGAACCAATACTGATGTCCGAGGGCTGCACCGAGATCCAGCCACCAACTTGGCCCGTGTAGGACACGCTCGAACCGAGCGTAAGTTGCTTGTTCGCGAGGTTGCTAACGGCGACGGATTTCGAACCCGGCGACTGCCCCGCGAATCCCGTGAAGGCGACGCCCGAAGGGCGAATGTCAGGTGCCGGATTTGCGTTACTCGGAAGAACAGTGAGAACCACGATGACGCTCTTGGAGCGATTGGCCGCCGTGCTGCTATCCACCTGGACGCGGCCGAAATAGGTGCCGGGAGCGAGCGATGCCGTGCTGACGCCGACGTCGACGTTCACCAGTTCCGTGAGGGGTCTGTTGATGATGCCGCTCGCGTTGGTCACGTTCAGCCAGCGGGCGCCGGTGGTGGTCGTCGAACTCACTGCATAGGGCATGGTGCCGCTGCCGGAATTGAGGAAGCTGAATCGTTGCGAGAGCGCGAAATTAACGCCTGAGACCGCGGTGAACGACAGTCCGGTTTGGGTGACTTCGACGACAGGCCGCGGGGTGCCGACGGTCATGGTCACCGCGATGAGGAACGTCTGGTTTGAATTCGGCCCGGTGATGGTGATGCGGCCCTGATAGGTACCGGCCGCCAGCGATCCCGGTGTGGCGATGACGGTAAGAGGCACCGGCGTGTTCGGCGTAACACCGCCGTTGGTCGGCGTTACGCGGAGCCAAGGGCCGCCATTCGTGGTCGTCGCGGAGGCTGTGAACGAGAGCGCGGCGTCACCGGAGAGTGTGACGGTGGCCGCACCCGATGGCCCGGCTGGGATGAGCGCGAACGTGAGGCTGGTCGCGTCGACCGAAAGCTGTCGTGTCGACTGACTGGTGGTGCTCAGCGTCACCGGAATGTTAAGGGTCTGGCCGAGAGCCGGGACGGAGACGGTAATCGCACCGGTGAACGTGCCGACACTGGTCAACGTGGAGGGATTGATCGTGATCGCGATGGTCGCGGGAATCGTTCCGCTGGAGGGGCTGACGGAAAGCCACGGTTGGTTGGCGGTGACGGTGAAGGATTGCCCGGCAATGCCAGTTGTAGTGAGTTGCACTGTTCGGATGGGCAACGACGGGCCTCCGGCAATGCCCGTTGCGGTGATTTGGGTCGGATTGGCCGTTACGTTTGGCAGGCCGGTCACGAGCCTGCGGACGCGATTGTTGTTGTAGTCCGCGATCAACGTGGTACCAGCGGCGTCCAAGGCAATCCCAACCGGCCGGTTGAGCAGAGCTTGCGTTGCGGCACCGCCATCCCCGGCGAACCCGGCAACTTGCGTCTGCGATCCTGCGATGGTGCCGATGATGCCTGCGCTGACTCTTCGTATGCTGTGATTGAATGCGTCCGCGATGGACAAGTTGCCGAAAGCATCGAGCGCGAGGCCGAAGGGTTGAACCACTGCACTTGTGGCTAGTCCGCCATCACCTTGGATTGTGCCGCCGCCGGCGAAGGTTCGGATCGTTCCGCCAACGGTGAAGCGCCGGACGCGAAAGTCGGCCGGATCCGACACGTAGATAGTATTGAACGAGTCGATGGCCAAACCAAGGCCGTTGGTCCCGACGAACGCCGCCGCAGTCGCTGGACCGCCATCGCCGGTGCCGAAATTAACCGCCGCACCGGTGCCGGCGACGGTCGTGATGATCCCTTGCGGGGAGACCCTGCGAACCCGATTGGTCGCAAAGTCGCCGATGTAGAGATTGCCGCTCAAGTCGAAGGCAATGGTGGTGGCATTAATTCGAGCGGTCGTCGCGAGCACGTTCTCAGCCAAGGATTGTCCTCCGCCAGCGATCGTGGAGATGATGCCGCTGGTCGAGACTCTTCGGACGTAGGGCCCGTCGGCGATGAAGAGTGTTCCTTGGGAGTCCGTCACGATGTGGTTGACGTTGGACAGCGGAGCGTTCACGGCCGGACCTCCGTCGCCGGCATTTGTTGTGCCGCGCGCGCCGTTGCCGGCGTACGTGGTGATGATTCCCCTGGAATCTACTCGTCGGACTCGCAGGTTGCCTTGATCGGCAATATAGAAGTTTCCGAACGGATCAAACGCGACGGAGGACGGGGTTAATAGATTCGCAAGCGTTGCCGGGCCGCCGTCACCGGAGAAGTTGGAGGTGCCGCTGCCGGCAAAGGTCGCGATGATCGACGCCGTAAAGCCCGAGGTCGCCACGCTGCGAACGCGCAGATTATTCGTGTCGGCGATGTAGACTCCCGTGGAATCGACGGCGACGCCGGCGGGCGAATCGAGTAGGGTGCTCTGCGACGTCGCGGAAGTCCCGTCGCCCCCGAAACCCGACTTACCGCTGGTACCGGCGAAGACATTGGTAGCCGCGCCATTCGGCGTCACGCGCTCTATGATGTGGCATGATTCCACGGCGACGTAGAGGTTGCCGCCGGTGTCTAAGGCGATTCCGCCGGGGAGGGGCACTGGGATCGTGCTGGTTGGCAGTCCTCCCGCTCCGGGACAGGTCGCGGTGCCATTGCCGGCGTAAGGCTGGATGATACCTTGCGGCGTCACGCGGCGGATGCGGCTATTGCCGGTGTCGGAGATCAAGAGGTTGCCGCCGCTATCCACCGCGACGCCCACCGGGAAATTCAGGGAGGCTGCCGTGGCCAGGTTGTTGTCTCCCGAGAAACCGGCGATTCCGTTTCCGGCGTAAACGGTGGAGACGCCTTGCGGCGTTACTCTGCGGATGCGGTTATTTCCTGCGTCCGCGATATACAAATTTCCCAAGGAATCGAGCGCGATGCCTTGCGGCGATTTCAGGCCGCTGGCGACGGTCGTGATGTTGCCCGAGGTGTCGACTCTACGAACGCGACTGTTGCCTTCTTCGGATATATAGAGGTTGCCGGCGGAATCGAGGGCTAAGCCAGCCCCTGGGTTGAGCGAGGCGCTGACGGCAGGTCCGCCGTCGCCGGACAAGCCGCAAATTCCATTGCCGGCGACAACCGACAAGATCGCGCTTGAGGTGCTCGCTTTGGTGACCAGGCAATTGGTCGCATCGCTAATATACAGACTGCCCTTGCCATCGGCCAACACGGCGCGGATCTGGCCGAGAGGCGCGCTTGTCCCGGCAATGGGTCCGCGCGGGAACAGAAAGTCAGTTCCGGCGACTGTCGTGATGATGGAGCCCTGGGCGAGGCAGGAGGCGGCGGTCGCAGACAGAATGAACAAGAGCTTGAACACGAACACCTCAATGATGGATTACAGCGCAATCCTAACAAACGTCGAGTCATGGCGCTAGCCACTGTTACTCCGGAGCCTGCTATCGTGTCGAGGCGCGACCGTAAGGTCGCGCGTTCCCCGCCCTTCAAGGCGGGGATGCCAACGCCCCGGCTGCTGAGCCTATTTTCCAAGCGAACTGCACCAAATCCGAGCCGCGACCAAAGCGGCCCGAAGG
>JAYVTO010000011.1:0-15085 GCA_043788745.1 Acidobacteriaceae bacterium
ATGATCAATCCCTAGCATGCGCCCCTTCAGGCTCATCCTGCGTTAGAAACAGGCCCTCCTTCAGGCTCATCCTGCATTAGACAAGACTGACCTTTGACATGGGGCAAGCGAGGATAAGATTGTGGGGAGTAGTTCTTCACGGAAGCTGACCCAGTTTTGAGGCACTTCCGGGCTGTGTCGGCCTACCCAAACCTTTTCTCAAGCTGCATGACGAATACGCCGTGCGAGCGTCGCTCGATCTCTATCTTGACTGGCATCTTCGAAGAACATCGTGAGCGCCTCAACGAAGTTCTCACGCGCTTCGTCGATGGTCTTGCCTTGGCTCGCCACATTGACTGTGGGGCAGTGGGCTGCGAACCAGTCGCTTTCTCTTTCGATCACGGCCGTCATGAGGCGGGTGCGGGGCATTTGCGGTCGTCCTCCTGTATTCTCTTACAGAAGGACTTCGAGAAATTTCCATGACGAGAACCGCTCTGCTCATTGTCTTGTTGCTTGTCTGTCTTGCGCCTGCTTTCGCCCAGCCTCCCGTTGGCTATCGCGATACGCCAGTCATACCGGGGCAGAAGTGGCGCGTCCACGATATCGATCGGCCTCGGCCGCCGTCCGTGACTCCGGCGGCAGTTGTCGGACAGCCGCCTGCGGATGCTGTTGTGCTCTTCGAGGGCAAGGATCTCTTGCAGTGGCAGCACGAGACGAAGACGGGTCCGATTGCGGCGACCTGGAAAGTGATCGACGGCTACATCGAAGAAGGCCGGCGCGACCTCGTTAGTAAAGATAAGTTCGGCGATTGCCAGATCCACCTCGAATGGATGGAGCCGCCAGACGTCAAGGGCGCGAGCCAGGATCGCGGCAACAGCGGCGTGCTGATCATGCATCGGTATGAGGTCCAGGTGCTCGATTCGCACACGAATGTGACGTACGCCGATGGGCAGGCGGGCGCCATCTACGGGCAGTGGCCTCCGCTGGTGAACGCGACGCGGCCGGCGGGCCAATGGCAGGCGTACGACATCGTTTTTGAGGCTCCGAAGTTTGTCGACGGCAAGCTCACGAAGTCGGCCTACATGACCGTCTTCTTGAATGGAGTGCTGCTGCACAATCGCCAGGAAATGGTGGGGCCGATGGCGCATCGGATCGTTGCTCCGTGGGTCGCGCATGGCGCGGAGGAGCCGCTGGCGCTGCAGGATCACGGCAACAACGTGCGGTTCCGGAATATCTGGGTCCGGCGGTTGAAGGGCTACGATCAGCAATAACTGAGAGGGATTGGGGGCGCGGTGCGGAGGCTAGATTTCGAGAATCAGCCGCAGATCATGAGTGGTTCATTCCGTGCGGCACAATGGCCGGTAATCCAGGTACTCTGCCGAAACCTCCCTCGTAAACATGGCCGGCGGCGCACGGCGTATTCAGCTCGACGATTGGCCATCCAAATGCTGCCTCACAGGAAAACTAGAGGCCCTTGGGATTCCCGAGCAAGGTAATCAGGAATGCCTGAGCATCGTCGTTTTTTCTGATTTGCCTCCAACTAACAAATGCCTCTTCAACAAGCTCTATGAGTGTCAAAACCTCAGTTCGCGTCCAGGCTTTGGAGTTGTCGTAATCCGCGCTGTGGCGCTGCTGCTGGGACTGAGAAAACGCATTCGCAACCTTGTACAGGCTGCCCATTAGGTCCAGGAACGGCCCTGCCTCGGGAGGCGGATTCGAGTTGATGAATCGACCGCAATCACCTCGCTGCCTTTCGCAGGCGCTTTTCATCTTCCCGTGCTCAAAAAGCCGGGAAAGAAACGCTCGCTGCCCTGGTCGCTTCCAGTTCAATGTTGCTTCATGGATCAAATGGTGGAAGATCGCGTAATAGGCGGTTGACACTGCGCGCCTCAGGCTGGCTTGGCGCGGCCTCTTCTTCTCTCGATTCGCAAGGTGCTTTGCTTGCTCCAGCAGGTTTGCGGGATACGGCATTGCGATTCAAGCCCAGGTTGGTTCGTTGAGGTGGGCCTGTTCTGCCGCACTTCGAAAATTGAAATAAGAGTGCATACCACGCTCTTCAGGCTTTACCTCCCGCACGAGAGTGAGTGCCACGGTATTTGCGATGTCGGTCCGCTTGGGTTTTTTGGCTGCTTCATCCGTCAGGACGACGCGGAAGAATATGGAAGGGTCGCCGGTCCAGTCGGAGCCGAAGTCGTACCGGATGCGAACAACGGTCTGCTTCAAAGCATGCGCGGCCCGCTGCACCGCCGCAGCAACTTCGCCATGGTTGACGATTACATGGGGCACCATTGTCACAGCCTTATTATCGCGCGTCTGGGCCCAGAGGATGCAACGCCCCGAGCTCCGGAATCACGAAACCAGCTCCAGGATCAGGCACTTCAAGTACAGCGTCTCAGGCACCGTCAACAGAATCGGATGATCGCTGGACTGCACGCGGCGCTCGAGGACGCGGAGCGTCTTTCCGGCATCCAGCGCGGCGGACGCGACAACTTCCAGCAGATCGGCTTCGCTCACATGATGCGAGCAGGAGCAGGTCACCAGCACTCCTCCAGGTTTCAGCAGCTTCAACGCGCGGAGGTTGAGGTCCTTGTACGCGGTCATCGCAGTGTCCACCTGCCTGCGCGTCTTCGCAAAGGCCGGCGGATCGAGGACGATGGTGTCGAACTTCATCGTGCTGCCGCGGAGGTAGTCGAAGGCGTCGGCCTCGCGCCAGCGGATATTCGCGATGCCGTTGATTTCGGCGTTCGTAGCGGCGGTCGCGAGCGCGGATTCGGACGAATCGACGGCTTCGACGGTTTCACACACGCGGGCGAGGTGGAGCGCGAAACCTCCGGTGCAGGTGAAGCAATCGAGCGCGCGGCCTCTGGCCCAACGCGCGGCGGCGGCGTAGTTTTCGCGCTGGTCGAGGAACACGCCGGTCTTTTGACCTTTGATCAAATCAGCCTGCCAGTGCAGGCCGTTCATTTCGGTCCGAACCACATCCGGCACTTCGCCGTGGACGACTTTCACGTCACGATCGAGCGCTTCGAGCTTGCGGACTTGCGCGTCGTTGCGGGCGAGGATGCCTTTGGGCTCGAACAGCTTCACCAGTGCGCCGATAATCTCGGGCGCGGCGTGATCCATGCCTTGATTGAGGAACTGCGCGACCAGGTAATCGCCGTAGCGATCAACGATCAGCGCAGGAAGCTGGTCGGCTTCGGCGTGAATCAGGCGATAGGCGTTCGTGTGTTGGACCGCGCGGACGCGAAACGCGGCGGCAGCGGCGATGCGGCGTTCGTAAAAGGCGGCGTCAATCTCTTCGGCTTTGGTCGCGAGAAAGCGCAACGTGATCTCGGAGGTCGAGCTGTAGTGGGCAACGCCCAGCAGCTTTCCGCGACCGTCGGAAACTCTGACAACGCTGCCCGGCGTGGCAGCGGCGCGATCGCTCACATCGCTCGAATAGATCCAGGGATGGCCGCTCTGGACGCGGTCCGCGCCTTTGCGGGTGACGCGGAGAGTTTCCATTACGCCAGTGCTCGCAGACGCGCGATGCGGTCCTCGGTCGAGGGGTGCGTCGAGAAGAGGCGCATCAGGGCTTGGCCGCTGAAAGGCTTAATGATGAACATGTGCGCGGTCGCGGGTGACGCGTCCATCGGGATGCGCTTTGACCAGCCTTCGAGCTTCTGCAACGCGTTGATCAAACCCTGCGGCTTGCCGGTGTACTTTGCCGCGGCAGCGTCGGCGGAAAATTCGCGCGTGCGCGAGATGGCCATCTGGATGACTCCGGCGGCGATGGGGCCGATCAACATCATGAGAATGGCGGCGATCGGACTGCCATGATCTTCGTCGTCGTGGCGGCGGCCGCCACCGAAGAACATCGCCATGTGCGAGACAAACGTGATCGCGGAGGCGATGGTCGCGGCGATCGAGCTGATTAAGATGTCGCGATTCAGGACGTGGCCGAGTTCGTGGGCAATGACGCCTTCGAGTTCGGCATCGTCCATGACTTCGAGCAGGCCCGCTGTGAATGCGACCGAGGCGTGCTCCGGATTGCGGCCGGTGGCGAAGGCGTTCGGCGAATCTTCGGGGATCAGCCAGAGCTTCGGCATCGGGATGTTCATCTTGTGAACCAGGTTCTCGACGAGCGGCGCAACGCGGGCGTAGATCTCCGGATTCTCGGCGCGAGAGACGGGCTTCGCGCTGTAGGACGCGAGGGCCAGCTTTTCGGAGAAGAAGTAACTGAAGAAGTTGGTGCCGATGGCGATGACGAGACCGATGACCAGGCCCTGGCGTCCACCGAGAGCGGCTCCGCCAGCGAGGAGGACGCCGCTGAGCAGGCCGAGAAGCAACGTGGTTTTGAGGGTGTTCATACTGCTTTGCGTCGGTTTCCCTGAATCGGAATGCAAAATACGGGGCGCTTAGCGCGCCCCGTGTCTCATGAGAAGCCCTTTCAGGCTCCGCTACTGTATTGTACGGCACCCGTTGTTGACGGGTTCCTCGGTCTTTCTACTGGTTTAGTTCGGACTGACCGCGACCTTGATTTGGCGCGGCTTCGCGAGCTCCTTTTTGGCAAGGGTCACGGTGAGGACGCCGCTCTTGTACTCGGCCTTCACGTGTTCGGCATCGACCGTTTCGGGCAGCGTGAAGAACCGCTCGAAGCTGCCGTAGCTGCGCTCGATGCGGTGATAGCCGCCCTTGCCGTTGCCGCTTTCCTTCTTCTCAAACTTGCGCTCGCCCCGGAGGCTGAGCGTGCCGTTCTCGATCTGGATGTTGATGTCTTTGAGCTCAACCTCCGGGATGTCGGCTTTGAGAATCAGTTCGTTTTCCGTTTCGAGAATATCGACGGAAGGCATCCAGGGCCGAGTCGCTTGCGGCTCGTTGATGAGGCCGTTGACCGCCGTATCAAAGAAGCGGAAGGGGTCGGCGAGTTCGCCGAATGGTGTGAATCGGATGAGAGGCATTGTCGTTCTCCTGTTCGTAGTTAAGCAACTGTTGGTTGAGATCCTCAACCTGGTACAAATATATAACATGAGTGTGATGTTGTCAAATAATATTATTGTGCTAATGTAGCATTAAGTTAAGCGTCCGACATTGTGCCGCGCGAACCGACGTAACTTATTCAATCTAATAAGTCTAGGAATATATCTGGCTTCGTTCGGTTCGGCCGCGAAGGCATTCCGTACAGCGAGCGCAGGGTACCGAACTACTCCAGATCCTGATACAGCAGGTTTAATGAAACCCGGGAGTAACGCGGGACAGCGTCGACGCATCCGTTAGTCGAGGTAGCCTATTCTCATGAAGTCGCTGGTTTTGATCTTTGTTGTCTGTTTTGCTGGCGTCGCGGCGGCGCAAAGTCCCGCCCCGGCCCCTCCTCCCCCCTCCAACCAACTGAATATGCAAGCACTTGCGGAGATGCTGCGGACGGCGCAGTCTTTCCACGAATTGGTGCAGCGCATGAATCCGAAGGGGATGCTCGGCCCGGATCAGCATGTAGCAGGTCCGGACGGCGCTCCGGAGCATTCGCCGCTGCGGACGGCAGCGACGATCGGCGCAGGCGCTGGAGTAGGAGCGGCGATTGGCGGGATGACTCGCAGCAAGAATGGCGTTCTAATGGGCGCCCTTGCAGGGAGCATCGGCGGCCTGATCATCGACGAGGTCATTAAGCGTCGCGAGAAGGAGAGAGGCGTCGATCAGACTTCGGCCCCGCCGCCGGAACCGGCGTTCGAGCCTCGCCCGGTGCGCTAGTGCGGGCTGGCCGCGATTCCATCCTTACGATGGATCGTCGTGCTTACTCGGCGACAGGCAACTGCGAGTGATGCTGCTTCAGCTTTTGCGCGACGGCGCGGCCGATGGCGTCGGTTAGTTCCTGCTCCGTTGCCGCGCGGACGCGCTCCAGACTGCCGAAGATCTTCAGCAGCTTTTCGACCGTCTTCGGACCGACTCCCGGAATCTCACTGAGCTCCGAAGTCAGGCGAGACGCCGAGCGGCGCGTGCGATGGAACGTGACCGCGAAGCGATGCGCTTCGTCGCGGATTTGCTGGACGAGGTGGAGAATTGGGGAGTGCTTGTCTAAAATGATGGGCTCGCTTTCCTGGCCGAGTACGTAGATCCATTCGTCGCGTTTGGCGATGGAGGCTAGCGGCTGAGCGGCGAGTTCGAGCGATTCGAGGGCTTCGGCGGCAGCGTGGAGTTGGCCGAGTCCGCCGTCGACGAGGACAAGGCCGGGCATGCCGGAAGGCAGTCCGCGGGTTTCGGCGGCAGTTGTGCTGAGATCGTCGGTTTCCCCCACGGCGGTGATTGGGACGAAAGCATCGCCCGTGGGGCGCTTACTTCGCTCGGCTTCGCCTCGCTTCGTGCGCGCCTCGAAGCTTTCGCCGGACATCATCGATTCGTTCCTGATGCGCCCGTAGCGGCGCGCGATCACTTCCTTCATGGACGCGAAGTCGTCGTTGCCTTTGACTGTGCGAATGATGAACTTGCGGTAGTCGGCCTTCTTCATCCGGCCGTCTTCCCACACGACCATGCTGGCGACTTTGTCGGTGCCCTGGATGTGCGAGATGTCGAAGCATTCGATGCGATTCGGCGCGCTTTCGAGCCCTAGCGCGTCGGCGAGCGCCGCCTTCATGGCAATCGACGACGGCTTCAGCACGCGGAACCGCTGTTCGAAGCTGTGCTTCGCATTGGTCTCGACGAGGTCGAGCATCGCTTTCTTCTGGCCGCGCTGCGGAGTCACGATTTCGACCTTGCGGCCGCGCTTTTCGGTGAAGATCTCCTGCAAAACGTTGTGATCCTCAAACGCCATTTCTTCGTCCGCCGTCAGCGGCACGTGGATCAGGCCGGGAATGTACTGCTGATCGAGATAGACCTGCATCAGCAGCGCGGAAAAGAACTCGGGCGGTGAGAATTCGTGCTGATCTTCCCAGTAGAACTCGCGACGGTCGACGATCTTACCGTTGCGGAGATGGAAGAGATTGACGGCAACCAGCGGCGGCTCGGCGTAGTAGGCAAAGATGTCGGTGTCGTCGCCTTCGGCGGACGCCATTTTCTGGCGCTGCTCCATCTCTTCGACGGTCGCGATGAGGTTGCGCATGGCGCCCGCCTCTTCAAATCGCATGTCGTCGGAGGCAACCTGCATCCGGGCGCGAAGGCCGGCGGTTAGGTCTTTCATGCGGCCCTCCAGAAAGAGGCGGACGTTGCCGGCGGCGTTCGCGTAGTCGTCGTCGGACACGAGTCCGGCGCAGGGACCGAGGCAGCGATGGATGTGGAACTCGAGGCAGGGCTGCAGGTGCCTGCGCTTCAGATCGATGTAGCAGGACGGAACTTTGAAGTGCCGATGAATGAAGTGGACCAGGCGATGGGCCAGATTGCCGGGAAAATAGGGTCCAAAGTAGGTGGCTCCGTCTTTGCGCAGGCGGCGAGTGACGTAGACGCGCGGATACTTTTCGGCGGTTAGCTTGATGTATGGATACGTCTTGTCGTCACGCAACAGGATGTTGAAGCGCGGTTTGTACTGCTTGATGAGGTTGTTCTCAAGCGCCAGCGCCTCCTTCTCGTTGTCGACTTGAATGAAATCGACGTCGGAGGCCGCGGCGATCAGCGATCCGGTTTTGGGTTCGGCGAGCTTGTCTTCGTTGAAGTAACTGCGGACGCGGTTGCGGAGATTCTTGGCTTTGCCGACGTAGAGCACCGTGCCATGCGGGTCCTTATACAGGTACACGCCGGGAAGCAGGGGCAGCAGTGCGGCTTTTTCGCGAAGAGTCATTGCGATCAGACGGCCATCAGACGATTCGGAAGGCAGGCCGTTTGCGGTTGGGTTCGGGCAAAGCAGCCGTATACTGAGATTGTGGCACGCGCACTTGGGATTCTTCTTGCCTTTCTGCTGATACCGGTTCTAGCAACCGCGCAGACGCAACGGCCGCGCCAGAAGAACCCGAACAACGGGCTGCCAGGCGAAAAAATCCCCGGGAATCCGCAACCGGGGGAGAAGCCCGCCGAAGAGACCGGGAAAGAGAAGCTAAAGGCGCAGCCTGCCAGTCCCGACGATCCACCGGAGGAAGACGAGACGCTAAAGCCGAAGGTCTACGACTTCAATCCGCTGGCAGCCGAAAAGGCGCTGAAGGCGGGCGAGTTCTACTTCAAGAAGGCGAACTTCACGGCGGCTTCGGCGCGGTTTCTAGAGGCTGGCAAGTACAACCCCACTTTGGCGCAGGCGTTTCTGCGGCTGGGCGAGGCGTACGAGAAAAACTTCAAACCCGTAGAGGCGCTCGAAGCGTACCGAAAGTACATCGAATTGGCTCCGGATTCGAAGCAGGCTGCGGCGCTCAAAAAGAAGATCGAAAGCAAACCTTCGAAGAAGTCGTAATCATTCGGGCCTCAGTAAAATCCCGCCTTCCGTAGGCAGAAGAGGCTCTTCTTTGATGGTCAACTAATTCATTTGCAACAACTTAGCGTAACCCTTGGGAGCACCTGCAAGGTTCCTGAAATGAGGAGATTTTAATTCTCCCTTAAGGGTGCCTTCATGGCGGCATGCCAGTATGGATACGTGGCGATTGCAATCGTCAACACACAAGGAGACACTACCGCAATGAAAAACATCATGGGCCTCATGCTGAGCCTCTCGCTGGTCCTCGGCGCCGCAACCGTCACGTTCGCTGCTGACGAGAAGAAGACCGACAAGATGGAGAAGAAGGAAAAGAAGGGCAAGAAGAAGTCGACCGACAAGGCCACCGACAAGAAGATGTAGTTTGCCCGGAAGCCTTCTACTTGGCTTCGTCAATCGCCGCGCTGGTTGGCCCGAATCGGGCTAGCAAGCGCGGCGATTGCATTTGGGAGACCATACTACAGATTGGGAGCACGCCACGGAACGTCGTGAAACGATTTTAATTGCCCGAAACAATGGTTTTCGAGCGATGCTGTGGCATGATTGATCGAGCGATACGGAAGCATCGCCCAATCACACAAGGAGATTTGACCACAATGAAAAAGTTCATGAGCATCATGTTGGGCCTGTCGCTGGTTATCGGCGCCGCCACTGTCTCGTTCGCCGCCGACGACAAGAAGATGGAAAAGAAAGAAAAGAAAAAGAAGACCAAGAAGTCCAAGAGCACCGACAAGAAGATGTAGTTCTGGCCGGAGCCAATACGGCTTCGCCAGTCGCCGCGTGATTCGCCCGTAACCGGGCGGTTCTCGCGGCGATTGCTTTTTGTGGCTTCGTTTTTGCCCGGCCGCCACGTGATATTCTCTCGCAGAAGGAGTCTGCACCCCAATGGAACCCACGCGCCCGAAACTGCCCGCCGCCGCGATTGCGTTGTACAACCGATTTATCCACGGCGACATCGGACGCCGCGAATTCATGGAAGGCGTCAAGCAGTTTGCAACCGGGGGTCTGGCGGTGGCGGCAATCGTTCAAGCATTGATGCCGAACTACGCGGCAGGCCAGCAGGTTTCAAAGAACGACGACCGCATCAAAGCCACCTACGAGACGGTGCCGTCGCCATCGGGTAACGGCAGCATCAAAGGCTATTTCGTGCGGCCGGTGAGCGCGGATGCGCGCGGCGCGACCCCGACGAAGTTGCCTGGCATTCTGGTCGTCCATGAGAATCGCGGATTGAATCCACACATCGAAGACATCGCGCGGCGGCTGGCGCTCGCGAACTTCATGGCCTTCGCGCCCGATGGACTTACGTCGCAGGGCGGCTTTCCGGGCGACGACTACAAGGGCGGCCAGCTATTTCAAAAGATCGACGGCAAGAAGATGGCCGAAGATATGGTAGCGGCGGCGCTGTGGCTGAAGGCGCGTCCGGATTCGACGGGCAAGATCGGCGTCACCGGCTTCTGCTACGGCGGCAGCATTTCGAACATGCTCGCGGCACGGCTGGGCGGCGATCTGGCCGCGGCGGTTCCGTTCTACGGCGGTCCGGCGCCGAAGGATCAGATTGCGAATATCAAGGCGGCGATCCTGGTGCAGCATGGGGAACTCGACAAGCGTTTGGCGGAAGGCTGGCCCGCTTACGCGGCGGCACTGAAGGAAGCGGGCGTCACGCACGAAGGCTACATCTATCCGGGCGCCGTGCACGGCTTCCACTGCGACGCGACTCCGGAGCGGTACAACAAAGCGGCGGCCGATCTGGCGTGGCAGCGCACGATCGATTGGTTCCACAGACATGTTCGCGGCTGATTGCAGATTTGAATGCTAGGGCGCACGGCCAGCATGACTGCAACCCGGCATACCTACTTTCGCGGGGAGCATGGCGCGACCGCAATGTTGCCGACGCCATTCTCTACTGCCGGTCTGCCGGCGCGCACGCTCCGCTGGCAGGAAGCGGTTGTGTTGGCGCGCCAGTCGTTGCGAGCTCCCTCATGAAAGAGCCGCTTCTTGTGCTGGCCCCGCAGCAGTGCATTTGGAAACAGCCTTGTCAAGTCTCCGGCTTAAATTCTTTTCTCCCTCTTCTCATGATTTGGCGCGGGTTCGGGGCGCGGTGGGTACGCGGGCGGATTGATGAGATTTGGAGCGAGTTGCTGACAAGACTGCTGACAAAAACTATGAGCGCGGCGCCAGCGGAAACCGGTGCGGTTCGAGCGAGTACTTGCGGCCGACCTTGGTGAGATTGATCGCCAGGCTGCCATCGTCGAGGGTAGTAAGCGGTATTTGCCAATGCGAGCGCGTCTCTTCGCGTTCGGTGGTGTTGAGGTTGGCTGCGTTCTCCGCAAACCACTTTTGCGGTACCGCAAACGCCGATTCCAAATCCATGCAGCCGAAGATCAAGTAGCCGTCGCCTTCCCGAAGAAACTCGTCCCATTTCGGATGATACGCATACCAGTAGGGCTGGTAGTCGTTGTCATACCGCTTGGAAACGGTACAGCAAGCACGCAGGTGCTTGTCTGCACTCCAGAAATAGCTGCGGCTGCGGCGCACCAGCTCAATACTCTTCTTCGCCGAAAAACCTTTTATGGCTCGATCCTTCATTTCCTCGATCAATGCCCGGCCGGTCTTCTCCTGCGTCTGGGGTGTTGTCTCCTCTGCCGCAGGTTTGGCGGCTACTGGCTCCAGCTGCTCCTCCTCCTGCTGACTCTCGACGTCGGCCGCAGTCGTGAAGAGGATGTCAATGATCTTGTCGACCTTGGTGTACTCGAATGGCCGAAGCAACTGATGGATCTGGCGCACTGTCGCTGGATCATCCGATTTGGCGCGAATCTGTACAAGTTTGATAAGGCTGTCGACGCTGATCAAGCGGATGTCCCACGCGAACCGGGAGCCGCGGACCTGAGCTTCCAGAGCGCCCGTATCTTCCCGGCCCACCACGATCAAGATCGAAGAATTGGGGCTGATCGGATTCTGAGTCTGTGCGATCAGCGCTTCTCGATATTTGTTTGTGGTTTCGAGCGGGAAGGTATACGCATCTGTGGTCTTCACCTCGACAACAAGCTCAGACTCCCCGGGAAACCGCCAGATGCCATCGAACCCAATCGCATTCTTGCGACCCTGGTAGAGGCCATCCTCCACTTCGAAGTCTAGGCGGCGTCCAAGTTCATTCACCAAATCCTGCAAGACCGACCCGCTCTTCGCAAATGGCGCTTCCAAGCACTGGCGAACGTAGGAGAACAGCGAGTCTATTGGAACTCCGGTGAGGAACTCGCGAAATTCAAGGGACGCCGGACTGCCATCGCGCAACGTACCGTCACCCGCATTAGATACGATCTGCTGGATTGTCTGTCCGAGAACAATCTTCCGGTTGCTTCGCCAATAGTCAAGAATTGCCATGATGAACAATTTGAGGATACATCGACGCCGCTAATGCTGACGGTGCTCGCGGATGGACTCGATGATCTGATCGAGCGTCAAATTCTTCTGCCACTGCTCGCGGCCGCAAGTGTAGTCACCCATCCCGGACCGATTCGGACGCAAGAACCGGCCCAGACCATCGGGACCCAATTCGCGTTGAAGAAGATCAGGGGCATGCCGCTTAAGCTGCGCGTCCGTCAATTGGTCGATGAAGATCATCGTCCTTGCTCCTGAATCTAAAGATACCGGATTGTGCAAAAGAATTTGGGGGTTGCAGAGCTTCCGCGCGGTACGCTGCAGTAGGCGGTCGTCGGTGGTCAGCAGAACGTCTGCCCCTGCCGACTCAGCCGCCGCGGCGTGGAGCGCCTTGAATGGGCCATAACCAAGCCCAATCAAGGCTTGGAAACGAAGAAGGATCGTCCCGTCAACCTCGATCCTTGTCCCGGGCTTGTTGCCGATGTCTCTTTAGGGAAGAACAGGCAGGACCAGCCTCGAGGGATGCTTACCGCCGTGACGCACCGCCTGATGCGCGACGCGAAGTTCAGTCTCTAGGGCGATCGCGCGGCCGGTGTTCGGATTGCGGTCGAAGCGCGGAAAGTTACTGCTGGAAACATCAAGGCGAATTCTGTGACCGGGCAGGAATGTGTAGGCGGTGGCTCCGAGATCGACTTGAATGGCATAGGTAGCACCCGGCTTGGCGAGTTCCGGTGCCTCCAATGATTTTCGATACCGCAGACGCTGGATGCCATCGGTGATCAGCCTGGCCGTGCCATCTGGAAGGACATCGACGAGTTTCGCCGTGAAATCCGTGTCCTCGGCGGACGTCAGCACGTGAAGAATGGCACGAACCACACCGGCGATACGCACGGATTTCTTGAGTGGCTGCGTCGAATAAACAAGTACGTCCTGCCGGCGTTCGACGGCAGCCTGATCGAGCGGACCCCACGGGAAGATGGCCGGGTTGCAGCACACGGATCCGCCGGTTGTGGGAACCGGTGATCGGGGGTCGTAGTCGAAGTGGTCCCGCATGCCACGGAATGCGGAGCCGCTGGTCAGCGCGCCATCTCCGCCCACAGAATTGGCGTGCCCTTTGCCGCCGAGAAAGTACGAGACAGGCTTCGCGGCGGGCGGCGGCCAGACTTCGTCTTCGCGCCAACGGTTTTCGCCCATGATGAAGATGCGCGCGCCGGAGGCCGGCGCCGGTCCCGCGCCGCGCAGCCAATGTTCGAACCATTCGAGCTGGTAGGTCCGAATCGGCGCGCCGGAATCGGGGCCGAAATCGACGTTCTTGAATTTGTAGGACGGGTCGTGCGCCCAGGGTCCGACGACAACGCGCACGACATTGCCGCGTTTACGCAGTGCGGCGAAGGCTTCGAGATCGCTTTGCGCATAGTTGTCGAACCAGCCGCCGACGAGAAACACCGGCACGCGAATCGAATCGATTTTCTCCCGCGTGCTCGTTGATTTCCAATAGTCATCGTAGGCGGGGTGATCGAGGGCCTCGCGATAGAATTTGATGGCGCGACCGGTCGCCATGGCGTCCGAGGTGCGGACCGGCAGGTGGCTGGTAAACGACGCGAAGTTCGGTTGAAACATCGGGAGCTTTAGATTCTCGGAAAGCCACAGTAGCCGATGGCCGAGCTTCAGCGCTCCGCCGCGCGAGTAGTAGCGGTCGAGGTAATCGTCGTAGCCCGAGACCACCGCGAAAATGCACTTCAGCGCCGGATTGCCCGATTCGGCCGCACGCCATTGCGTAATACCGAGGTAGGACCCGCCCATCATTCCTACCTTGCCGTTCGACCAGGGCTGCCGCGCGATCCACGAAAGCGTTTCGTCGCCGTCGGGAGTCTCTTGCCGCCGCGGATCGAATTCGCCGCCGGAGTCGTAGCGGCCTCGTACATCTTGAATGACGACGCTGTAGTTTCGGTCGACGAAGAACTGGTAGTTGGGCGTCAGGTCCGCGCCCTTGTTGTACGGCGTGCGAACGAGGATCGTCGGGAGCTTAGCGGCGCCGGCGGGCCGGAAAATATTGGTCGAAAGGCGGACGCCATCGTGCATCGGGATGCGGACGTTGCGTTCGCGAATGATGGCAGGGCCGCGAGGCGGCGTGGTCTTGCTCGAACCTGTCGTCGTGGCCGGCTGCGCGGCGGCGATTGCGGTGAGCGCCACGAAGGCGGCGAAGCGCGGTCGGACTAGCGGCACGGTTGGGCCTCCGGACGCGGCGCGCACGCTTGCTCGCACGTCTCGATAAATGCCTGTGCGCAGCGTTCCGGCGAATGCGCTTCGGCAACGTGCGCGGCGGCACGGCGGCCGATCTCACGCGCATGGGCGGGATATCGCGCGAGCCAAAGCATCATTTTCGAAATCATAGCGGTTTCGGCGGGTCCGGCGTCGACCGGAATGCAGGAGCCTTCCGGAAAATGGGTGATTTCTTTGCCTTCGGTGAACAGCACCGGCTTTCCCAGCCCCATGAGCCGAATGCCGATTCCCGAAGTTTCTCCCGCCGTCGGCTGGCGCAAATTGATGCAGGCGTCTACCGCCGCGGCATGCAGCCAGAAGTCTTTCTCAGGCAGATGGCCCGCGCGAAGGATCCCGGGCTGCGCAAGAAGAGGCTCGGCGGCGCGGCGCAGTTCGTCCGAGACGAATTCGCCCGCGATCAGCAGCGCGACATCCGCCTGCGCGTCGCGCGCGGCGCGAAACGCGCGGAGGATCGAGATGAGTCGCTTCGATTCGCGAAGATACCCGAACACGCCAAAGACGAAGGTCCGCGGGTTGATGCCCCAGTGCTCGCGCAGCCGCGGGATTTCATACGTTGGAGGCAGCGCGGCGGGGGCAGCATAGAGATGCGGGATCTCAACGATCGACAACGGCGTTTTCCGTTGGCTCGCATGGCGGGCGACCGCTTCGGCGGCGGCCAGGTTGTGCACGGCAATCGCGCGCGATGTTTCGGCGATCCGGCGGAGCATGGGGTAGGCGAAGTAGCGCGAATCGGCTCCGCTGCGCGCGCGATTGCTCCAAAGATCGCGTGCGAGATCGCGCGACCATTCGCCGTAATTGAAAACGAATTCCTCAATGTAGTCCGGCTCCGACAGGGAGCCTAAAAAGAAATGCTGCAACACGGCGTCGTGCAGCAGCGCGACTCCTGGATGTTGAATCGCCTGGCTGTAGATTTCGCGGTGCAGCAGGTTATTGCCGAGATGGTAGAGGTTGATGTCGCCATCGCGGTTCGCGCGCGCATCCGGCATGTGATCGAGAAGCGCGGCCGCGTAGTCGGCCACCCCCGATCGCACGGGCGGCAACGGCGCGTAGAATCCGATGGTCATGCGGCGCGGGTCATGTGGAGTG